>NZ_FRCW01000003.1:0-300000 GCF_900143055.1 Fibrobacter sp. UWR3 | reverse complement strand
CGTTAAAAAGACACTTTTTGACATAAATTTTGTGAATTTGTCTGAAATTGAGCAGACCCAAAGGGCGAAAAGTCTGCATTTGGTCTGCTTTTGCCGGCAAAATTACCCGCAACGGCGGCAAAATTACCCGCAACGGCGGCAAAATTACCCGCAACGGCGGCAAAATGTACGCAAAAAAAGAACTCCCGGCGTAAACCGGGAGTCCCCTAAGGAGATCGATCAATGGAGTACACTTTTAATCGATTAGCCGATGGTCAGCTTGCGGGCTGCGGCCTGTGCCTTCTTTGACAAGTCGAATTTCAAGATGCCGTTTTCGAGCGATACCTTGATGTTCTCGGTGTCGATGTCGTCGGCCAAGCGGAAGCTGCGTTCGAAGGTGAACTTCTCGTCCTTGCTGCGGACACGCGTCGCCTTGACGGTGATGATGTTCTTTTCGACCTGGATGTTCATGTCTTCCTTCTTGACGCCCGGGAGCTCGACTTCAAGTGCGAAGCCGTTTTCGGTCTCGTAGTAGTCGGCCTTCGGCGTGTAGGTGCATTCGCCCTTGGCGGCTTCAGCGTTGAGGTTGTCAAGGAAGTTCTGGATGCCATAGAATGCGGTCGGGAGAATCTGTGCGTTGATCATAATTTTACCTCTTTTGGTTGCGGGCCCGTTTTGCGTGACCCTTTGTTTCTTGTTCACTCCCTTATAAGCGAACTTCGTGCCAAAACGGGAGCCAGCGCGTCGTGAAAATCAAAAATGCCGTTTTTTAGCGAAAAAAGCCACTTTGACAGCGTGTTCATGCCAAAACCGCTCCCCGCCGTTTCAAAAAGCCGCACGCGCCGTTTCGCACCCGAAACACTCTACATTTCATTTTAAAATGCCCGCGGCATCCCCTTCCCGCGATAATCTAGAAATGGCATCCCCTTCCCGCGATAATCTAGGTAAAAAGTGAACGGCCCCCTTGCGGGAGCCGTTCTGGGTTGGTTATGGAGGTAACTCTTTAGAACTGTTCGAAGAACTTGTGAACTTCTTCAGGAACCCAGGTGTTCTGCCAGCCCTGTCCGGTACCCGTGTTGGGGCCGTCATGTGCTGTCCACTGGTGTTCGCCGTTCCAACTGCACCACTTGACCGGGAAGCGCGGGTCGACAGTCGTGAAGTCATAGCAGAGGTGGCCTGCTGTGCCGTTGAATTCTTGCGGCTTTTCGCTGCTGGCATCGGTGAAGTTGCCATTGGCGTCGGCCTTGCCGTTACGCTTGAGGATTCTCGGGAGGGCGCTGGTCTTTGCGCGGTCGTAGTTGCACATGCCGTCTCTCTTGCCATGCACGCCCATCCAGGCAATCGGCAAGTTCTTGGCGTCATAACGACCTGTTCCTGCAGACGGGAGCCAAATGTTGTAGTCTGCAGTTGCGTAGACGGCTACAGCGCGGAGTCTTTCTTGCAAGTCCTGAGCGAGAGAGTTCGTGAACATGGCGCCGAAGCTAAATCCTGTGGCGAACACGCGGGTGGTGTCAACGCAGTAGTTGTCGAACATCGCGGTAATCATTTCGTCGACGAACTGGTGGTCTTCCTTGCCGTTCCAAGTACCGTTGTCGTTACCCTGCGGAGCGACGAAAATGTAGTCGCCGTTCTTGTCGAGCACTTGCTGGCCATAGTACGGAGTCGGGTGGTCGTAGTCCGGGCTGTGGTGCACGAAGTCTTCGGCCTTGGAGCCCATGCAGTGGTTAGCGATGAGGAGCTTGTGCGGCTTGTTGTTGTCGTAGTTCTTTGGCAAGGTGATGAAGAACGTGCGGTTCTTGCCGCCGACATTCAGGTTGTACTTCTTGCCGTTTTCGACGGAACCAGTCGACTGCAGCGTGGAGTTCTTGCCGCATCCCTTACTCGGGCGCGGGTCGTTCTTCAATGCATAGCCGAATGCAAACTGTTCTTCGGCCGGGGTGGTCTTCGTGAGTTTCACGTCTACCGTAGTGTCGAGCGTGCCGAGCGGGACGGAGAGAGTGTCGTACCCTTCGGCGACGAACTGGAGCGCTTCGCCCTGCTGGACTTCCTTGAGGAGTGCGCGCCCTTCGCTATCGAAAGAGTTGGTGTAGGTGCCGCTTGCATTGAAGCGGATGGTTTCCTTCGCGCTACCCATGGAGACCTGCGCAAAGTACGTGCCCTTGGCCTTCACGCCGGAGGAAAGGTCCACCTGGCCCGAACCGTAGAGCGTCTGGCTGAAAACCTTGTTGCCCAGCGGGTCGAAAATGCGCACCTGCACCGAGCTGCTCCCGTTCTGCGAATACGAGAGGATGCCCGAATTGATGCTGATGAAACCCGGGTTGTGCACCGCGGCTCCCTTCAGCCCGATGGTTTCTTCCTCTTCGTGAATGGTAAATTCGCCCTTGTTGTCCGTTGTTGTGGTCTTGTTTTCCTTGACCAGCGTGACCTGGGCTCCCTTGATGGGCATGCTGCTTTCGTCGGTGACCTTGCCGCTTACGGTATATGCGAAAGCGGTCGATACCGCGAGGGACACTCCAATAACCAGAAGATTTTTCATCTTCAACACTCCTTTTTTGGTTATCCCATTACGCCACTAAGAAATTTATTCTAATAGGGGCGTTTTTCGCTTCGCGTAAACGAGAAGTTCATGGACAATTTATCCACGTAATGTAAAGTTTTATGAACGGAACGCGGCGGTTGTCCGCGAGCCTTGACGGTCGCCCGCGCCTTAGTCCAGCTTGCCCTGGTACAGGTCGAGCACCTTCCGGGCGAGCAGGCTCGTGTACTTCGCGTTCACGAGCGTCACCTGCGCCTTCTCGAGGTTGTTCTTCTGGGTGAGGTAGTCGGTGTAGGTGAGGGCGCCAGCGTTCCGCTGTTCCTCGGCCACCAGGAGCGCCTCGTTCTCGGCTTCCACCTGGAGTATTGCCGCCTTCCACTGCATGTCGGCGCTCACCGCGTTCAGGTAGAGCTTCTCGATGTTGTTCTCGAGGTTCTTGGCGGTTTCCTGCATGCTGAGGCCGGCCTCGCTCTCGCTTACCTGCGCGAGAAGCACCTTGTTGTTCGTGGAACCGCCATCGTATATGGGGATGTTTATGCCGAGCGATACGGAGTTCTGCCAGCCGTACTTGAGCTGGTCGCCGTATGCGCCCGACTCCCAAGCCTGGAGGCCCGTGCTGGAGTTAGCCCCGAGCGTCACCGTGATGGAACTGCCCTTGCCCGCGACCTCGGTGTTCTTCTTCGCCGCGCGGACCGAGACGCTGTCGGACTTGAGGCCCGGGTGCTGTTCCCTGACCGCCTTCTTGAGGTCGGCGAGCGCGGGTAGCGGTTCAAGAGAATCGGGGGAGGCAATTGCGGATTCCGGCGCGGAGATATCGAACTCGGCGTCGTCGCTTAGTTCCAGCAGCTGCCGGAGAGTTGTCTTCGCGGTACTTACCGCAAGCTGCGCCGAGAGTTGCGCCACCTGCTTCTGCAAAACGTTGGACTGGCTCTGCGTGAGGTCCTTCTTGGTGATGGAGCCCGCCTCGAAAAGCTTGCCGTAGTGCTCGAATTCCGCCTGCGAGAGTTCCACGGAGGCGTCTGCCGTGCGGAGGTTTTCCTGTGCGGCGAGCAGGCTCATGTAGGCGTTCAGCACGCTCTCCTGGATGCTGCGTTCGGTCTGCTTTGTGGCGAGTGCCGCGGACTGCTTCTTGAGCTGGTTCACTTCGACGGTGGCGCCGCTCACCCCGCCGTCCCATAGCGTGTACGAGCCCGAAATGCCGAGGTTCAGGCGGTAGTGGTCCTCGTCGTGGACGAACGGGTGGTCGTAGAGCGTGTTCTGTATGCTTGCCGAAACGGTGGGGCGGTTGCTGACGCTCGCCTGCTTGATGTTGATTTCGGCCTGCTGTTCGCGCAGTTTCGCGGATTCGAGCGAGAGGCTCTTTTCCTTGGCCTGCTTGAGGCACGCTTCGAGAGTCCAGGTGTCTGCCTGGGCGAGGGCTGCCGTCATGAGGGCTGCGAGAATTATAGCCTTTCTGTTGTTCATGCCTTTTAGATGCCCGACCTCGTGCGCAGGTTGCAGTTTTCTTGAGCGTATAAGATAACAAAAAAGGCCCGCATGTACGGGCCTTCCTTGAGTGGACGGTACTGGATTTGAACCAGTGACCTCTGCCGTGTGAAAGCAGCGCTCTAAACCAACTGAGCTAACCGTCCGAGGTGGGTGCAAATATATAAAAGTTTGTTTCGGGTGTCAAGGGATACGTGGTTAATAGTCATTAGTTGTTAGTCATTAGCAGAAGCAAGGCCCTGATGGCGCAGATCTAATAACTATTGACCAATGACCAGTGACCAACTACAGGTACTTGTCCTCGGCGGCGCGGAGGATGGTCAGGAACTCTGCCGGGGTCTTGGCGGCGATGAGGTCCTTGCGCACGTTGCCGTCGGCCAGGAGGCGGCTCACGGAGGAGAGCGCCTTGAGGTGCGGGCCCACGGTGTTGCCCGGGCTCACGATGAGAATAAGCAGGTAGACGGGCTCCCCGTCGAACGACTGGAAGTCGAGCCCCTTCTCGATGGTGGCGGCCACCATGCACATGCGGTCCACGTAGTCAATCTTTGCGTGGGGGACGGCAAGTCCGCAACCGATACCGGTGGAACGGCTCTGCTCGCGGTTCCATACGGCTTCGAAAATCTCGTCCCGGTGCTCGAGCTTGTACGCGTTGCACAGGGTGTCAACCAGTTCGTTCAGGACAGCTTCCTTGGTCGTACTCGCGGAGTTGATCAAGATGCAGTTGTCGACGAATCTTTCAGAAAGTCGCATGTTTCTATTCCTCTACTCTATTCCACCAACATTTTAGCAAAATAAGGCCGGGTTTTGTATAGATGTATAGTTAAAATAAGATTTTGACTGCAAAAAGTGCGTTTTTTTAAGAAAAACTACAATTTCGCGAAGGAATTCAGCACGTCGGCGGGGGTGGTGAGGCCGGGGAGCTCGCGGAGGGCGCGTGCCATTTTCAGGACGTCCACCTGGCCGGGGGCCTGCGCCTGCCCGATAGACCCGTAGGTGAGGTTCGCCCCTTCCTTGAGCGACCACACGCGGCTCGCCTTGCCCGTTTCGCCCATCCCGAAGGCGGCGAAGAGCTCGAAGTTCTGCGAGTGGATGCGCGCGAACTTGTACAGGCGCTCGCAGTCGGTGTCGCCGTTGCTCATGGCGGCAATCTTGAGGCCGTCAGCCTTCACGCGCAGGCAGTCGCGGGCGAAGTCGTCCAGTTCCTGCTGGCTCGGGATGCGCAAGAAGTTGTGCTGCGATACGAGAACCCTTGTCTTGCGCAGGTCGGCGAGGTTCTTCAGGTTCTTGAAGTCGTACAGGCAGTCCTGCTCCAGGTCGAGCCACTCTGGTACGTCGCCCTCGGCGAGAATCTTTGACCAGAGCGGGATGCGCGAGTACGCGTCACGGTCGGGGAACCTGCCGCCGTCCCGTTCCAGGCGGATGGTGCCTACCTGCATGGCGTGCGGGGCGATTTTCCTCACTCGCTTCGAAAGCGCGGGCCATTCCTTTTCGGGGAAGAAATCGTAGCGGATTTCGAGCGCGTTGCATGCCCCGATGTCGATGGACACGGGGTGTGCCGCGTCCGCCTCTACTGCGGAGAGGACTTCGGGGCCGACAAGGCCGACCAGGAATTTTTCGTTGCTCGCGGGCATGCGGTAAATATAGGAATTTTGCTAGACCCAAAATGAACTCTTTTCTCGTCATCCCCGCGCTGAAAGCGTCACCCTCGCGACCATTCTCGTCATCCCCGGCTTGACCGGGGATCTTTGTAGCCTTTTTCGTCATCCTCGCGCAGGCGGGCGGACAGCACTTAGCACTTTAGTGCTTAGTGCGCGTGGCCACCACGGTGGGGATCTTTTTGTGTAAACAAAATTTTCACACCTCTTTTGGCTTATTTTCGCCGCGAAACCGTTTTATAGTATAGATAGGGGAGTCCCTGTCCGCGAAGCGGTCGCATTGCCGCGCAAAAGGACCATAAAATGGCTGTGAACAAAGCCGATTTGAAAAAAGAACCGAAGGTGTCCGTGCGTCGTAAGCACGATCCCTTCTTCCGTTACATCTATGCTGTCCCTGAGAATGCTCGTGCCCTCCTGCGGCTTGCGCAGTACCGGAATCCTGAACTCCGCAGGATGCTTGCATCAGTCGATATGCAAACCCTTGAACTCATTCCCGGTAACTACAGCAATGTGAAGGAGTGGGGCGAGGCGGACCTTGCCTTCAAGGCGAGTCTCAAGAACGGTCCCGAAATCTTCGTGGGTATTCTTCTTGAACATAAGTCCTACCGCAAGAAGGACGTGCTCTCGCAAATCTACCGCTATGTATTCGAGATCATGGTGAACAAGGGCTCGTCCGATTTCGGCTGGTACCCGACGAAGGCTATCATCATCTACAACGGCCAGAAGGACTGGGACCCTATGGCAGAATTTCGTGCGAAGTTCAGGGGCGAGTTCAACGGTCGCGAATTGCCTTTTGAATGTGTCCTTGTGAACCTTGCCGATATTCTCGACAGCAAGTGTATTGCCGAAAAGAACATTGAAGCAGCCGTTGGCGCGTTGGTGATGAAGTACGCGTTCGATGGTGAAAAGTTGAAAGGTGTCGTGAAACAAATTGTTCGGATGCTCTCGAAGATGGAAAATGAATCGAGGGCTACCCTTGTCGAAAAAATTGAACTATATTTGCAGAAAACCCTTCGCCTCGGCAATGGAAATGCAAGCATTTCCGCTGCTCTCGGCTTGAAGGTTTTTGGGAGAGTACATCGACGAAAATGTCGTAGAGGAGTTGCGTATGCGCATGAGTATAGGACAGGCACTGGGTATTGTTACTGCCGGCGACCGTCGCCGTGCTGCGGAGCGCAACGGCCTTCGTCGCGGCAAAAAGCTCGGAGCACAGAAGGAACGCGAAAAGAACGCCGCCCGTGAGGCTAGGATTGCGGAATACCTCCGTTCCATTGGCGTTCCCGCCGAAAAAGTGGACGCGGCTCTCGCCATCAAATGACAAAACGAAACGACTCGTCCTTATTCGGCAAAATAATTCATATGCTCAGCAACATCATGAAAGACATCGACAAGTCGTACTGGGAGTACGGCGCAGCCCGGAAAGCGAAGAAGGAAGTGGCAAAGAATTTCCTTCTGGACGGCGATTCTGTTGAAAAAGTGGCCCGCAATACGGGGCTCCCCCAGTCAACCGTCCTTGAACTCAAGAAGGAAATCGATTCGCCGGATACATGACCCGCGCAACAAAACACTTTAAGCCCGTTCATTGAACGGGCTTTTTCGCCGGGCTTTTTCTTTTAAGCCCCAAAAAAATGTGTGGAAAACATCCATTTAGTCACGAAAAAATGTAGTATATTGTTGATTTTAGCCCTGAAAAAATGTATATTGAGCCTGGAGGTACCTTTGTGGAACGGTTCGCAATAGAAAAAATGAAGGCGTGGAAGGATAGTCCAAGGCGAAAACCGCTTGTCCTTATGGGCGCCAGACAGGTTGGCAAGACCTGGCTTATGAAGGAATTTGGCCGACAATTCTACAAGAAGGTGGCCTATGTTTCTTTCTATAATAACGAGTCTGTTGCAAAGGAATTCGAATCTGACTACGACGTAAAAAGGCTGCTGTCGGTTCTGAACATCGCTTCTGGCGTGACCATTACGCCAGGCGACACGCTCATCATTTTGGACGAAATACAGAATGCGCTGAAGGCTTTCGAATCGCTGAAGTATTTCTGCGAAGACGCGCCCGAATACCATGTGATGGCGGCGGGGTCGCTGTTAGGAGTCGCCTTGCATAAGGGCGTATCGTACCCTGTCGGTAAAGTGGATCTTTTGTCGCTCCATCCGCTCAGTTTTCGCGAGTACTTGTGCGCTGTCGGTGAAAAGCCGCTCTCCGATGCTTTGGCGACAAAGGATTATTCGCTAATCAGCGTGTTCCACGACAAATATACGCACCACTTGAAAAACTATTACTATGTCGGCGGGATGCCGGGAGTAGTCGAAGCCTTTAGAGAAAACAGCGATTTTCAGAGTGCCCGTGAAGCGCAAAACGCCATCATCACCCAATATAGGGGCGACTTCGGAAAGCATGCCAGCGCAAATGAACTTCCCAAAATAAACATGGTCTGGGATAGTATCCCCATGCAGCTCGCCAAGGAAAACCGGAAATTCTTTTTTGGGAAAATGAAAAAGGGTGCCCGTAGCGGCGATTTTGAGGTGGCAATTCAGTGGCTTGTTGATAGCGGGCTTGTGCACAAAGTAAATCGCGTAAACGAACCTCGCGTGCCCCTCTCTGCATATAAGGAATTCTCGGTATATAAGTTGTTCGTGCTTGACGTAGGGCTGCTTTCGGCAATGAGCGAACTTGACATCAAAACAATTTTGGAAGGAAGTCGTCTGTTTGTCGAGTTCAAGGGAGCCCTGACAGAACAGTTTGTCTTGCAGCAGATTATATGCGAGACCCCTTATACACCATATTACTACGGCACGGATAAGGCGACCTTCGAACAAGATTTCCTTTTGCAAATAGGAATGAATGCCGTCCCGGTGGAAGTCAAGGCAGAAACGAACGTCCGCTCGCAAAGCCTCAAGGCGTTCTATGACAAGTTCCATCCCGAAAAGTCAATCCGCTTTTCGCTTTTACCTTACAAGGACCAGGATTGGATGGTGAATATACCTCTTTATTCGGTTTGTAATCTGTAGGCTCTCGCCCTTCAAATGACAAAAGCGTGACATGCTTGTTGGCCGGAGTCGTCTTTAGACGTTTTTCGCGGTTTGTTTGCTGCAAAAAATGGGGGCGACCCCCGCGACTCTTCTCGTCATCCCCGCGCTGAAAGCGTCATCCCCGCGAAGGCGGGGATCTTTGTAACCCTTTCTCGTCATCCCCGCGAAGGCGGGGATCTTTGTAACCCTTTCTCGTCATCCCCGCGAAGGCGGGGATCTTTTTGTGTAAACAAAATTTTCACGCCCCGTTTGGCTCATTTTCGCCGCGAAATCGTTTTATAGTATAGATAGGGGTGTCTCTATTCGCCTTTGCGGGGGCGTTCCCGCAGAAAAAGGACTATAAAATGGAGCGTAAAGTTTTCCCACAAGAAAATGTTGCTTTCTGTGTGAAATATAATTATATTGTAATTATATCCAGGAGTTCTATATGCAGATAGAATTCATCTGGGACGAAAGAAAAAATGCAGCGAACCAAAGGAAACATGACATTTCGTTTGAAGAAGCCAAGACGTGTTTTGAAGATGAACATGCCAGGGTGTTTTTTGACGCAGAACATTCGGCACAAGAAGATCGGTCTATTCTTATTGGTTTGTCGACAAACTTAAGAACGCTGGTTGTTGTTTTTACTGAGCGCAGTGGCATTGACGCTGAACATATAATTCATCGTATAATAAGTGCCCGCAGGGCTACGAAAAAGGAATTTCAGTACTATTGGAATGAACGGAAAGGAGACGAATTATGAAAAAGGAATATGACTTCGCGAAGATGAGGGCTGTGAAGAACCCTTATGCCAAGATTCTCAAGAAGCAGATTACGATTAGACTTAACTTGTCTGCAATCGAATACTTTAAGAATATGGCAAAGGAATTGGGAATCCCGTACCAGGTTCTGATAGACTCATATTTGACGGATTGTGCTGTTTCGAAGCGTCGGTTGAACCTGAAGTGGCAATAAAGGCGCCTTTCAAATGACAAAACCGTGAAATTGGGAAAGCGAACAATGATTTAGATGGGACGGCTCAGACACCCAAAGTGTTGCTATTGCGCATAATGCAATAATCGGATATATTTAGAATAGGCTGGGCGAAGCCCTAAAAGTTAAACAAGGAAAAGTATATTATCAGCAAGGACTGCGATTAGATGACACGGAAAACCCTTGTCGAAGAGGATATGGGAAGCCTCGAAGGCGGGATCTGGCTGGTAAAGCTTATCGAGCTCGTAAAAGAACGAAAGTCGTTTGAGGAGGAATCCCTGATGTACGGCTATGAAGGCGCGGACAAGGAAGAAATCTGGACGTGCATGGAGTTCTTTTACCAGAACCTGTATAACCAGGCCTTCGGCGACTTCATATGGCACGACGACGATGACGAGTGGGAAAATTACAACTTTACCTTGAAATATCGTGACCTGTATTCGGAAGTGAATATAGTCTACGGCATAGGCTCGTTCTGCGTCATAAAGCCGGTAGACCGGCCGGACGGCAGGGCCGGCAAGGTATTTGACCTGGAACGTATTGCCTTATTGGCTACCGGCGAGGTAATTTATAACGATGACTAGAATATCAGAATAATTACCTGGTTTGACAGTGCTTTTGTTGCGCAAGAAGTTTGCCAACAAAAAGCAATAGTTTGCCAAGTTGTTGCTTGATTTTGCCAACTGTTTTGTGAAGTATGGTGTGCGAACCGTCTCGTCCTTATTTGTGTAAACAAAATTTTCACGCCCTGTTTGGCTCATTTTCCCCGCGAAATCGTTTTATAGTATAGATGGGGGTGTCCCTGTCCGCCTTCGCGGGGGCGTTCCCGCCATAAAACGGAAAAATAAATGACATTTAGAGACCAAGAGCTAACAGAACTGCTGGATTCCTGTATAAAAACGTTTGCTATGGAAAACCGTTTCTTGGAGTTCAAGAGCAATCATGTGAGTCCTGAAGACTTGGGCAAGTACATTTCGGCACTTTCTAATGGTGCGTGTCTTGAACGGGAAGAGAATGGCTATTTGTTCTTCGGTGTGGACGACAATTCTTATGAAGTTGTTGGAACGTCATTTGATATTGCGACTGCCAAGAAAGGAAATCAACACCTTGAACTTTATCTTCGCGTGAATATTACTCCGAAGATTAACTTTCAGGTAGAACGCTTTTTTTACAAGGGAAATGAAAAATCCCCCGTATCCGTCTTTATTATTCCCGCTGCGTCCGAGCAACCGACTTGCTTTCAGAATGTCCCCTATATTAGGGTAAATAGTTCAACAACTAACTTGCGTGATTATCATGACTGGATGCGTACCATCTACAATTCTAGGTTGGATTGGAGTAAGGAAATCATTCCCGAGGCAGCATTATGCGATCTTGATCCTGTGGCGATTAAAAGGGCTCGTTTGGGCTTTGTTGAGCGTTATCCCGACAAAAAGGAATACATAGATTCTTTAAGTGACGCTGCGTTTTTGGATAAGGCGAAAATAACCATTGACGGGAAAATTACGAGAACTACCTTACTGTTGTTGGGGAGGGAGGAGTCATCTCATTATCTAAATCATATCTCCCAGATAGTTTGGCGATTGAATTCGGGGGACGAACAGGCGGGTGACATTTTTTCTATCCCGTTTCTCCTCTCTACTGACCATGTGTTGGCGAAAATTCGCAACTACAGATTTAAGATTTATCCAAGCAAAAGCTTAATTCCTGCAGAAGTCTGGAAGTACGATACCAAGACAATATTGGAAGCGCTGCATAATTGCATTGCTCATCAAGATTATCGTGCAAATTCAAGAGTTGTTGTTACCGAGGAGAAAGACAGCCTTTGTTTCGAAAATGCCGGTTCATTCTTTGAAGGTCGCTTTGAAGACTACATTCGCGGGCAGCGGACGCCTGCTTGTTACAGAAATCCGTTCCTTGTTCAGGCAATGGTCAATTTGAAGATGATTGACACGCAGGGTTATGGCATACATTCAATGTTTCTTAGCCAACGTAATCGCTGTTTACCTATGCCTGATTACGAGAGCACAAATGATAAAGTTGTGCTGCGTATTCCGGGAACGATAATCGACGAAGACTACAGCAAAATGCTTTTGGAGAATACTTCCGTTGGCTTGGATGAGGCCGTATTACTTGATGCTCTCCAGAAGAAAAGGGCATTGTCGGAAGAAGCAATTAGGTTGTTGAAAAAGAATGGCCTTGTCGAAGGCCGCGGAAAGAATATCTTCATATCGAAATATGTTGCTTTGGCGACTAGCCAGGAAATGGAACATTCGCAAGCGAAAGGGCTGAGCAACACGAATTACCGAAATATTATCGTGGATTATCTGAAGGATTATGGCGAATTGAGCAAGTCCCAAATTTTCGCAATGCTGCAACAACATTTGCCGGCAAACCTTGATGAACGTCAGAAAAAGAGTAAGATTGAGAACCTGCTTTCTAGTCTCAGAATGGCGGGACGAATTAGGTATAACGCGTCTAAGAAATGGGTCTTATCGAAATGAAAACCTCTTAATTTTAAGAGGTTTGTCGAAAATTTAAGAGGTTTTAAGCTTTTTTTTTAAGAGAAAATTGCCGAATTTACTTCAAAAACGGCATTTAGACCTCTTAAATTTCTTTTGTCATCCCCGCGAAGGCGGGGATCTCCCCTCCAAATGACATTTCCGTGACAAAAGGGGTGTGATATATTCCACATTGGAATAAAAAAATTCGGCGGAAGTCCCCTTTTTTGCGAAAAAAATCTATAATTGTAAGCATCCGAAACACCCCTAAAACGGCGATTTTGGTCGAAAAAAGCAATTTTTGCGTCTGCTCCAGGTTGTTATGACACAAAAATGACAAAAGTTTGACAAAACTATTGCTTTTCCGAAAAAAATTGTGTATATTAGGGAAGTAAACGAGTCGAACGCTCAATTCCGGGCCAGGACTCAAACAAGTGTGTCACAAACAACAAGGAGTACACTATGAAGAAACAAGGTTTTACCCTCATTGAATTGATGGTCGTGATTGTGATCATGGGCATCCTCGCCGCCGTCGCAGTTCCCAAGCTGTTCGGCATGATCGCCAAGTCCAAGGCCTCTGAAGTCGGCCCTGCAGCAGGAACCTACGTGAAGTTGCAGGATGCATACTTCTCCGAAAAGAACAAGTTTGGCGGCTGGGATATGATTGGTTATGCGGCACCGGGTGGATCTAAGGGCGCATCTAGCGAATCAAACAACTTTGAATATAACGCAGCCGAAGTTGACACAGACGAAGCAACTTCCACTGGTAATGCTATAGGTTGGAAGGCTAAGAATATTGCTAAGTTAAATGACTGTGATAGTGATTATCACTGGACCATCGCCTTGGGCGCGATCGGTAGTACGACAACGGTAAGTTCATACACGTCTGCTGTAGATGACACCGAATGCAAGGCTCTTACCCCGACCTTCGACCAGATTGGTAAGTAATCAAAGCCGAATAAACATCTTAAGGAACCCTGTTTCGCGGGGTTCCTTTTTTGTGATTATATATGTTTTTATTGTTCTTTGTCCCAATTGTAGCCGCATTTGCACCGTACCTAGCGTGCGAATTCTTTGATTCGCCCCTGCTACACGGTTTTTTCTCAGCAGAAGAATTCTTTCTATTGTTGGCATTTGCTCTGCCATCAAGAAATATCGTATGGAAAGTCATAATCACAGCCTTTATCTGTGGGTATTCTTTTTATGCAAATTCTGCGGAAGGCTTTGCAACAGCCGGCCTTTACCTGTTGACGTTTTGGGTTATCATATCAATTCCTAAGCAAAAAAAGTTTGTCCTACCGGCATTTACCGCTTTTTCTCTTTTATTCTTTGTGGTGGATTGTGAGAATTTCTTTTATTCGACTTTTGCGTTAAAGAATTCCGATGTATGGGGCTTGGCTAGGTTCTTTTGGTGGGGACCTCCTCTATTTGTCGTTATTCCATTGTTGATTACGGCGATTCAATACGCCTTTGCAAGAAAAAATCTTTGTGGCGGCAGAAGACTTGAATTGTCATATCCGGTGGCGATTGCCCTTGCTACCATTTCCATTTGTTTAGGCTATGGTTTCTCTTGCTTGCAACAACGTCAAAGCCTAATGGAATACCCTGCAAAAACATGGCTTTGGCAATACTTTAAACAAAATATCGTCGGAAAGAGTTCCTATTTACAAGAGGATATAAAACAGGTATTTCCGCAATGGGATAGCGCAGCATCTGTCATTGCAGATTACTCAAGACCGACTGTGATGATTCTTGTCGAAAGTTTCGGAGTAAACAAATCTGTTGCTTATGACAAAACGCTATTTTCCGCTTATGCGGATGCCGATCCAAGTTTTATGGGTTTGTATCACCGTCATTCGAATCATACACAGGGCGCGGAATGGGAAGATTTTGGTTCCATAAATGGAATAGCTAACGGAACACCAATTCCTGCGATGTTTAAAGAGAATGGATTGCAGACGTGGTACGTGCATGGTTTTTCTGGCGGATTTTACGACAGACGTGCTAATTATGCGAAATTTGGTTTCGAGCATCTTCTTTTTCGTGATGAGCTAACAGACAAAAGGTTGTCTACATGTAATTACGGATTTGTTGGTATATGCGATTCATCCTTGGTCATCTTTTTAGATTCCTTGCTTGGTGAAACTACGCCAAAATTCATATATTGGACAACACTAGATTCTCACCCGCCTTATGAATTGTCAACAATCCATGAGAAATCAGATAAGTGCACGGCTCTTGATTTGTCGGATATTGATTGCACGTTCTTTACACTGCAGGAGAATACCGCAAGATGGATTACATGGCTAGCACATCGTCATTCTGAATACACATTCATTATTCGCGGAGACCATCGTCCTATGGGTGCCTTAATGGACGCCGGCTTTGTACAGTCATTCTACTTTAAATGGGTTCCAATGATCGTGTTGAATGGGCACTCAAGAAATTAGAAATGGTTCCCACCAGCATTCGCCGATGAGAACCATTTCAATTAGTTTAACAAATTAGATTAGTTGCCAATCGACGTGAAGTTCGGGGTCAACGCAACACAGGCACCATCAGTATCATTTGTCATTTCAACAACGTAAGCATCCTTATCATTTGTTACAGTACCAGTTTTTACCTGCCAATGGAATGTGTCACCAGCACAGTCATTCAACTTGGCAATATTCTTTGCTTTCCAGCCAACTTGATCTGCGGCATTCGTTTCTGTGGTCAGACCCGTTCCATCATAAACAAAGTTTGTTGTGGTGGAGCTAGTCCCCGCATTGGAGCCCGGTCCAGAATAGCCAATCATTGTCCATGTTCCATACTTGACTTTCTCGGCAAAGTATGCCTGCTGCAACTTCACGTAGTATTATGCTACTATCGGATTCAAAGCTGTATGGCGAATGTTTAGTTTTGAAAAAATATTTTTAACTGATTGTTTAAAATATTATATTTCAATTATGCGAAGTGGTAAAGCCTTATTCTCAGCCCTAGGCTTAAATTTCATCTTTTTTCTTTTGTATCTCGCTTTTGGCGTGGTGCGACATGGTTCTCTTGATGACTACTTTATGTCCAGCGTCCTAACTGGAGCGTATGGCGCGGAATATGATGTGCACATGTACTTCGTTAATTCGGCTTATGGTTTTTTTCTAAAGCCGTTCTATCTGCTATTCCCTAAGATTGGGTGGTATTTTATTTTCGAATTAGCAGGAACTTTTGCCGCCTTTACTGTTTATACCTACGCACTAATCCAAAATCTGGGTAAGAAAATAGGTATTCCTGTGGCCGCGGTCTTGCTTGCCGCGCTGACCCCTGACTTCTACTTTCAGCTCAGTTTCACGCAATGTGCGACCGCCTATACTGCCGCCGGCATCTTACTTATTGCACTCGGCGATGCCAGTCAAAAAAAATTTCATATAATTCTAGGTGGGCTATTCTTAATTGCCGGCAGCGTAATGCGCTGGGAAGGTTTCTTATTAGGATTGCCGCTTCTTTGCATATTGCTCACCTCTAATATATTTGAACGGAAGGGTCTTTATAAAGGCTCGCTAATTATTTTATCTATAACATTTGTTGCGTTATTTGCTTTAAAGTATCATGATAAAAGTCTATATAGCCAAGGTGATTACAAGTATTATGCAGAATACCAGCCTGTGAGAGCTTTTTTTGGAGATGGGGCGTATTACGATTCAGAATCAACTTTCGATGAACTCGAAGAACGAGAAATGTCCGGAATTGATTATCAATTGGCCAAGAGTTGGGTGTTCTATGACACAGAAATTCTAAGTGAGGGCGAATTACAGAAGATTATCGATGTCGCAAAACGGAATTTGTACTATCCGAATTGGTCTAGAATGCCGTTTGCTTTCCTTATGGCGATTTCTTCGGCACTCACTCGCACAAACGGATGGTGTTGGGTGATATTCTGCATTTTGCTTATTGCAATCCGCGACAAGAAAGCGAATTTATACCCATGGGCATCGCTATGCATCGTCGCTGCGTCCTTGAGCTACCTTCTTTTGGTAAATCGACTAGTATATCATGTAGAGACCGGGGTGTGGCTTTATGCTATTGTCGGCACAATTCCGTTCCTTACAAAAGATGGTCTTTTTCAAAATGAGTTCGTAGCGAAACATAAAAATATTTTTCCTTTTGCAGTCATCCTGTTCGCCATTTTATTTTCCGCCTTGGCTATTTCGTCGCAGTCGTTAAAAACAAAATGGAATATCATTGAAACTCGAGAAATGACTCGGGATTGGAGGGAATTCGTAGATTATGTACAGCAACATCCTGACGATGTTTTTTTGCTTTCTTTTGAACGATATAAGCAGTTGGGTACGCTGAAAGATAAGCCGTATTGGTCCATAAAGCCAGGAAGTTGGCAAAATATCTTTTCGTTAGGGTATTGGAACATTCATTTGCCGGCAATGAAGAAAGAGCTTACCAAGAGGGGCGTAACAAACCCGATTAAAGATATTATTAATCCTAATGTCTATCTTGTTGAAGATTCCCCCTATCCGATACTTCCTGACTTTTATCAGAGACATTATCGTAGGACTTTGTCCACGGACACTATAGCGACATTTGGTGAAATATATGTAATCAAATATTCCGTTGTTGGGGATAGACAATGAAAAAGTGGCAAAAAATAAACATAGCTTGCTTTCTTTTCCTTGCTTTATTTTCAAGCGTTCTTTTTTATATTGCGGGAAAGACCAGCATGTCTACCGTTTTCGAAAAACCCTGGCACCTGCAACCATCGGTCCACGAAGATTCCCTCACCCAGATGTATAAGGACAAATACACAATTTTCGATAAACGGCGGCTTCACCTACAAATAGGAGATTCTTCTCAAACAAAAGTGATAATCTTGGTGGATGCCTGGGGGGTCCCAATACAGGAAAATCTTCTAGCAGAAGAATTCGCGGTATTTGCGGACATTCCACATACGTTCGCACTTCATCGCCGACTCGCGAACAGAACGAAGCACGCTGAAAAAACGGAGTACCGAGAAACTCCGCATCCGAACTTATATTTGTTTGGCGGCGATTCAACGGAATACGAGCGGAGAGAGTATATTCGTGAAATTGGTTTTAGTTACGCTCAGTTCTGTCAAAGGTGTGCAGACAGCGTGATGCTTGTAAAGATCGATTCATTACTGTTGACTGATTCTCTAAAAACAATTGCATGGACTACGCAGAGTTCTCGGACTGGTGATAGGGATAGTTTGCACCATTCTCTCCAACTAATCGCAGATTTTGCCCAAAAACATCCTGAAGCGTCTATTATTGTCCAAGGAACACATCGGCCTACTCTTGGTACGCCAGAAACAAGGCGTTCCTATAAGGCGCATTGGGTTCCTGTTGCGATTCTAAATAATTGTGAATAGGGCTTTTATGATTAACAAAAAATTTATTCTTATTTCTTTTCTCATCAACCTTTATTTTTTAGGGCTATGCATTGCTTTTGGCGATTTACGCTTTGATGCCATAGATGATATATTTATGTCCGGAATTCTCTCTGGCATATATGGCGAAGGCTACAATGTTCACCTGACATTTGTAAATGCGCTGTATGGCTATTGCTTGCTGCCATTGTATCATCTGTTTCCCAAAATAAATTGGTATTACATTGGCGAAATGGCTTCGGTCTTTGTTTCATTAACCATTGTTGGTTATATCGTTGTTAATAAGGTTGGTGAAAAATGGGGGGCGATTCTAACGGTCGTTATTGTCGCCTTATGTGCAAGTGATTTTTATCTTGCCATTCAGTTTACAAAGTGTGCAGCGATGCTCTCTGCGACAGGGATGCTTGCTTTTATTTACGGGCTAGAAAAAAAAGCGACTGAAGTCCCTACCAAAAATTGGATTACGCTTTTAATCCTTGGTGTACTATTGTTATGGTGGGGTTCGTGGATGCGTTGGGAAGCTTTTCTGATGGGAATGCCGTTTTTTGCAGCGGCTTTATTATTGTTGGTCAAAAAACTATGGAATGTTAAATTAACTGTAATTGTTGCTTTGGCGATTGTGTTTGTAGGAGCTTATGGGTTCCAATTTTTCAACAAAAGCTTGTACCAAGCTCCCGATTATAAGAAATATATGGAATTCCAAGGGCCTCGTGCCCTTTTGGGGGATGGCCTCTTTTACAACCAACAGGCTGTTGATGAAGATCTTGATGAAATTTCATATTCGGGGCAAGCCTTACCTATGTTAACGCATTGGCTCTTCTACGATACCGAAGTCTTTGCGCCCGACAGCCTCCGAATTATAACAAACCTGATTGCAAAATATAAAAATGAGATGTTCATTCGTCCACAATTGGCAAACGTTTTAGGGACTTTGCCGAATTCTGCCAAATACCCCGTCTTTATCATATGGCTTTTATTATGTTTCGCCTTGTTCGCGTTCAAATCACCCCAAAGTCTATGGTCGTGGCTGTCCTTGCTCATAGTATGTGCAATGATTGCGTATTTATTGTACTTGCAACGTCTTGTTTATCGTGTTGAAGTTGGATTGTGGTTGTATGCGGCCCTTTTAACAATACCCTTTTTAAAGGAACGTTTCCAAATACATAAAAGTATTTCTATAGGTTTTGTTTGCGTTGTTGCAATTATCACTTTGTGTTCATACGCAATTTCGGGCCCCACCGTTCGACATGTGAGATCGGGTGAAATAGTCCCCATTCATCACGAACATACGGACACTGTGGATTACAAAGGACTTTTTGCCTTTATGGATTCTGTCCCGGATTCTACAGTATTCGTCATGGAAATGAATTCGTACATGAGCATGTCTAGGCAGAAGGTTCCACCATATTTGACGGAACCGCAGGGAAGTTGGGAACAGGTGATATCTTTTGGCTTTTGGACACCCTATTTCCCTGATGTAGAAAAGGCTATCCACAAGCGAGGCGTCACAAACCCCATGAAAGATGTTGTACTAGATAATGTTTTTGTTGTAGATGTACCAACATTGGGAAATTTCTTGGAACAGCATTATTATAATAAAGTCAAAGTAGATACGGTCCATAATTTTAACGGAATGGTTGTTTATAAGTATTCTCTGGTCAATGATTCTTTAACGGAGACAGGGAAATGAAAAGAATTCTTTATCCGTTGATTGCTACGGCCTTAATAACGGTTCTCCCGTTTTTGAGTACCTTTGAAAAGGGACAAGATATTGTCCGGGGCTTGTTCGATTTTTGCGTTCTTGCCTTGTTGCTCCTGTTTATGCTAGTAAGAGACAGGACGACCTTTGCTCGTAAACCGTTGATGGGTTGCGTATTTGCAGTTTTGTTTTTGGTGGCTGTAGCGGATTTGCAGAATATACTTTCGTATAAGGGCTGGAACATCGGTTGGCGAATAGTCATTCCTTTAATCACGTGTTCTGTTGCCATTGTTCTTTTGAAACCGATAAAAGCATTTAGTTTACGAGGTGTCAGCTTCTTTTTATTCGCTGCGCTAATGTCACATTGCTATCTGAACCAGTTTTTCCCAAGCCAGCCGATATTTGAGTTTCCTGTCGCAAAATGGCTGGCAAGAACAACGACAAGCCCAGAATGGGCTCGCAATCATTTGACAGATGAATTTAGAGAAAAAAATAACGCAACTGATTCTGTATCTATTACACGCTATTATGTAGATACGACCCGTAGCAATGTGGTTATACTTGTTGAATCCTGGGGGATTCCGATGGATTCTAATATGTTTGCAAAAGAATTAGCCGTATTTAACGGTTTGGTGAAGGAGCGCGGAATCCACTTTAGAATGTCCAGCCGTACCCGCACGGCGGAACGAACAGACCTACTGGATTCGGCATGGCGTTCGCAAGGGCGAAGAGATTCTCTTTATACGCCCAACCGTTTTGCTAAGTTGGGCTATCAGACTTCGTTCTTCTTTGGTGGTGACTCCACAATACAATGGAGATACCATTATATTAGACGTATCGGTTTTCAACAGGAGTTTTGGACTGATACTACAACGAGTGATGCCGTAATGGCTTTAAAGATTGACTCGCTGCTAGGCTCGACGGATAACGTAAGGCATTTTATCGCTTGGACTACGCGTGATACTCGGTTCCCTATTAGTGATAATGCGGAAGAAACAGAAAAACTCTATTACGAACGCTTGTTTGCAACTATGCAAATAGTGGCCGATTTGGCAAAAAAACACCCCAATGTGCGATTTGTGGTGCAGGGGGATCACGAACCGATTCTGTCGCCCTTGGAGTTCCAGCGGAAATTCTATCGTCGTTGGGTACCTTTTGTGGTGCTAAACTAATTTTTCTAATTGGAGAAAACGTCGCAACCTACGTGAAGTTGCAGGCTGCCTATGCCTCTGAAAAGAGCATGTATGGTGGTTGGAAACTCATCGGCTACAGCGGCCCGGGAGAAAACGCGACTGACGAGGCTTCTTCTCAGACAACGAACTTCGTTTATGCTGGCGCCTTGACTTATGACACTGAAAGCAACGAAGCCCTTGAAAATGCCTGGTCGGCAACAAATAGGTCTAAGCTGAACGATTGCGAAGGTGGCCAGAACTGGCATATTGCACATATTGCGATTACTACCGGTACGGATAGCTATAACGCAACAACCGAGTGCCCTGAATTGACGCCTAATTTCAATGCTATTGGTAAGTAGTTTTTGCAAACGAAATGAAAGAAGCCATTCCCTTTGGGGATGGCTTTTTTTGATTGTTTGCAAAGAGAATCTTTAATGAATAACGCGTTATCACCATTATCAAAAGAGACCCGAGAAAAATCTCAGGTCTCTTTCTTTTATTTCAAAGAAAAATTACGATTTGCCAATCTGATCGAAGTTCGGAGTCAAGGACTTGCAATCCGCATCAGTCGGGAGTGCCTGCGAGTACTTTGACGTGTTACCGGCAGCATTCTGGACAACGCCAATCTTCCATACACTAGATGCCGGGCAGTCATTCAACGCGGCCTTGCTAGTAACAGTCCACGCATCCGCTTCCGTCGCATTGGTTTCGGTTGCATAGTCAATATGTCCGGCATAGGTAAAGTTGGTGGAAGCATAGGAGTTAGAGCTCCCCGCACCCGGAGCTACATAACCGATAACGCCCCATCCGCCATACATGCTTTTTTCCGAATAGAAAGCATCCTGCAACTTCACGTAGGTTCCTGCTAATTCTCCGGATGAGGAAACTCTGCTTCGTTTATATTTACGAACTTTTCACATCATTTCTTTTAAAAGGAATACCTATGCTTTTTTGCGACGCTGCAGTACAATATCTAGAAAAGGACAAACTCAACCTATCGCCATATACAGTCCGGACGTATTACTGGAACTTGAAGAAAATCTCTGACTTTAGACCCGGTCTTGAATGCTCGGATTTAAGTCCGGATGTTATCCAGGAGTTCAAGTGTTATATGCAACAGCTCGGAAATAAACCCGCAACTATAAATAAGGCACTCTCTGTTTTTCGGATATTTACGAATAAACTTGCTATTGATAACCTTGTTGAAAGTAATCCGTTCGATAAGGTGAAAATCGGTCGGGCCTATACACGGCGTGGTTTCTTGACGATGCGCGAATTAAAAAGTCTATATCTCAATTATATAGATCGGGAAAAAGTGCTTACTAAAACGGAATCTGATTCCATGCGGGTGTTCTTGTTCGCCTGCTTTACCGGGTTGCGCTATAACGATCTTCGTTCGTTAGACGCAAACGAAATCTTTGACTGGAAAATCCGTAAGCAAATGCACAAGACGGGCGACCCCGTGTATATCCCCATTCCGCTGCAGGCTCGACTGCTGTTGCCAGAGAAACTAACAAGCGGCCCGGTGTTTCGTGTTGTGGAAAACTCTTATTTCAACCGGACTCTCCGCAGCGCAGCAAAGAAACTTGGCTACTGCAAGAGAATTCATTGTCATTTGGCCCGGCACACATTTGCGACTACTTGCATTTCGCTTGGCATTCCTCTGCCCGCAACAAGTAAACTGCTTGGGCACAGGAATCTGGAAACGACCTTGATTTACGCAAAGTATGTGGATACTTTTTTGGATAAAGAGATGAAGAAGTTTAGAAAATTGGGGTGATATTTGTTTATATTTCAAACATGCAAAAGATTCCTTTTAACAAGCCTCCCTTTGTAGGGATGGAATTCGATTATGTGAAACAGGCCGTGGAGAGCGGTCGCATCTGTGGTGACGGAACGTTCAACCTCCTGTGCCACAAGTGGCTTGAGGAACATACTGGGACGGCGAAGGCTCTCCTGACTACTAGTTGCACGCATGCGTTGGAAATGTCTGCCCGTCTCTGCAATATCGCTCCCGGTGATGAGGTGATTATGCCCTCGTTCACGTTCGTGAGCACGGCCGATGCGTTTGTGTCGCAGGGTGCCAAGTGCGTGTTCGTGGATATCCGCCCCGACACGATGAACCTAGACGAAAAACTTATCGAAGACGCGATTACCGAAAAGACAAAGGCAATTGTGCCGGTCCACTATGCGGGGGTCGCCTGCGAGATGGATGCAATAAATGAAATTGCTAAACGCCATAATTTGTTCGTAGTTGAAGATGCCGCCCAGGGAATGATGGCTACATACAAAGGCCGCGCGCTAGGCTCGTTGGGTGACTTTGGTTGTTACAGCTATCACGAAACCAAGAACTACAGCATGGGCGAAGGCGGAGCGCTGCTCATTAACGATCCTAAGTACAACGACCGTGCGGAGATCATTCGTGAGAAAGGCACGAACCGCTGCCAGTTCCATCGCGGCGAAGTCGATAAATACACATGGGTGGAACTTGGCTCGAGCTATTTGCCGAGCGAATTGAACGCGGCTTATCTTTACGCTGAACTGGAATGTGCCGACATCATCAATGATGCACGTATGGCGAGCTGGAACGCCTATCGTGAAAGGCTCGCGCTCCTTGCCGAAAAGGGCTTGGTCGAGTTGCCGTACATTCCGGAACATTGTACGCACAACGCCCACATGTTTTACTTGAAAGTAGAAGACCTAGCGACGCGAACGGCGCTCTTGAAGCACTTGACCTACAACGGAATCCTTGCGGTATTCCACTATGTGCCGTTGCATTCGTCGCCCGCAGGCATGCGCTTCGGCCGGTTCCATGGCGAAGATAAGTACACTACTAATGAAAGTAACCGTCTGCTTCGTTTGCCCATGTTCTACGGGCTGAAACCGGAAGAAATCGAGTATATCTGCGGGAAGGTGTTTGAATTCTTTGGCGGTTAACTAGCGTGAGTCTTGTTTATTAAAATGAGTCAAATTAATAGAAAAAAACTTCTCTTGTTGGGAGGGTCTCACGCTGAGATTCCGCTAATCAAAGCTGCGCAAGATCTTGGTTGGTATGTGATTACCACAGGAAATAATCGCGATGGACTTGGACATTCGTTTGCAGACAAGACAGTATTTGCTGATTTTAGCGACAAAAATGCGATGCTTGAACTCGCTCGTAATGAAGCTGTTCAGGCAGTGTGTTCTGGATGCAATGATTTTGCCTTGCTTTCGACGGTTTATGTTTGTGAAAAAATGGGCTTGCAGGGACATGATTCTTATGCAACATCCCTTGAAATTCACCATAAGGATAGGTACCGTGCATTGGCAACCCGTTTGAACATTCCTACGCCACAGGCGAAAGTGGTACGAAATGATCTGGAATTTGAAGATGCTATTGCGATGCTGAAGTTCCCGATTATTGTTAAGCCGGTTGACTTGACGGGAGGCAAAGGAATTCACCGAGCAGAGAATGCAGACGAAGCACGCGAAGCCTACAGAGATGCTGTGGGTCGCACTAGAGAGGATCATGTTGTTGTAGAAGAATTTATTCAGGGGACGAATCATGGATTCTCTGCTATGCTGGTGAATGGCAAAGTCGCGTTTGCTTTTGCTGATAACGAACAGTATTTTCTAAACAAATACATGGTAAGTGGTGCGAATACCCCAACGACCACATCTGATGCTGGATTAAAAAAACTTCGTGACTATAGTGAACGAATTGCGAAAGAATTGAGTCTAGTTGATGGCATTCTGCATATTCAGTATATAGAGAAATTCGACGGAACGCCTGTTATCATTGAAATTTGCCGGCGTCCGCCTGGAGATTTGTACATCAAGTTTGTGAAGTACGCTACTGGTGTTGACTATCCGAAGTTTATCGTGATGGCGGAAACGGGAGAAGATATTTCTGATATAGTAGATGTCCCTACGCAGGGATATTGGCTGCGCCATTGCGTTATGCCGACTTGCGAGGGTGTGGTTCGTGATGTTGTTTTTGCTCCTGAAATTGAATCGAATATCGTCGAGAAGTTCTTGTGGTTCAAACCGAGTGATGTTATCGCGGACAAGCTCTTGTACAAGGCGGGAATAGTCTTCTTTAAGTTCAATTCGCTTGTCGAAATGCAGGAAAAAACGGGGCGAATGACCGATTTGGCTAGAATTATTGTAGAATAGCCCTTATTCCAATTCAAAATAGTGCTTTTCTGGGCCAAAACTGCCCCGATACATTAAAATAACCTATATTCAGAAATATGAATAAGGAACCATACCAAATCGCGTTTATTGGCGGCGGAATTAATTCTGCTATTGGGGAAGTCCACAAGGCTGCGAGCCAGATGGACGGACACTTTGAACTGGTGGCGGGTGCATTTAGCACCCATGCAGAAACAAATCGTGAGACGGCCCGCACTTGGGGCGTTGCAGACGGACGCACCTATGCAAACTACCATGATTTGCTAAATGCCGAAAAAGGCAAACTTGATGCTGTGGTTGTGCTTGCGCCGACAGATCTGCACAAGGATATTGTTATTGACGCATTAAAGGCGGGCTTCCCTGTTGTTTGCGAAAAGTCTCTTGCCACAAGCGTTGCCGAAGGCGAGGCGATCGCGAAGGTTGTTGCGGAAACTAAGGGCTTCTTCTGCACAACGTACAACTACACCGGTTATCCGATGATTCGTGAACTCAAGCAGATCATTGCTGACGGTAAACTTGGTAAAATCCAACAGGTGCAAGTTGAAATGCCTCAAGAAGGTTTCATGCGCTTGGGTGCGCATAACGAACCGCCTAAACCGCAGAGCTGGCGACTGAAAGAAACGGTGATTCCGAAGATTTCGTTAGACTTGGGTAGCCATCTGCACAACATGATCTACTTCTTGACTGGCGAACGCCCTGAACATATTGTGGCGGACCAGACTACGTTTGGACTCTTCCCGCAGATTGTTGATAATGTGGGGGCTCTTGTTCAGTATACGAATAATGTTCGAGCACAAATCTGGTTTAGCAAGACTGCTCTTGGCAACCGAAACGGGTTGCGCATTCGTGTGTATGGTAGCGAAGGCAGTGCCGAATGGTTCCAGCTGGAGCCTGAAACTCTTAAGACCTGCGATTTGCGGGGCAACGTAAGCCTGCGTGACCGCACTGGCGATGTGAAGATTGCAAACCAGCAACGGTACAACCGCTTTAAGGCGGGACACCCGGCTGGCTTTATTGAGGCCTTTGCGAACTACTATAAGGACATTGCTGATTGTCTTGGACAGTATTTTGCTACAGGAAGTTTCACTAGCCAATATGTGTGCGGCATTCACACTTCGCTTGAAGGTCTAGCCATGATGCAGGCCGCGGCAAAATCGGCTCAGAGCAACAAGTGGGAATCTGTTCATCAGGATTTTTAAATGAAACTCTCTTTTGTAATTCCCTGCTACCGAAGTGAGAATACAATCGGTACCGTGGTGCAAGAAATTCGCGATACCATCGCGACGCGCTCTGGTACAGACTACGAAATTGTCTTGGTGAACGACTGTAGCCCAGATAATGTGTGGCAAGTTATCAAGCAACTTGCAGCCGAAGATTGCCATATCAAGGGCATTTGCCTAGCAAAAAATTTTGGTCAGCATAGCGCTTTGATGGCTGGATATGGGCAAACTACCGGAGATTACGTCATTAGTCTTGATGACGATGGTCAGACACCAGCGAATGAGTGCTTTAAGCTTGTCGATAAGCTAGAAGAAGGCTTTGATGTGGTATATGCTTGCCACGTTAAATCTACGCAAAAGGTGTATCGGCGGTTCGGCTCTTTTATAAACCGCAAAATGGCAGAGTCTCTTATTGGCCAACCGCAAAATTTACGTGCTTCAAGTTTTTTTATTGCACGAAAATTTGTAATTGATCAAATTACGCAGTACCAAAATTCATTCCCTTATATAGGCGGTCTAATTTTCAGAACCACCAAAAAGATTGGTAGTGTGGAGATCCAACACCGAAAGCGAATCTTGGGTGAATCCAATTATACGCTGATGTCCTTGCTTTCGCTATGGATAAATGGCTTTACCGCTTTTTCTGTAAAGCCGCTTCGATTGGCAACGTATATTGGTGTTTTATGTGCGGTTCTTGGCCTTGGTTCCGGTATATATATCGTTATTCAAAAAATAATGATGCCAGAGATGCTTATGGGCTATGCGTCCATTATGTCAACGATGCTCTTTTTGGGCGGTATGATTATGCTTATTCTTGGGCTGATTGGCGAGTATATAGGCCGCATTTACATTTGCATCAATCAGGCTCCACAGTATGTTATTCGTGAAAAGGTTTGAAGATGGAAAAACAAAGTTTTCTGCGTAATATAAAAATGGACCATGTAATCCTTGAAGACTATGCCAAGGAGATAAAAGCATGTGATTCAAATGTCATTCTGTATGGAGCTGGCTGCTGGGCGAAGCAGCAGTATCGGATGTTGCAGGAATTTGGCGTTAACGTAAATGCGGTAGGCTTTGATTCTGCCTATTACAAGCCAGGAATGAAGTTCTTTGATAAAGATATTCAACCAATTGAAGGACTTGTAAAAGTAATTCCAAATCCTGTGTTGTGGGTGGGGTTTAATTTAGATAAGAAATCGTATGGATCTTTGCGGAAGGAGCTTGCTGTACGATTTGGTGTTGAAAAAATTTATGCCTGCGATTGCGCGAAATACGAAAATTTTGCTATGCAAAATTACAAGTATAATGATGTCGTTGCACATGCTGAAGATTTTCAATGGCTATACGACCGGTTAGAGGAGGGTAAGTCAAGAGAAACGTTTTTGTCGTATTTAAATCAACGCGTTTCTGGTGATTATGGTTGGGCTGAAAATCTTTATGACCCCAATCATTATTTTGCAGAGGATGTCGTTAAACTAGAAAATGAGATCTTCGTTGATTGTGGTGCATTTACGGGCGATACCATACAGGAATTACTCGCCAAATCGAGACCGCAAAAGGTTTTTGCCTTTGAACCGGATGAGAAAAATTATCAGACTCTAGTAAAGAACTTTGCTGGCAATAACGACATTGTGTGCTTAAAACTGGGCGCATTTAGCAAAAAGACGACGCTCTCATTTGCTGGTGGAAATGCAGATGCAAGCAAGATTGTTGATGATGGCGCGATTCAAATTGAAGTAGATTCCATTGACAATGTGCTTAATGGTGAGAAGGCGACATTTATCAAGATGGATATTGAAGGCGCAGAACTAGATGCACTGAAGGGTGCGCAAAATACAATAAGAAATTATCATCCCAAGTTGGCAATTTCTGCCTATCATAAGTTTGAAGACTTGTTCACGTTGCCTCAGTATATTTATTCGTTAGACAATAGTTACAGGTTCTATCTGCGCCGCCACTCACACTTGACGCATGAACTAGTGCTGTATTGTTTGTAGAGAGCCTCACTCCCAAAAGAACACGACGACGCCCGCTAAGATAAGCGCGATTGCCGCAACTTTGCGCAGGTTGATTTTTTCCTTGAAACAGACGAATGCCAGGGCCGGCACGAACAGGTAACTGGCCGCCTCGATGGTGCCGAGTTCCTTGAGCAGCACGCCCTGGCTCAGCACATACACGTTCGATACCAGCGAGAACACCATCAGTGAGTATCCGCCGATAACCCACGGATTCAGGTATTCCCTGACGATGGACTTGTGCGGCGTGATGGCGGCTTTTTTCAGGAGCATCTGGGCCACCGCCGCGACAAAGACATTGAATAGTGCGAGCGCGTAGAACATCATGGCCTCGCATACAGCGTGATGCCGCAGATGATGATTGCCGCCCCGACTATGTTCGTCGTGGTGATGGCCTCGCCAAACACAAAGTGCGCGAGCATTAGCCCGAACACCACGCCCGTGCCCTTGAACATGTAGGCCAGGCTCACGTCCATACGCTTGATAATCTGCTGCCACAGCACCGCGTAGATGCCCAGCACGCCCACCGTGCAGGCAAGGAACGCGATGTACCCCAGCGAGAGGAACTCCCGCTGCGACGCAAGCTTCGAGAACACCCCCGACGTGGTGTAAATGAAGAACGTGCCAATCAGGGCGATGTATTTAAGGACCGTGAGCATCTGGTGGGGAATATAGAATTTGCCGGAAAAAAAATCCCCAAATACTCATGAAAAGACTTGACAGAGCCATAAAAGTAGTGTACATTTGTGTATATGGATGAGATTTTGCTTTACAAAACCGATAATGCAGAGGTGAAGGTTGAAATCCTTTTGCAGAATGAGAATCTTTGGCTGACTCAGGCGAAGATGGCGGACCTGTTCGACGTGCAAAAAGCGGCCATTTCAAAGCACCTGAAGAACATCTTTGCCGAGGGGGAACTCCAAGAAAATTCAGTTGTTTCCAAAATGGAAACAACTGCACTTTCTCGGCATGGCGACGCCCACTAAAATTCCCACTTTGCGTCAAATCCGAGAATCCGTTCGCACTGAACATTCTTTATCATGTTCATCTGCGCGAGCCGTTTCTCGCTAAATCTTTCGTCGCAGGGGATGGTTAGTGTAATTTCGCGGATTTCTTCCACGCACTTCTTGATTTCGGGCGTGAGTATCGCGCGGGCGGGGGCGACATAGTCGCTGCCGATTACGGGCCCGCGGTGTGAGAGGTATTCGTCAAAGTCGCATTCCGTTCCGTCGGCACGTTTGCCAAAATCGAAGCCTTCTTCGGACAGGGGGACGAACGCCATATTGAAATCGAAGCACGGGTTGATTCCGGTCCGTTCGAAGGTCTCGTTGTTTACAGTAAAACCGAAGTTGCCGAAATGCCGGTCGGAATTCAGCGTGATGCAGTCGGCCACGATCATTCGGCGGAAGGCGTCCTCGCAACCCATTCCGCGGTAGATTTCAAGTGTCTCTGGGAGACCGTATCTTATGCCGTTCTTCAAGAAAACGCTAATTGGTTTGTATCCGAATTCCTGGCTTGTGAAAATCTTGCAATCCGAAACGACTCGGCCGTCGAACCTTCTAAAACAGTACTTGACCGAGTTGCATATTTTCTCGAAAACTTGACTCGCGAGTACTTCGCCGTAGGGCTCCAGCCCCGAATTCCTAGCACCGGTGCTGCCGGTTTTTATAAGGTGGATTCCGTCTTTTTCATTCAGCCAGCATTTGTCGTAGGCGCCGTCGGTCGTAAGTTCGGGCGATGTCGTGGACATCTGCACTCCGAAAAGTCCGTTCCCGTCGAACGAAAGCCTGGAGATGACCTCGTCGAAGTTGTTCTCGTAAAGGTTGACGTCTTTCCAAGTCACGTTTTCATTTTCGCTTTTCACCCAAAGCGTGTCTGTCAGCGAAAGGCAGTGCGTGAGTGCGATAAAGCCGCTTTTTGTCTTTCCGCCACAAAGGTCCAGAATCTTGTTTACGTGCGCTCTGTGTTTGGCTGCGCTTCTGTTCTCGATCCACGACGTAAGGGGTTCGCACCAAAAGGGCAACGGCGAAAAGGTCTTCACAATCTTGCAAAGTTCAAGTTCGCCCTCTCCTTCGATTACGAAGTCGCAAAGGGGTGTTTCCTTGTTTATGAGAGTGTAGATTGTGTTTGCCATGTTTTAAATATATATTTTTTATTTCCAAAAGAACACGACGAACGTCTCAAAATCCTGAACGAAATTGTTACGATGAGCCTGGATTATGCGGACGATCACCACTTGCTATCGATTTCTTTCAAAAATTTCTTGTCGTTTCCGTGAAAGCATGTTTCGTAAAAATCGGACTCGTTTTTTCTTTGTAAGAAATAAAGACGTAATCGTCCTTGAACAGATGGTTTAGCTTCGCCATTTTGTATTGGATATCGACAAAGCGTGCGACTGCGAATTTTTATGTAGTCTTCGGGCAGGTCCTCTGCTACGATTTTTGTTAATATAAGAAAATTTTCAAAAATAATACTACACCTATTGCTTTTATTAAAATTTTAATGTATATTATAGGTGCATTAAAATAATGAGGTTGGCAATCGTGCTGGCCAATGGGCTTGCGACTTGGATCAGCCGTACCGGTTGATTTTCAAGAGCACGGATAGGTAGCAGTATGAACGGAAATAAGATTGAATTGTGGCATGTGCCTTCGCCGGGAAGCGAATTGGCGGAAAAACTCGAAGAAATGGGCCTCGATGCCAACGATTTGGCGGCCCGCATGGGCTATACGCCCAAGGCGGTAAATGACATTTTGCAGGGCAATAGTCGCATAACGCCGGATGTGGCGATAATGCTGGAAGTGATTACGGAAATTCCGGCAGATTATTGGTTGCGCCGTCAGATGTCGCACGACGAATTTCTCTCTCGCGAACGAGTCAAGGCTTCGCTTTCGGACCAGCCTCTCTGGAGAAAGTCTTTTCCCGAAGAACTTGGCGTGCGCGACTGGGTACGGCGCGGTAAAAACGAGGCTGACGACAAATCGGGCCTTTCGCTCCTCAAGTTCTTCGCGGTGGCGTCTCCGCAGGCGTGGGATAGTTACTACAAGGATGCCCGCCTGAAGGTCGCCTTCCGCATTTCGCTCGCCGATGTCAAGGACCCGTATGCCATGTCGGCATGGATTCGTCGGGGCGAAATCCTTTCGGACCAGGACCCGATGGAAAAGCTGGGGCAGCCCGCGGTCCGCAAGAACCTGAAGGCGGCGCTCCCCGAAATCATCGCATTTGCGGCGGCCAACAAGGTTCGCCCGAAAAGCAAGAAGCGCATTACCTACTGGACGCCCGAGGCGGAAGTGGTTGACGACTGCATGACGGGCCTGCAGGCGTTGTGCCGCAAAATCGGTATCCGCGTGCTGTTCGTACAGAACATCAAGAGTTCGCCGGTTCACGGGATGTACCGCTGGTACAAGGACGTTCCCCTAATCCAGCTGCATGACCGCTTCGAGAAGCGCGCGACGATGTGGTTCACGTTCTTCCACGAGCTGGCGCACGTGCTTTACCACGGAAAGAAGGGCATTTGCCTGCAGAACATCGAAATCACGCACAACTATCCCGAAAAAGAGGACGAGGCGAACGCATTCGCGCAAAAATGCATGGTGGATGCGGGGTTTAAGGTCTAAAAAAGATCCCCACCGTGGTGGGGATGACGAGAAGAGTCGCGAGGATGACTTCGCTATGCACCCAACTTCGCGCGAATCCAGTTGTTGGCGTTGGCGATGGCACCGGCAATCTTGTCGACTTCCTTGGTGCCGGCCTGAGCGCGGTCCGGGCGTCCACCGCCGCGGCCACCGCAAGCAGCGGCGAGGTCCTTCACGAGGTCGCCGGCCTTGATGCCCTTGGCCTGAACGTCCTTGCCCACCATCACGGCGATGCTTCCGTTGCCTTCGCCCTTGTTCGCAATCACGGCGACGCTGTCGGTGTCGAGCTTGTTCTGAACGCCGTCCAGCAAGTCCTTGTACTTGTCTTCGGGCATGTTGAGTTCGCGTACAAACAGATTCACGCCCATCACGTTAATGCCGCCGTTCAAGAGTTCGGCAGCAGCGAGCGTCGCAAGTTCCAGCTTCACGGACTGCAGGCTCTTTTCCAAGTTCTGCGTCTTGGCGAAGCTCTGCTGAATGCGGTCGAGAACTTCGGCGTCCTTGCAGCGAAGCTGTTCGCGGAGGGCCGTCAAAATCTGCGTTCCGGCACGGAGCAGCGAGAGCGCGCCACGGCCAGAGACGGCTTCGATACGGCGCACGCCAGCAGACACGCTAGATTCAGAAACAATCTTCACCATGCCGATGTTACCGGTGTTCTGCACATGCAAGCCACCGCAAAGTTCGCGGGAGAATTCGACGCCAGCGTCACCCATCTTCACGACGCGGACCTTGTCGCCATACTTTTCGCCGAACAGAGCCATAGCACCGCTAGCCTTGGCTTCGTCAACGTCCATCACGTCGGTGTGGACCGGCAAGCATTCCATGACCTTCGCGTTCACGATATCTTCGACCTTCTGGATTTCTTCGGCGGTCATCGCGTTGAAGTGGCTGAAGTCGAAGCGGAGAAGCTCGTTCGAAACGAAGCTACCCTGCTGCTGCACGTGAGTGCCAAGCACTTCGCGGAGAGCGGCCTGGAGCAAGTGCGTTGCGGAGTGGTTCTTGCGGATGTCGTTACGGCGGTCGTTATCGACAGTTGCCATGAACACGGCGCCCATCGTCTTTTCGTTAGCTTCGCCCTTCACAACCTTACCACGGCAGAGAGCGGTATCGTTCACCTTCACGGTGTCGAACACCTGGATTTCGAGGTCGGCAGAAACGAGCGTTCCCTTGTCACCAACCTGGCCACCCATTTCGGCATAGAACGGAGAGGTTTCGAGGACAATAGAGAGCACGCCCTTGTCTTCGCGCCAGCGGACAACCTTCGTTTCGCAAGCGGAGAGTTCATAACCGACAAAGTTTGTGCTAGCTTCGCTGTACTGCGTCCAGCCTTCGGTACCCATGGTGTTGATGCCCTGCTTCATGTTGGCGCGGGCGCGGGCCTTCTGTTCTTCCATGCACTTGTTGTAGCCTTCTTCGTCAATCGCAAGGCCCTTTTCTTCGGCGAGAATACCGGTGAGGTCCGGCGGGAATCCATAGGTATCATAGAGCAAGAACACCTTGTCACCCGGCACGGTCTTTGCGTCGCCGAGTTCAGCCACGATGCCGGCAAAGCGTTCGAGGCCGGCGTCCAGCGTGCGGATAAAGCTTTCTTCTTCGCTCTTGATCACGGATGCAACGAATTCCTTGCGTTCGCGGATTTCCGGGAAGGCGTCGCCCATCGTGTCGGCGAGCACCTGCACCAGCTTGTAGATAAAGGCTTCCTTCTGGCCCAGCAGGCGGGCAAAGCGGCTAGCGCGGCGGAGAATGCGGCGGAGCACATAGCCACGGCCTTCGTTGCTCGGCAAGGCGCCATCGGCAATAGCGAAGGAGATTGCACGGATGTGGTCGGCAATCACGCGGTGCGGAGTACCGGCTTCACCATCGTTGTACGGAACGCCACTGAGTTCAGCAATCTTTGCGATAATCGGGGTGAACACGTCGGTGTCGTAGTTGCTGGTCTTGCCCTGCAGAATAGCGCAGATACGTTCGAAGCCCATACCGGTATCGACGTTCTTCGCCTTCAGCGGAATGAGGCTGCCATCGCTCACGCGTTCGTACTGCATGAACACGTTATTCCAGATTTCGATGTAGCGGTCGTTTTCGCCGTTCACGCCCTTGATGGGGTCCTTGAAGGTTTCGGCCTGCGTAGCGAGGTCGCCGCGGTCGTAATGAATTTCGGAGCAGGGGCCGCACGGACCGGTGTCGCCCATTTCCCAGAAGTTGGAGTGGGCGTCAAAGCGCATGATGCGGTCATCCGGAAGACCGGACACGTCCTTCCAAATCTGCCAGGCTTCGTCATCATCCTGATAGACAGTTGCGAAGAGGCGTTCCTTCGGGAGCTTCCAAACTTCGGTCAAAAGTTCCCAAGCCCAGGCGATAGCTTCTTTCTTGTAGTAGTCGCCGAAGCTCCAGTTACCGAGCATTTCGAAGAAGGTGTGGTGGTAGTTGTCGCGGCCCACCACGTCGAGGTCGTTGTGCTTACCGGACACGCGGAGGCACTTCTGGCTATTGCATACGCGCTTCCAGCCCTTCGGATTGTCGCCCAGGAAGATTGCCTTGAACTGGTTCATGCCCGCATTCGTGAACATGAGCGTCGGGTCGTCATGCGGAACCACCGGCGAAGAACGCACAAAGAGGTGGCCCTTGGATTCGAAGAACTTGATAAAAGATTCGCGCACCTGCGCAGAAGTCATTGTAGGCATAATGTGTCCCTTTTATTTTTCGGGGGTAAAGATAGAAAAAAATCTCATGGATACACTTGCCGTGCGGCGCACGGCTTCGGTATGACGCAGAAAAGATCCTCGCCTACGCGAGGATGACGAGAAAGTCGCGGGGATGACGCAAAAGAACCCCCGGGGTTACCCGGGAGTCCCATTAGGAGGAGCGAATTTCGTTAAAAGCTACAGTTCGTAGTCGAGGCGGAGTTTGGCGTAGCCGTTTTCCACGCGGATGTTCAGGTCGCGGTACATCACGCGCTCCATTTCCCAGTTGCCTTCGGACCAGCGGCTGTAATCAAGAGCGTCGCCTTCGAAGTCATCTTGCCAGGAGAGGGTGAAGTCCTTGGTATCCGCATTGTAGGCGTACACACGCACGTAGTCGATATGCTGCTCGATGGGGAGATTTTCCGGAGCCCACTTGCCGGTCCAGCTAGCGGTCTTGGAGGCCCACAGGTTGAAGCGGAGGGACTGCTGTTCCGTAAGGAACTTCACCTGGTCCGCATCGGCGTGGCTGCCCACAAGTTCACCCACCGATACACGGCGGACTTCTACGCTGTCGATTTCCCAGGCAACGTAATCCGGAGTCCAGACGATTGCATACAAATGAAATTCATTCGTTGCGTCGAAACCGAATTCGTGAATCTTTTCCGATGCCGTCAGGCCCGAAATGGAGGGGTCGGCCTCACGCGTAAGGATATTGGACTGCCAGGAGGTCGGATCCTTGCCGAGAATCTCGATGTCAATCTCGTTCCACGGCTCGTCGCCCTTTTTCCAGGAGAGGTCGTAGTTGAGGAACATGGAGCTCACGGAACCGCTTGTAGCGGCCATCTTCATGCGGGCCTCGAAACGCCCGTACAGGAACTGTTCCTTGCCGGTAAGTTCCGCACCGTAGAACGTGTACTTCTTGGTCGGGTCGTACGGTCCATCGACTGCGGGTGGAATCGGGTCGATGCCGCCGGCCGACGGAGTTGCCGATGAAGAGAGAGGAACATCGGGCAAGACCGAGGAAGACGACAGTTCCGGCAGGAGCATGTCGGAAGAAGATGTCGGGTCAGTGACCGCCATGTCCGAAGAGGAACTCAGGTCCGTCGGGAACGCGTCGGAAGAGAGCGTCGGATCGGGATTCGCCGGGGCGGTGGAGGAGGAGTCGTCGGAGCAGGCGACAAACGCGGCAGCGACAACCAGGGGCAAGATGAATTTCGTTTTCATGGGAACCTCGCGGTTTCAAGTTTTTCTATTCGTAAAGGTATCTTATTTTCACGGGGCGCGCACGCGTAGACGCTAAAGTTCTGTAAAAAGTGTATCAACTGTATTAAAAACGCCGGCGTCACCAGAATTCCGTTCCCGTCGCACGCGTTATTTCGTTGACCCTCAACAAATTGTAAAATATTTAATTTTTCCTGTTGCTCTTTGATAATTTATTATGTATACATTGTAATAATTACAATGTAGTGCAAACATCGATAGGCGCCGATTTTTCGGGGATTGACCCCACCGCTTTTTTGGTAGATTTGGACTCATAAATAGTTTGTTATCGCTTTTTGAATAAGGATAAAAGAAGGTAAAAGATGATAGTGAAAGAAGAATGGGACGGACTCGTCGGCCAGCGCTGGAAAGAAGAAATCAACGTCCGCATGTTCATCCAGAAGAACTACAAGCCCTACGACGGGGACAAGTCGTTCCTCGTGGGCCCGACCGCCGCCACCACCAAGCTCTGGAACGAGGTCCAGGAACTGCAGAAGCAGGAAATCGCTAAGGGTGGCGTGCTCGACATGGATACCGACGTGGTATCTACGCTCACGAGCCACCCCGCCGGCTACATCGGCGAAGGCACGAAGGATTTGGAAAAGATTGTGGGCCTCCAGACGGACAAGCCCCTGAAGCGCGCGTTCATGCCGTTCGGCGGCATCAAGATGGCCGAGGAATCCTGCAAGAACTACGGCTACACCCCGAGCGCAGAACTGCACCACATTTTCACGGACTACCACAAGACGCACAACCAGGGCGTGTTCGACGCGTACACCCCGGCAATGCGCGCAGCCCGTAAGGCGCACATCATCACGGGCCTCCCCGACACCTACGGCCGCGGTCGAATCGTGGGCGACTACCGCCGCGTGGCCCTCTACGGTATTGACTACCTCATCGAGAAGAAGATGGCCGACAAGGCCCTCACCGACGAGACCGACATGTCCGAAGAAGTCGTGCGCCAGCGCGAGGAACTCGCCGAACAGATCAAGGCGCTCCAGGGCATGAAGGAAATGGCGAAGATTTACGGCTACGACATTTCGAAGCCCGCAAGGAACGCACGCGAGGCCGTGCAGTGGCTGTACTTCGGCTACCTCGCCGCCATCAAGACGCAGAACGGTGCGGCAATGAGCGTGGGCCGCGTATCCACGTTCCTCGACATCTACATCAACCGCGACATGGAGAAGGGAATCCTCACCGAAGAGGAAGCCCAGGAACTCGTGGACCACTTCGTGATGAAGCTCCGCATGGTCAAGTTCGCGCGCATCACGAGCTACAACGAACTGTTCAGCGGCGACCCGGTGTGGGCGACGCTTGAAGTTGCGGGTCTCGGCCAGGACGGCCGCCACATGGTCACCAAGACGGACTACCGCTTCTTGCACACGCTCGTGAACATGGGCCCCTCGCCCGAGCCGAACCTCACCGTGCTCTACAGCCCGCGCCTGCCCGAGAACTTCAAGAAGTTCGCCGCGGAAATCTCCGTGAAGACAAGCGCTATCCAGTACGAGAACGACGACACGATGCGCCCCATCTGGGGTGACGACTACAGCATCTGCTGCTGTGTTTCTGCAACGCAGACCGGCAAGGAGATGCAGTTCTTCGGTGCACGTGCGAACCTCGCGAAGGCGCTCCTGTACGCCATCAACGGCGGTAAGGATGAGGCGATTTGCAAGGGCCAGCAGATTGGCCCCGAGTACCCGCCCATCACGAGCGAGTACCTGGACTACGACGAGCTGGTGCACAAGTTCGACCTGTACCTCGACTGGCTTGCACGCCTGTACGTGAACACGCTGAACCTGATTCACTACATGCACGACAAGTACTACTACGAGGCTGCCGAAATGGCGCTCATCGATACCGACGTGCGCCGCACGTTCGCGACCGGCATCGCAGGCTTCAGCCACGTGGTCGATAGCCTCTGCGCCGTGAAGTACGCGAAGGTGAAGGTCATCCGCGACAAGGAAACCGGCCTTGCGCAGGACTTCCAGATTGAAGGCGACTTCCCGCGTTACGGAAACGACGACGACCGCGCCGACGACATTGCCGTGTGGCTCCTGAAGACGTTCATGGCGAAGATCAAACACAACCCGACCTACCGCCACTCCGAACCGACGACCAGCATTCTCACGATTACGAGCAACGTTGTCTATGGCAAGGCGACGGGAACGCTCCCCGATGGGCGCAAGGCGGGTGAACCGCTTTCTCCGGGCGCGAACCCGAGCTACGGTGCCGAAAAGCACGGCCTCCTGGCTTCGCTCAATTCCGCAGCAAAGATCCCGTACGACTACGCGCTCGATGGCATCAGCATCACGCAGACCATCAACCCGGCAGCGCTCGGGCACGACGACGCGGAACGTACCGAAAAACTCATGCAGGTCTTGGACGGGTACTTCAGTACCGGAAGCCACCACCTGAACGTGAACGTGTTCGGCGTCGAGAAGCTGAAGGATGCGATGGAACACCCGGAGAAGGAAGAATACCAGAACTTCACTATCCGCGTGTCCGGCTATGCGGTGCGCTTCATCAAGCTTACGCGTGAACAGCAGCTCGACGTGATTGCCCGCCAGGCACACGGCGTGTTATAAGACCGCTCGTTCGCGAGTAAAAGCGTTTATCGCAATTATCAAGAATCCCCCAGTTAAGCCGGGGGATTTTTTAGTTGTTCATCATTCAGAAGGTCGAGAGAAGATGTTTCTTACATCCATGTACAAAAACTTCTTTCGCAAAGAAATTGTACATGTTGTCATCCCCTCTGATTTCTTCATTGCCCGGGAAATATTCAAACCTTTCTTTTAATGAAGCATGCTTATTGCTTTTCCCCTTCCACATGAACAAGGAAATTCTTGGTCCATTTTTTGACGGATTTTCTCGCGTCACAATCCTCACATTATTTTCAATGTTATTCAGCCTTTCCATCTGTTCCGGGGACAGACTCTCGTACACACCGCAAACGCTCGACCAGACCTTGTTTACTTCTTTGTTTTTAGAATACATAAAATAGCCGTCATTCACCGGGTACATATAAATCACAAGATCATCATCTAAAGAAAATGTGTCGTCAAAATGACTAAAGTAATGGTTCAGGAATAGCCCAAAAGCCGAATAGGACTTCTCGTCATCCATGCACTGCTTGCATTGATTTGTCGATACGCTATCAACGGGAGGCGGGCAAGAATCATCTTCACGATTTTCGCAGCCAAGGAAAATAAAAAGCAAAAGACAGATAAGTAATCTACCGAGCATTTTGCACCTCCCAGTTAAGTTCTTGAGTATGCAAGAGCGATTCTAGATTTCCACGAGGATTCCTGCGTGGAGGTACACGAAGCCGTGCCCGTCGTGGTGCAGGTACTGGTAGCCTGCCATAAGCAGGATGGAGGAGTAGTCCCCGTTCTTGATGTCGAGCCCGCCGCCTGCGCGCCAGAACATCTGGTGGCGTTCGCCAATCATGTAGCCAAAATCGCCGATAGCGACCGGGAGCACCTGCCGCCCGATGGGGAGGCGCACCCACAGGCTGGCAGAAAGCGGAACGTAGCCGACGTTGTCAAGTTCTTCGTAACCGCCGCCCACACCCACAAAGGTCATCTTGTCGATAGGGAACCACCAGTGGCCATAGAAACTCATGTTGAACTTGGAGAGTTCGCTCACGTGGTTTGTAACACCACCCTGCACGTCCATCGTGAAGGCGTTCGCCGGAACGACCGCGAATGCGACGGCCAACAAGACCGCTTTAAAAAATGCCAACTTCACTTTAAAAACTTTCTCGCACAATTTTACACCTCACATTACACACTTCACATTTAAAACTACTCATCGCTGCGCGCTTCGCGGGCCCAGCCACCGCTCTTTTCACGCCTGAACGAGAGGAAGAATCCCTTGAGCAGGGCTAGGTTCATCGACATAAAGTAATATGCACTCGGCACCGCCTTCGTCACGCAAACAAGGAAGGCGAGCACAAGGAACCCGAACGACACCTGATAAACACGGCCAAAAGGCAAAAGGAGCGTGTTCAGGATAAACAGCAGTATTATGAGGTGCGGGGAGAACCAGCGCAGAATCTTGTGCGAGAAAAAGAGGTACGCAAGCAGCGGGCGGAACGGGTTCAGCAGCGGCAGGTAAGACCACAGGTAGTTGAAGTTCGCGCGCCCGATACGCACCTTGCGCCGGAACTCGCCGCTCGATTCCTTCGATGTCTGTTCCGTGCCGATGGCGCTTGCGACAAACGTGCAGAAATACCCCTTCTGGAGAATCTTCGTGGTAATGAAGAAGTCGTCCATGACGCTCTTCTTTACGGGCAGTTCCGTATAGAGGTTACGCCGGATGGCGTAGAGTGCGCCGTTACCGCCGATAAGCCTGTCGAGGATTCCCTCGAACTTTTTGATTTCGGATTCCAAATCCCAGTACGAACTTTCGCCCTGGCCGAGCATGCTCCCGCTCTTGTCCGAAAGAATCAGGTGGCCGCAGACGCACCCGATTTTGCGATCCTCGAAGGGGGCGACAAGCTTGCGTACCACGTTCGGGAAGAACATCGTGTTCGCGTCGCAGAACACGAGAATCTCGCCCTTCGCAATTTTCTGCAGGCGGTTGAGCATCGCCGCCTTGCCCGCATTCTTCGGGGCCTTCACGAGGGTGATTCCCTTGTCGGCGTATCGCGCGATAATTTCTGCGGTGCGGTCCGCAGAACCGTCGTCGCCTATCAGGACTTCGAGTTTCTCTTTCGGGTAGTCGATTTCCAGGATGTTCTGGATTTTGCGCTCGATGACGCCTTCCTCGTTGAAGGCCGATATCAGGAGCGAAACCGTAGGCAGATCAAAATTTTCAATGATATCGCGGCGGCGGCGCTTGAAGAGTTCGCTCACGAACGGGAGCGTCACCGGGAAAATCACGTAGCAGAGCGCAAGCAGAAAAAACAGCCCCCAGAAGGCGACGCGCAAATAGAATACTACTTCTTCACTCATTGTTTTATCCACTCCTCTTCCTTTACAAGGAACTTGAAAAGAAGAGACTGCATTTCTTCGGGGCTCATGGAGTCCGTCACCGTCAATATAGTAAGACCTTTCGGCGCCACGAGCACGAAGGCGGGCAAAGCGCTCAATTCCCACGTGTCGAAGTAGCAGCGCTGTACCGTCTTGCGCTCCCCGTCACACGAAATCGTGTCTTGCGACTCGGCATTGAGCTTTACGGCGTAGAACCTGCTGTTCAGTAGCGAGGCTACCGTCGGATCGCTGTACACGTTCGCCTCCATGATGCGGCAGGGCACGCACCAGTCCGCATACAGGTCGACAAAGATGAGCTTCGGGTTCTGTTTCGCCTTCGCGAGTGCTGTCGCGTAGTCCATCCAGTGGACTTTAGACTTCTTCTTCGGGACTGCCGCATACGCGGGCGATAAACCGGCGGATACGCAGAACGCCAACAGGAACAAGACCGCGGCAAAAGCCGGCGCAAAACGGGAAACGCGCATCACTTCTTGTCCCCCTTCTTTTTTTCCTTGACCGGCTTCGGGATGCCCAGCAGCGAATCGATGCGCTCGGTAACCGCACGCTCGAACGGGAGCCACATGGCGTCGTCGTTCAGGACGGCGTCGCATGCCTGCGTAAACGTTTCGGTGGTGTAGCCGTACTTCTTGAGCGTCGCCTGGCGGGCAAGCCTTGCCGCAGGAGCTTCCGCACCGTAGTTCTGCTCGATTATGCGCACTTCGACAAACGCCTCCACCAGGCGCATGTCGGGCTTGATATCTTCCTTGCTGCACGAGGCAAGCAGGAACGCGGCGAGCACGGCAAAAGCAAAACGAAACGCGGTCGCCCGCGCCTCATTCGCCATATCTTGCGTGAATCTCGCCATCGCCGGAACCCTTAGACGTTAAGGCTGCTCTTCCAGCGCGTTCTCGAAAAGGCCTTCCACGTATTCGGCCTTGCTGAAGGGCACCAGCTGGTCGATGCGCTCGCCCATGCCAATCCAGCGGATGGGAATCTGGAGCGAACTTGCGATGCTGAGAACCGCACCTCCACGTGCAGTCCCGTCGAGCTTGGTGACCACGAGTCCCGTCAAGGGGAAACTCTGGTTGAAAATCTTCGTCTGGTTGATGGTGTTCTGGCCGGTATTGCCGTCAATCACGAGCCACATGTCGTGCGGAAAATCCGGGTTCACCTTCTTCATCACGCGGACTATCTTCTTGAGTTCTTCCATCAGGTAGTCCTTGTTGTGCAGGCGGCCGGCGGTATCAATCAGCACCACGTCGCACCCGCGGGCGACGGCGGCCTGGCACGCGTCGAACGCGACTGCCGCAGGGTCACTCCCTTCCTGGTGCTTCACGAATTCGGCACCGCTGCGCTGCGCCCATGTTTCCAGCTGTTCGATGGCCGCGGCGCGGAACGTGTCGCAGGCGGCGATCATCACCTTCTTGCCTTCATTAATCCAGCGGGCGGCGAGCTTGCCAATCGTGGTCGTCTTGCCGGCGCCGTTCACGCCAATCACGAGAACCACGTGCGGCTTGCCCTTGAGTTCGAACGGCGGCGGGTCCTTCAATAAGCGTTCCGCCTCGCTCCGCATGATGTCGAGCACCTGCTCGGTGGTGAGCGACTTGCCCAGCGCCTGTTCGCGGAGAGCATCCGTCAAGAGGAATGCGGCCTCTACGCCAACATCGGCCTTGATCAGGTGTTCCTCGAGTTCCTCGAGCGTGTCGTCGGTAATCTTGCCCGCGCCGACAATGCCCTTGAGTTCGCCCATGAGGGCGTCGCGCGTCTTTGCAAGACCGCTCTTGATGGCAGAAAACAGGCCCATTTCTAGAATCCTTTAACGCGCCGTTAGACGAGGCTCTCGACCTTGTCGACCAGGCCGTAGGCCTTGGCCTCTTCGGCGCTCATGAAGTTGTCGCGTTCGGTGTCGCGGTCGATTTCCTCGATCGTGTGGCCCGAGGTCTCGGCAAGGATCTTGCCCGTGATGCCGCGGATGCGGAGCATTTCTTCGGCCTGGATCTGGATATCGCTCGCGGGTGCCACAATCTCGCCGTGAATGAGCGGCTGGTGAATCATGATGCGGGCGTTCGGCCATGCGACGCGCTTGCCTTTTGCACCGGCGGTAAGGAGCACGGCGCCCATGGATGCCGCCTGGCCGCAGCAGACCGTCACGACGTCGCTCTGGATGGCGTTCATGCAGTCGTAGATGGCGAGACCGCTAGAAATCACGCCACCCGGGCTGTTGATGAAGAACACGATGTCTTCGTGGTTCAGGGAATCCAGGTACAGGAGCTGCTTCACGATGCGTTCGGCGCTCTCGTCATCGACACCGCCCCACAGGAAGATACGGCGCTTGGAAGCGAGGAATTCTTCCGCCTTCTTCATCATTTCCGGAGTCTGGTTTTCTTTCTTTTCGTTGCAATCGGCCATAGTATATCCTTTTGTTCGGGTACAATTTAGAAATTTCATTTTATTATCGTCCTGGACCCGTGAATTGTAAAGCCTGAATGGGGTTATTTGGCCATTTTTTTTATATTCCCTCCCATGCCCTCCCGCACGTATGCTGCTATAGACCTCAAGTCGTTCTTTGCTTCGGTGGAATGTATCCTCCGGGGCATTGACCCGTTGAAGGCGAAACTCGTGGTGGCCGACGAGAGCCGCACCGAGAAGACGATTTGCCTTGCGGTAACGCCTGCGCTAAAGGCCTACGGGATACCCGGGCGTGCGCGCCTGTTCGAGGTGAACCAGAAGGTGCGCGAGGTGGAGCGCCGTACGGGCGAAAAAATCGAGTTCATTATCGCGAAGCCGCAGATGGCAAAATATGTGGAGTACTCCACGAAGGTCTACAACGTATATCTCAAGTATGTGAGCGCAGAAGACATTCACGCGTATTCCATCGACGAGTGCTTTTTGGATTTGACGCGCTACCTTAAGTTGTACAAGATGACGGCGCGCGAACTGGTGAAGACGATTATCCAGGACGTGTTCAACACGACGGGAATTACCGCTACGGGCGGAATTGGCACGAACCTTTACCTGTGCAAGATCGCGATGGATATCATGGCGAAGCACGTGGAAGCAGATAGTGACGGCGTGCGAATCGCGGAACTCGACGAGATGAGCTACCGGAAAAATCTCTGGTCGCATCGCCCGATTACGAGCTTTTGGCAGGTGGGTCGTGGCATAGCGGCGAGGCTAGAGAACTGCTACCTGAACGGCGGGCGGGGCATCCGCACGATGGGCGACATTGCCCGCGTGAGTGTCAAGAATCCCGAGGCGCTCTACAAGATGCTCGGCGTGAATGCGGAAATCCTGATAGACCATGCCTGGGGTTACGAACCGTGCACCATCGCAGATATCCGGAAGGCGAAACCTCGCAGCCGCAGTACGGGCGAGGGGCAGGTTCTACAGGACCCGTACCCGTTCGACAAGGCGCGTATCGTGGTGCGCGAGATGGTGGATACCGTCTCGATGGCACTGGTGGAACATGAACTTGTATGTAACGGGCTCGTGCTTACGGTGGGTTATGACCGCGAAAACGTGGACAAGGGAACCTACCACGGCGAGACGGTGCAGGATTTTTATGGAAGGACGGTGCCGAAGCCTGCGCACGGTACGGCGAATATCGGGTACTACACGAGTTCGCAGACGGTGATGGCCGACGCTGTGATGAAACTTTTCGACCGCATTGTGGACCCGGCGCTTACGGTGCGTCGCCTAAATTTGGTTGCGACGGACATCGTGGACGAAAAGAACCGCGGGTTCGACCTGTTTACCGACGTGCAGAAGCAGGAACGCGAAAAGAAGCGCCTGAAGGCGGAACTGCTTATAAAGAAGCGCTTCGGCAAGAACGCCATCGTGAAGGGGATGGACCTGCAGGAAGGTGCCACCACCATAGAACGCAACGGACAGATAGGAGGGCACAGGGCCTAATTGATGATTGATAATGGATAATTGATGGTTGATGATTATAAAGACATAATAAATTTGCCGTACCCGAGGAACGACTGGAACTTCCTCATGAAGCACCCGCGCATGAGCATGGAGGCCCGTGCGAAGATTTTCCACCCGTTTGCAGCACTCCGCGGGCATGCGGAAGCGCTTGATGCCACAGCGGAACGCAAGGTGGATTCCGTCGAAAACGAGTTCGTGCTCGAGGACCCGGATATGGTGATGCCCGAGGAAGGCTCCGATTTTTTATAATTGCTATTATGAAGCGATTTATTGTTGCAATAACGGTACTTGTGTTTGCGTTTGCGAGTTTATCCGTAGCGAAGCCCGCGAAGGCGAAGGCTAGCCCGAAACCCGCCAGGACGGCAGCAAAGGCGGTGAAGAAATCCGAAGTGAAGGATGCCCGCGACGGGCAGGTTTACCGCGTGGTAAATATTGCGGGCCTTACCTGGATGGGTGACAACCTGAACTACAATGCGGAAGGCAGTTTTTGCCTCGATGACGACGAGAACAACTGCATGGCCTATGGGCGCCTGTACAGCTGGGACGTTGCGCAGAAGGCGTGCCCTGCGGGTTTCCGTGTGCCGACACACGCAGATTTTGAGAAACTCTGGACGTCTGCTGGCGCGGATTTTAATGCGGGTTACCTATTGAAGACAAACTACGGCTGGAAAGGTGACACCAACGGGAACGATACGCTCAAGTTTTCTGCCATGCCTGCGGGCAACCGCTTCGATGACGGCACGTACGGTAACCTCGCGAAGTTCGCCTTTTTCTGGACAGCGGACGACGCGTCGGAAGATATCCCTGCGGGCGAGGCTCGCGTGTGGTACCTCACGAACAAGTCGATGGCCTTCGGTTACACCGCGAAATCGAAAAAGTTCGCGTTCTCGCTCCGCTGTGTCAAGTAAAGTTTTTTGCTAGATTGAAACTTATGCCCATTCGCAACATTGCAATTCTCGCCCATGTGGACGCCGGCAAGACGACCCTGTCGGAACGCATTCTGTTTGCGGCGGGCGAGGTGCGCCGGCCGGGCAAGGTGGAAGAGGGCCTTGCCACGATGGACTACATGCCCGAAGAAAAGGAACGCGGCATTACCATCGAGAGCGGCGTCGCTCATTTCGAGTGGAAGAACACCTGGTTCAATTTCATAGATACTCCGGGCCACGTGGATTTTGGCGCGGAGGTGGACATGGCGCTCGGTGCTGTGGAAGGTGCCGTGCTGGTGGTGAGTGCCGCGAGCGGTGTCGAGACGCAGACCGTCGCCGCCTTCCGCAAGTTGCGCGAGGCGGGCGTCCCCGTAATCTTGTTCATAAACAAGCTGGACAATCCCGACTATTCGCTGGACGAGACCCTCATCAACGTGGAGGAACAGCTGGGTGTGCGGCCGGTGCTCATGGCCCTTCCCGAATATACCGCGGGCAAGATGAGCGGCATTCTGGATGTGCTGAGCCAGAGCAGGCTTGTGCATTCCGAGACGGGCGAGGAGGTCGTGGACGAGGGCTGGAACGTCGATGACGGCTGGGACAATTCGCGCGAACTCAAGAAGCACTATGCCGAGGCGGTGGAATTCGCGAGCAGTTTTGATGACGAGATTCTGAAGCTTGCCATGGATGGGAAGGCGGTCGCCCCGAAGTTGCTTTTGCGCGGGCTCAGGGCGCTTGCGAAGAGCGGGGAATACGCGCTCTGTTACGCGGGTTCCGCGCTCGAGGGTTACGGCGTGCGAAGCCTCATTACGGCATTATCGTTCTTTTTGCCGGAAGTCCCGGAGTTTAACGCGGGCGAGCTCGGTCAGGTGATTCGCCTGCGGCATTTCAAGGGAGTGGGCGAAATCTCGCTGTTCCGTAGCCATACGGCGATGCAGCGCAAGGAATGGCCCGCGGGTTTCGAGTTCTCGAGGCTCAAGGCGAACCTGCTCGTGCCCGTAGAGGAGATACGCCCGGGCGACATATATGCGATGCGCGCCCCGTTCGAGACGGAACTCGGGCAGGTAATAAGCCTGGACGGACAGCGCCGTGTAATCCTGAGTGGAATGCCGCAAGATGAAGATGCGCGAGACGAGGATGTGCCGGAACCGCAATCCATCCGCGAGAAGTACCGCCCGCTGTTGCAGACCCGCGTGGAGTGCCTCGGTTCCGAGGACTACCAGCATGTAGAAAAGAGCCTGAATACGCTCAGCCGCATGGACCCGAGTTTCCGCGTGCAGAAGGATGATGGCGGTTTCTGGTACCTGCATACGGTGGGCGAGGTGCAGCTCGAGGTGCTGCTGGCTCGCCTCAAGCGCGAGTTCGGCTGCGAGGTGCGCGCGGGTAGCCCCGAGGTGCGCTGGCAGGAACGCCTGTGCCGCGAGGTGGGCCCGGTGGAAAATACGTTCCAGGTAGGCCCGCACAAGATTTCCATAAGGCTTTCGGCAAGCCCGCTCGATAGCGAGGCGCACGACATCCGGCTTTCTGCGGAATTCCTGGAGACCGCCCCCCGCGAGATTCTGGCGGGAGTGCGTTCTGCCCTCCTGGAATCGACCGAGGTGGGAGTGCTCGGGAAGGGCGCCCTGGTAGGTGTGCGGTTTATCGTTCACGAGTTCACATGGACCGAGGGCGCCTTGCCCCCCATGATCAAGAAGGCGTGCGCCGATGCGGTCGTGAAACTCATCAAGCCCGCCGATGTTCGGCTGTACGAACCCGTGATGGAACTTTCGCTCGAATGCCCGGTGAACTTTGCGGGCCTCGTTACGGGCGATATACAGTCCCGTGACGGCAAGGTGAAGGAAATCGGCGGTGACGGAAAGACACATTTTTTGAAGGCGGAAGTCCCCCTGCGAAAAATTTTCGGGTATGCCACCGGTGTGCGCAGCATCAGCAAGGGAACCGCACTCTACAGCATGCGGCTTCTCGGTTACCGCCCCGCCGCCGTTTAATGTGCGGGCGATAAACGATTACTCAAACCTAAGCGCTTCAATCGGGTCGAGCCTGCTGGCCTTCCTTGCAGGGTACCATCCGAAGAATACTCCGGTAACAAAGCACACGGCAAAGCTCACGACGACGCTCGTGATAGAAACGCTCATGGGCATGTTGAATACGCTCTTTACCACCTCGGAGGCGGCAATGCCGAGCGCAATCCCGATGATACCCCCCAGCAGGCTGATGATGACGGATTCGAACAGGAACTGGAACATGATATCGCGCCCGCGTGCACCTATTGCCATGCGGAGCCCGATTTCCTTGGTGCGCTCGGTGACGGAAACATACATGATGTTCATGATTCCGATACCGCCTACAAACAAGCTAATTCCCGCGATAATCGTGAGCACGAGCGAAATCAGGTCGGATGTACTCGTGATGGTCTGTATCATTTCTTCTTGCGTGAACACACGGAACGGGTCTGTGGGCCTTGTCCAGCTGCGCCGTTCCTTTAGGATTCCCATGATCTCCTCGGTCGCCTTCTCGGCGTACCCTTCGCCGATGGAGTTCGCGTAAATCTGCCGGATGTTTGTCGTTGCCGAGAACCTGCGCATCACGGTCTGGTACGGAGTGAATATCACGTCGTCGTTATCTTGTCCAAAATCGCCGGAGCCCTTCGCCTTCAATGTACCGATGACCTTTAGCGGAATGCTCTTGTAGCGCAGGGTCTTTCCGATGGGGTCGCCTTCGGGGAAGAGGTTCTTCACGACGGATTGCCCGATGACGCAGACTTTCGCCATGCGGTCGGCCTCGTCGTCGAACATCACGCCGTCCTCGATTTCGTAGTTGCGTATCTTGAGGTAGTCTGCGGAAATCCCGGAGAGAGTGGTGGGGGAGTTGTTGTTGCCGACAATCGCCTGCCCGCCGACAGTGACCATCGGGGAGACCCCGTCGATGTATGTCGCCTGCTCGCGTATGGCAATCACGTCGGCTTCCTCGAGCATCTCGCTGGATTCCATCTGCACGCCGCCGCGCCTGTCGCGGTTCGGCATGATGATGATGGCGTTCGAGCCCATCGAAGTCATCTGCTCCTTGATGGAAATGCGGGAGCCTTCGCCCATCGCCACCATGGCGATGACTGCCGCCACGCCAATGACGATGCCGAGCACCGAGAGGAAGGTGCGCATGCGGTTGCGGAGAAGCGCGCGTATCGCGATTTTTGCTAAAGTAAGTGGGGCCATCGTCAATTATCCATCATCCATCATCAATCATCAATCATTTCCGGTGGCGGCAGGGCCTCGAACGCGGCCTTCGCGTCCTGCACGTTCTCGTTGATTACGTCCTTCTTGATAAGCCCGTCGCGCAGCGTGATGGTGCGCCCGCTGAATGTCGCGATGTCGGGTTCGTGGGTCACGAAGGCGATAGTTTTCCCCTGCCTGTTGAGTTCCTGGAAAATCATCATGATTTCGTAGCTCGTGCGTGTATCCAGGTTACCCGTGGCCTCGTCGGCAAGGATAATCACGGGGTCGTTCACGAGGGCGCGCGCGATGGCTACCCTCTGCTGCTGGCCGCCCGAAAGCTGGTTCGGCAGGTGGTTCATGCGTTCTGCAAGCCCGACCCTTTCCAGAGCCTCGATGGCGCGGCGGCGCCTCTCGCTTGCCGATACGCCGGAATTGTACAGGAGCGGCAGTTCCACGTTCTCGATGGCGGTCGTGCGGTTCAGCAGGTTGTAGCTCTGGAATACGAACCCGATTTTCTTGCTCCTTATGCGTGCGAGCGCGTCGCGTTTTAGCTTTTCGGTATGTTCGCCATCCAGGATGTAGTGCCCGGAGGTGGGGCGGTCCATGCACCCGAGTATATTGAGCATCGTGGACTTGCCCGAGCCGCTGGTCCCCATGATGGTCACGAACTCGCCTGGATGTATGCTAAAGTTTACACCGCGCAGCGCATGCACGGTCTCGTCGCCCATCTTGAAGTCCCGGCGGATGTCCTGTATCGAAAGTATGGGGTTTTCTGCTCGCATTTCGTTTTTTTAGATGATTATACGCTAATTTCCGTTGCGTTGCGGCTAGAAGATAATATCTTTGTGGGCGATGTGTGGCGAAATCACGGTAGGAATACTAAGTGATACTCGTCACCTGTTGTTTTTTTGCTAGCTTTTGTAATAAGAATGTATTTTTCCGGATTGAACGTATCTTGACGTTTGATAAGGACTTGGAGATTTTTGATGGATAATAATGTATCGCAGAATGTCGCTCCTAAGCAGGAAGATGACGAGATCGACATTCTCGAGATATTGATGTTTTTGAAGACGAAGTGGAAATTCCTTCTGGTTTTCCTTCTTTTGGGGCTTTTTGCGGGTGGTGTCGCCGCCATGTGGATGCGCCCGGCCTACAAGAGCGATATCCTTCTGCAGGTTGACGTGAAGGGCAACAAGTCTTCCAAGGCGCTTGGCGAAATGGGCGCCCTTCTGGATGTTTCTACCCCCTCCGAGGCCGAGATGCAGCTCATCAAGAGCCGCATGGTGCTTTCTTCCGTTGTCGAGGAACAGCGCCTCTGCTATTCGGCCGTACCGCTGGACAAGGTCGACCGCCTTTTGCACAGGGAAGGCCGCATGGACCTCGAGTTCCTGAGCATCCCGCGTGCCGTATCCGAGGCGAAAATCAAGATAAAGGCCCGCGTGCTGCCCGATTCCACCAAGTTCGAACTCCTGGGCGAGGACGATGCCGTGTTGCTGAAGGGCGAGGTCGGGGAAACCTATCGTCAGCCCTATGCGGGTGATACGCTTGCTATTTGCGTGCGTTCCATGAAGGCCCGTCCGGGCCAGACCTTCCTCCTGGGGGCGACCCATCCGCAGATGGCGGTCGCCGGTCTCCTGGGTGGACTGAGCGTCTCGGAAGAGGGCAAGAATTCCGGGATTATCCGCGTCTCGATGCAGCACGCCTACCCGGACCGCGTGGCGGACATCCTGAATTCTATCGCGAATACCTACCTCAAGCAGAACATTGAGATGCGTAGCGCCGAAGCGAAGAAAACCCTCGACTTCCTCGAGGAGCAGCTCCCGAGCGTGAAGGCCAAGCTCGATTCCTCTGAACAGAAACTTACCTCGTTCCGTAACGCGAACGGGACCATCGACCTCTCGGGCGAAACACGCGTGCACCTCGAGAAGGACGTGAGCCTCCAGCAGCGCCTGCTCGAACTTGAACAGAAGAAGCAGGAAGCCCTGCGCCTGTTCCAGGCGGAACACCCGACGGTCCGTACCATCGAGCAGCAGCAGGCAAGGCTCTACGGCGAAATCGCAAAGCAGAAGAAGGCGGCGGACAAGCTCCCCAAGACCCAGCAGGAATTCCTTTCCCTGCAGGAAGAAGTCGAGGTCAACAACAAGCTTTACACGAACCTCCTGAACAACATCCAGCAGCTCCGCGTGGTGCAGGCGGGTGAAGTCGGTAACGTGCGTATCGTGGACCAGGCCTATGTGCCCATAAAGCCCGCGAAGCCGAACCGCAAGCTGATTTTTGGCGGTGTCGCCCTGGCGTTCCTCCTCCTTGGCTGTGCCATCGTGCTCGTGCGTCGCATGTCGCATAACGGTGTCGCGAGCAGTACCGAGGTCGAGCAGGCTACGGGTATCGGCGTGTACGGAAAGCTCCCGATGCTCGGCAAGGGCACCGAGAACAACGTGCTCGATCCGGTCGTGCACGAAAAGCCCGACGAACCGTTTGCCGAGGCGGTCCGCGCACTCAGGACGGCGCTCGAGTTCTCGCTCTTTGCCGACGGCAAGAAGGTCCTTATGGTATCGGGCCTCATAGAGGGCGTGGGCAAGTCGTTTGTCTCGACGAACCTCGCCTGTTCCTTTGCCATGTCGGGCAAGAAGGTTTTGCTTGTGGATATGGACCTGCGCCGTGGCCGCATGTTCAAGAAGGGCCACAAGGGCCTCTGCGAAATGCTCCGTGCCGAAAAGTTTGACGACGAGTACATCGAGATGGTTAGCGAGAACTACCACATCATCGGTTCGGGCAAGCGCGTGGTGAACCCGGGCGACCTCTTGAACAAGAACCGCTTCGGTACGTTCCTCGACACGTTCCGTAAGAAGTACGACCTGATTATTCTTGATACCCCGCCTGTATTCCAGTGCAGCGATGCGCTCCTGGTCGAAAAGTATGCGGATTACCTTTTGTGCGTGCTGAAGCAGTCGGCGCATAGCATGGATAACATCCAGGAAGCGCTCTCTACCTTCGACCGCAGTACCGAAACACCTTTGCCGAAGGCCTTCGTGTTCAACAAGTGCGAACGCCATTCGGGTTACGGCTATGGTGGCTACTACGGCTACTATGGCTACAAGAAGTATTAACAACACAATAAGGAGTATAGATGAAAAAAGCAATCGCTCTTTCTCTACTTGCCGGTAGCATGGCCTTCGCCCAAAGTGGGTTGATGGGCGGTGTGGACGGTATCCACCAGCACAATGCCAGTACTCTTGGCCAGTGGAATTTCTCCATTGGCACGGGTGGTGACATTACTCTGGATTCCTGGTCCCTTACCCGTGGTGGCCTCTACACCTACAAGGGCAAGACCTATGACCTCAACCAGTGGGACTGGACTCTCGCCGGCAACTTCAATGCCGCGATTGGTCTTCTCGACTTCTTGGATGTCGGTGTGAGCCTTCCGCTCTACTACGACCACGCAAACGATGACGAAGGTCCGTCCGGTTACCTGGACATGTGGACCACGAGCCGTGGCGACCTTGATCTCTGGTTCAAGGTTGGCGTGCCGTTCAGCGACGAGAGCATCTTCGGCCTTGCCGCCATGTTCGACTTCTATATTCCGACCGGTGAAAATTCCGTGGGTACTCGCCCCCGCCACGCCTGGTACTTGAACGACGAAGGCTTTACCCAGCCGTTCTCTGCCGACGCATTCGCGATGGCCGGTACTCTCGAGTTCACCTTGGACCTCACCAAGAAGAACATCCCCATCCGCTGGAACACCCATGCGGGCTTCGTGCTTGCAACGGGTGATGGTCAGGCCAACACGCTCGTCTACGGTACGGGTATCAACTGGCTCCCGCTCTCCTGGATGGATGCCTTCGTAGAATACTCCGGCGAATTCCGCGTGCAGAAGACGGGTTACCCGCGCGAAGCTATCGAAGACCCGATGCTCATTACTCCGGGTCTGCGCTTCCACCTGCCTTGGAACATCGACTTTGCCATGGGCCTCGACATTGCCGTCCGTGCCCTCAAGAACTTCGGTTACGACATGAAGGACGAAATGGAAACGGCCAACCTCTACACGGTCCGCTACATGGATGAACGTGGCAACAAGGTTACCTACGGCTACGTCCCGACTCCGCGCTATGCCGGTACTGCCGCCCTCGTCTGGCGCTTCGGCGGCAAGGATAAGGACACCGATGAAGATGGCGTTGTCGACAAGAAGGATTCCTGCGCCAACACCCCGAAGGGTGCCGTGGTTGATTCCCTCGGCTGCCCGCTCGATGGCGACAAGGACGGCGTTCTCGATGGATTCGACAAGTGCCCGGGTACTCCGGAAGGCGCTACCATCGACTCTGTCGGCTGCCCGTTCGACACCGACAAGGATGGCGTGTATGACGGCATTGACAAGTGCAACGAAACTCCGGAAGGCCACCAGGTCGGCATCAACGGCTGCGAAGGTGACTTCGACGGTGACGGCGTGGAAGATTCCTTCGACCGCTGCCCGAATACCCCGAAGGGCGTTTCTGTCGATACCACGGGTTGCCCGAAGGATACCGACAAGGACGGCGTGACGGATGACCTCGACAAGTGTGCCGACACTCCGGCCGGCTTCTCGGTTGACTCTCTCGGTTGCCCGATGGATAGCGACAAGGACGGCGTGCCCGATGCTCTCGACAAGTGCCTCAACACTCCGGCTGGCCTCCCGGTTGACTCTCTCGGCTGCCCGGCTGATGCTGACAAGGACGGCGTGACGGATGACCTCGACAAGTGTGCCGACACTCCGGCCGGCTTCTCGGTTGACTCTCTCGGTTGCCCGATGGATAGCGACAAGGACGGCGTGCCCGATGCTCTCGACAAGTGCCTCAACACTCCGGCTGGCCTCCCGGTTGACTCTCTCGGCTGCCCGGCTGATGCTGACAAGGATGGCGTTGCTGATGCTCTCGACAAGTGCCCGAACACCAAGCAGGGTGCTCAGGTGAATGCTGAAGGTTGCGAAGGCGACTACGATGGTGACGGCGTACCGGACGATGCTGACCAGTGCCCGAACACCAAGCAGGGCGTGCCTGTCGATTCTACCGGCTGCCCGGCCGATAGCGACAAGGACGGCGTGTTTGACGTGAACGACAAGTGCCCGAATACTCCGGCCGGCACCACCGTTGACAACACCGGTTGCCCGATGGACTACGACAAGGACGGCGTGCCCGATGACAACGACAAGTGCCCGAACACCAAGCCGGGTATCACTGTCGACTCTACCGGTTGCCCGCAGGATAGCGACAAGGACGGCGTGTTCGATGGCCTTGACCAGTGCCAGGAAACTCCGGCTGACGTCTCTGTTGACTCTGTCGGTTGCCCGATGGATACCGATAAGGATGGCGTTGCCGACTACCTCGACAAGTGTGCCTACACGCTCGAAGGCGTGAAGGTCGACGAGAAGGGCTGCCCGCTCGACAAGAAGCAGGACCTCAACGAACTGAAGCACGGTATCGAGTTCCAGACGAACTCCACCAAGTTCACCAAGAACAGCTACGGCAAGTTGAACGACCTCGTGAACCTCCTGAAGCAGTACCCGAACGTGAACCTTGAAGTTCAGGGCCACACCGACAACGTCGGCTCCGCCAAGAAGAACAAGGCTCTCTCTCAGAAGCGTGCTCAGGCTGTGGTTGACTACTTTGTGAAGAAGGGTGGCATCGCCGCCGACCGTTTCCGCGCTGTCGGTTTCGGTCCGGACAAGCCGATTGCCAGCAACTCCACCAAGAAGGGTCGTAAGCAGAACCGTCGCGTGGAATTCGTTCCGTTCGAAAAGTAATAGACTGCTGAGATAAAGCTTAAGGGCACCTGCAAATGCAGGTGCTCTTTTTGTATATGGAAATAACCAATGACCAATAACTATATTATACCCGTGCTCCATTTCATCAAGTACAATGCCATTGGCATCATAAACACGCTCATCACGCTTGCCGTGGTGTGGGTGTTGCACCAGTGGCTGGACTGGGGCAAGGAAGTCTCGAACTTTCTGGGGTTCGTCGCGGGCGGCGTCAACAGCTACCTCATGAACCGCATCTGGAATTTCAAGAGCCATAACCGCAAGCGGACGGAAGTCGTGCGGTTCCTCGTTGTCTTTTTGCTGAGCTACGCGCTCAATCTCGCGGCGCTCGAGGGCACTGCGTACCTGCTCGAGAACGCGCAGTGGTGCAGGTCGTTTACCGTGTGGATTTCGCAGTTCATGAAGCCTACGTACTTTGCGAACATTGTCGCGAACATTGTCTACGTGCTGGCGAGCTTTATGCTGTACAAGAAGTGGGTTTTTAAGAAATGACTGGTGGTTTATAGCATGAATTGGATTGAAGGCAAGAAGTGTTCCGCGGAAGATGCCGCGGCGATGATTCAGGATGGCGATATTCTTGGCGTTTCGGGCTTTACGCTCGCGGGTTACCCGAAGGCGGTTCCCCTCGCGCTTGCCGCCCGCGCCGAAAAACTGCACGCTGTCGGCACGCCTTTCCAGGTGACGCTCTATGCGGGCGCATCGACCGGCGACAGCTGCGACGGGGCGCTCTCCCGCGCAGGTGCGCTCAAGTTGCGCATGCCCTACCAGAGCAACCCGAGCCTCCGCAAGGGCATCAACGACGGGAGCATCCGCTATATCGACGCGCACCTCGGCAAGATGGGTTACCTTGTGCGCACGGGCGCAGTCCCTGCGCCCACTGTCGCCGTGATAGAAGTGAGCGCAATTCTCCCCGATGGACGCGTGTGCCTTTCTACTTCGGGAGGCAATTCGGTCTGCTACCTCGACATGGCGCCGAAAATCATCCTGGAACTCAATACACGCCTGGGCGAGAGCTGTGTGGGCATGCACGACGACGCCCTCCCGGAACTGCCCCCGCATGCGAAACCCCTGCCGGTCTATTCCGCAGGTGACCGCGTGGGTAGCGAATTTGTCAAGATTGATACGAATAAAGTAATTGCAATTGTCGAGAACGATGCGTACGACGAGGTGACCCCGTTTGTAGAACCCGACGACGTTTCGCGCAATATCGGCGAGCGCATTCTCGATTTTATCCGGTTCGAGGAATCGCACGGCAGGCTCCCGAAGGGAATGGCCTACCAGAGCGGAGTCGGGAAGGTTGCGAATGCGGTCCTCTGCGCGATGGCGAACGACGAGCGTCTCGGGCGCATCGACCTGTTTACCGAGGTCATTCAGGAGGCGGTGCTCCCTCTGTTGAAGAAGGGCAAGCTCGGTGTCGCCTCCGGTACGGCGCTCACGCTGTCGCAGGCCGCGCAGCAGGAGTTCGTGCAGAACGCCGCCGACTGGAAAAAGCATTTCGTGCTCCGCCAGCAGGAAGTGAGCAATAGCCCCGACATCATCCGCCGCGTGGGCGTCATCTCGATGAACACTGCCCTCGAAGCTGACATTTTTGGTAACGTGAACAGCAGTCTCGTGTGCGGCTCGGCCATGATGAACGGCATCGGCGGCTCGGCGGACTTTGCCCGCAACTGCGCCCTCGGATTCTTCCTCACGCCGTCTGTCGCGAAGGGTGGCGCCATCAGCAGCATCGTGCCCTACGTGAGCCACGTGGACCACACGGAACACGACACGCAGATTTTCGTGACGGAGCAGGGCCTTGCCGACCTCCGCGGGCTCGCCTCGGAAGACCGCGCGCGACTCATTATCAAGAACTGCGCCCACCCCGACTTCCGCGAACCGCTGACCGATTTCTTGGAATACGGCCTGAAGCATGCAAAGGGTAGGCACCTGCCGCTCGCGCTCGAACGCGCCTTCGAGATGCACAACCGCTTCCTCGAAACCGGGAAAATGCTCTAGGAAAGCTCGGCTTTCGCATCATTCGCATTTGGAATGCCCGATTTGCGGCATATTTTTGCGCATGTAAGAAAATTATTATATCTTTAGAACGGGTGTGTGACTCCACGTTTATACGTTCATGGGGCGTTTTGATGGGTACACGAAAAGAAAATAGACTTGCTACTTTTTGGGCATTTGTGTGTGCGCTGGCCTTCGGGCTTGTTGCCTGTGGCGGCGATTCCTCATCTGCCTCGCCCGAAGAACAGGTTCAGGATTCCTCTTCCGACGAGCAGGTTCCGGAATCCTCGTCTTCTGATTTTAAGGCCGATGCCCCGGACCCGGCAATTTCTTATTCGTCTTCGGTCAGCGCCAGCAGCAGTTCCGTGCAGACCTCCGATACGGTTACGGTAGGTGATACTCTTGTGTCGGACGATACCCTTTCGCACGATACGGACTGGGTCAGGAATCCGGATTCCATCTATTATTTTAGCCGTCTTGCTATTGATGGCCGCGTGTCCGCGTTATTCGGCCTGACTCCGAACTCCTCGATGAGGATTGAATATCTGCAGACGCTAACCGACTTCTCCGTGAATGGGGTGGATTCTGGAAGTGCTTCCGTTATCGAGGCTTTTTTACCGATCACTTACTGGAAGCCCTATGTCAGGGTGTCGATCGATGGTATCGCTCTCGATTTCCCGGGTGCATCGGCGGTTACAGGGATTTCTCTTTCGGCATTGGGCGATTTGATTTCGAGCGATACGGTGAACGTGGACTTTGTTTCGACCGCTGAACTTTCGCGTGCTGAAACCCTTGTAGCTGCAGGGCAACCCCTGGCCGAAGCGGTGGGGCAGGCGGCAACAGAGGTTCTGCGTGTGTTCCACATGGACGATTTTACCGACTTGCCTGAAGAGGATGTGGCTGCACATTTCCTCGCCATCCACCTGCTTGTTTCTTCGCGCGTGGCGGTGGGCGATGGATTTACGTTTGCAGATATTGCCCGCGACATTGCGGATGACGGACTCTGGAATGATTCGGCTGCACGTGCGTCAGTTGCCGACTGGGCTCTGCGCGCGGATGCGGAAGATGCCTTTGCCGGTGTCCGCAAGTGGCTTTCGGATCGGGCTCCGTCTGTTCCCGGTTTCGAAAAGAACCTGCGCCTGTTCTACCAGAAAGAACTCGGGATACCCGAGTGCAGTAGCGAAAATGCGGGGACGATGCTTCACGTGGGGAATGTCGCGAGCCGCTACTTTGTTACGGACGAATCGGATTTTTCGAAGGTCTCCGAGCGGTTTACCTGCAATGCTGCAGGTGGCATAGAACTCGCCTCGGATTCCCTGAAGGATGTTTATGCGTTCGGTGAAGGTAAGGCTGGCGAAGTGCGCCAGGGCGCATTCACCAAGAACCGCTACTACACTTACAGTTCTTCGAAGAACGCTTGGGTGCCCTCTACCGAGGTGGAGAAGGACTCTTACTTTGTTCAAATGTCGGCAACGTCGACCTTTACCGATATCAAGGATGTCTACGAAGGAATCAAGCCGAATGAACGCGTGATTTTCGTGCTCCGCCATGCGGAACGTGGCGATGATACGAGCAAGGGCGGTTCGCTTACGGACAATGGCAAGGCACAATCGAAGGCAGTCGGCGAAAAACTCACCAAGTTCGAGGAACCCTTCCTGCTGGGCGGTTCTGAATTCAAGCGGGCGCACCAGACGGTAGAATACATCGCGAGGGGGCGTGGTCAGCAGTACGATGTACGCGACACTTTCCCCGAACTCAACGACGACTGGTACACGTTTAGCCAGGAAGCGAATGACAAGGCGAAGTCCGACTGTAATTGTGGCGGCTGGGAACTGACTTCCAAGTATGCCTACACGGGTGCCTACACGTCTGGCGACAAGGCGGCGTTCTATGCGCTGGACGAACGCTCCGTGGAACTGATTGTTTATGTGCTCCTCGCGAAGTACAACGACCCGTCACAGCGGTTCGTGATGCTCAGTTCGCACGACAAGGTGATGGTCCCGCTGGTGGTCTACTGCACGCAGGGCAAGGTGAACCTCAAGAAGCATGACGGCGGGAAGTGGCTCAATTACCTCGCGGGGGTCGCCATTATCATTGACGAACTCGGAAACAGGCGCTATGTGCCCGTCAAGGGGCTCGATTCGGCCTACATGTAGCCGTAATTCCGGTTTATTTTACTATTGTTCCTCATTATGAAGACGACATGGCCCCTAGTACTGCTCGCCTTTTTTCTCGTATGCTGTGGTTCTGACAATCCTGCATCCGAAGACCCCGCTGTCGACGATCCGTCTGGCGGGGATATCGCCTATTCCGGCGGCGAGCATTCCGGAGGGCATTCGAGCGGAGGCCATCATTCGGGCAGTTCGAGTTCCATGAAGGTGGAGCCCATCTCTGCGGTGACGGACACGCTGATTGAGGACACGACTGCGGTGGCAAGCAAGAGCGACCTGCCGGCCTGTACGCCCGACAAGGAAGGCGAGTCTTTCTATGTCGAAGGTGAACAGACTCTCTATTTCTGCATCGGGTCGGAATGGCACCCCTCCGAAACGGTGACGGAAGTTTTCCAGGTTGGTTGCCACAATGGCGTCTTGACGCTGAACATGACTGGCGAGGAAGAGGAGGAAGAATCGCCCAGCCAGGGGCAGACGAACCCGTGGGGCGGTAACTTCAGCTTTGGCGGTGGCAGCACTTCTTCGGCGCTCGACACGATGCCCGCGCGTCGCCCCGGTGCGCACATTGTGGGCATTGCCGAGAAGGGACCGTTCCGTTACGGCGCTTCCGTGAAGATTATCGAACTCGACAGCACGCAGAGGCTTGCCGATTCCAGGAAGACGCACAAGACCTGCATTACCGAGGCTGCGGGCAACTTCAGTTTCGATAGCGTCGACCTGGTGTCGCCGTACCTGCGCGTGGAGGCGAACGGGTATTTCCAGAACGAACTGACCGGCGGGCTTTCTTCGCACATGGTAACGCTCAAGGCGATTGTAGACGTGACGGACCGCGATACGGTAAACGTGAACATGCTTACCCACATGGAAGCCCCGCGCGTCTTGAAACTTGTGGAGAATAGCGGCAACAACCAGCCGATACGTTCGGTGAAGGCTCAGGCCCTGAAGGAGATTCTCGGCTCGTTCGAGATTAGCCTGGGGGGCTCTTCGGGCGGTAACAGCGCTTTCCCGGGTTGGGGATGGGGCCAGCAACAGCAGACAACGACTTCGACCGATGGCCGCTTTGCCGAAGACATCAGCCTGTTCGATGGTGACGAGTACAGCGCGGCGCTCCTTGCGGTTTCTATCATGATGCAGAGGAACGGTTCCGGCAATGACATGCTCCAGTACACCTCGGGCATTGCCGAACGTATCAAGGGCAATGGCAACTGGGACGACAACAACGCGAAGGCGGACCTTGCGGACTGGCTCATGGTGCTCGATACGAGCGGCTCGTATGCGACTATCAGGAACAACATTGCAAGCTGGAAGTTGGGCGAGGTTCCCGATTTCGAGAAGCACCTGCGCAACTTCTGGACAAGCATCTACCAGTTCGGGGCCTGCAACTCCATGACTGCGGGGACCGTGAAGCACGTGAACAACAGCCTGAGCAAGTTCTTCATCTCGTATTACGAACAGCCCGATGGCCCGCGCACGCGATTCATTTGCGATGCCGAGACGCACCTGTGGCGCGCGGCGACCGATATCGAGAAGGATACGGTTGGCTTTGGCAAGGGCGATTACGACGGGCAAATCAAGAACGGCAAGATTAACGCGGAAAAGTATTACGTCTACGAGCAAAGTAAGGGCAAGTGGCGCGCGGCGACTGGCGACGACATCATGGAATTCGTGGATATCGCGGAAGTCATGGCGGGCCTTGCTCCGGACGAGAAAGTCATATTCATCTTGCGCCATGCGGAACGCACCGACGATACGGGCAAGAAGGGCCACCTGACGGATGGCGGCAAGAAGCAGTCGAAGACCGTGGGTGAAAAGCTCAAGGGCGAGCAGATTTATTTCGCGAATTCTACCTACACTCGCAGCATGGAAACCTGCGAGGGCGTGGCTTCGGGTGCGGGCGTGACCTATACCGAGAACACCATTGCAGACCTGGACGGCGAATGGTACGTGAAGGACGAATCCAAGTACGAATCCTGCAAGAGTGAAAACGGCGGTGGCTGGCAGGCGACTTCTGCGTATGCCTACAAGGGCGGCATTTGCCCGGGCGTCTACTACGATTTCGATTCCCGGAGCGAGGCGTTTATTTCGGACATTGTCAAGCCTGAATTTGCAAAGGTTAACCGCGTGGGCGTGTGGATTTCGCACGATACGTTCGTGGTACCCATAACGGTTTACGGCTCGAACAAGAAGGTAAACCTGCGCTACTTCGATACCAAGCAGTGGATTTACTACCTGGCAGGGCTTGCCGTCATCATGGATTCGAAGGGCAACATCCGCTATGTGCCGGTGAAGGGGCTCGACAAGGCGACTATGACGATGTAGGTGTTCGGTGAAACAGGTTGTATGGTTTGTTGGATGCTTGGTGGCCGCCTTGGCTGGCGCTCTTGTCGCGGGCTGTAGCGATGGTCATGGCCCTGTAAACGCGTCGGGTTCCCCCGAGGCTTACGAGACGATTGACGCGCCGCTCTTTGTCTATGAAATTCTCGCAGACCGGATGGCGGCGGATTCGACCTCTATCGACATTCTGGACATGTTGTCTGAACCGCGCGTGGAACAGCTCCTGATGAACCACGTGCCCGAGGAACTGGTGCACGTGCAGGCGAAACGCGAAGCGGCCGCCGCCTTCGGGATAGATTCCGTGCAGCTCGCAAGCGATTCCGGTGCAGTGATGCTCGCCGTCTCGGCGATGGTGCAGAACCGTGCCAGCAAGGAAGAGACGCAGAACTTTATCCGCAATCTGGGGGAGGACCTGAAGGGCGATGGCGTGTGGAACGACCCGAACTGGAAAATCAGGATTGCGGACTGGGTCGTGGGGCTTGATTCCAGCTGGCGGTATAACGATGTGCGCAACAACGCGGCTCCGTACTATGGCGGGAACGTGCCTTATTTCGAGAGGTACATGCGCGAGTTTTTCCCGATTGCCTACGGTTTTGAACCGTGTGGCGCCTCGAATGCGGGTGCGGTCACGTACGTGAACCAGGGCCAGAGCGTTTATTTCGCGAACAACTATGAGCATGCGGACCAATCGCGGGTGCGGTTCATCTGCGATGCAAATGGATTCCAGTGGCGCGTCGCAAATGCCATCGAGAAGGATACCGCGGGCTTCGGCGCGGGCGAGTACGACCGCGAGGTGCGCGAAGGCCGCGTGAACCACGACAACTACTACATATTCGATGCGGGCAACTGGCGCGTTGCGACCCCGCAGGAGGCCGACGGCTTTACCGATCTCGTAGATGTCTACGCGAATCTCAAGTCGAGCGAGAAGGTGGTGTTCATCATCCGGCACAGCGAGCGCACGAACGATACAGGACCGAGCGGCCACCTGACCGACAACGGGAAGAAATATGCCCGCGAGCTGGGCGCGCGCCTTGCGAAAGTCGGGACGGAGGATTTCTACTTCGGGTATTCGGGCTACACGCGCACGTACGAGACGTGCGAGAACATTGCGCAGGGCAAGGGCCAGGTGAACTACAGCATCGTGGAGCTTCCGTACATGGATGGCGCGTGGTACGTGAAGGATGCCGACAAGGCGGAGGCCTACACGAATTCCGATGGCGGCGGCTGGGTGGTGTATTCCAAGTACGGGTTCACCGGCGCCTACCCGGATGCGTTCTACGATTTGGAAACGCGCAGCGAGCAACTGCTCAAGGACCAGATTCTTGCGAACATCGGGAGCATGAAGCGCGTGAACGTGATGTGCACGCACGATTACCTGGTGGTTCCGCTCCTTGCCTACACGACTGACGGCCATGCGAACGTGCGCTACTACGAGAAGAATCGCTGGGTCAACTACATGGCGGGCGTGGCGATGATTATTTCTGCCGACGGATCCGTGCGCTATATTCCCGTGAAGGGTCTCGAAACGGGCACGATGTAGCCGCAGGCGCAATATGTACAGGGTACAAAAAAACCTCTCCGCTGGGGAGAGGCTTTCGTGGATGATGCAGGGGTCGAACCTGCGACCCGCTGATTAAGAGTCAGCTGCTCTACCAACTGAGCTAATCATCCGAAGGTCTTTCGACGGGCTCAATTATAGAAAAATTCGGCCATGTGGCAAGGGTTTTTACAGCCTTCTCCGAAAAAAAATTCTAAATTATCCCGCGTTGATTTTATCAAACAGTTCACTTAATTAAATGGACACATTCCTATATGAATGAAACAGTACAGAATGCAGCCGATTCCGCAGTAGCCCCGGCCCCCGCCGCGGCCCCTGTCGCCGAAGAAGCTGTGCAGCAACCGGCTATCGTTGCAAGCGAACCGGCTGCCAAGGTGAAGGGCAAGTTCGACGAACAGCTCGGGCTCATGCTCCCCTCCGACGCAGCCCAGGTCCAGGCGCAGCTTTCCATGCCGGGCATGAGCGATGACATGGTTTACAAGATCGTGGAAACCCACGGCGGTAACCATGCGGTTCTCTACAAGACTTACGACCAGGCAGTGCTTGCCCGCGACGTGCGCGATTCCATCGAGAACGCCGCCGGCCACAAGGTCCTCCCCATCGCGAAGGCGAAGCTCGGGACCACCTACTGCAAGGGCGAATACTCCACCGAACAGGGCTGCAAGGGCGAATCCGACACGTTCGGCATCGGTTCCCTGGTTGAATTCCAGGCTACCGGCCTCATAGTGGTGATGGTGGTGATTATCGGCCTCACGGTGCTCTGCTACCTCATGAACTTTATCATGGCGAAGCTCGGCCTCAACAAGATCAAGGCTCCGGCACCAGCGGTCAAGGCTGCTCCTGCTGCCGCCGCCGCTCCGAAGACGATCGCCCCGGCCCACTGCGACTGGGACCCGAACGCGAAGAGCGTCCACCCGGGCTTCACCAACAAGCAGCTCCAGGCCTTCCTCGGCATTGCCGCCGTGGCCGCCCTGGAAGAACACCCCGGCATGAGCAACGATACGTTCCTTGCCCTGGTGACCGCCGCTGCGACCCAGGCCATCGGTCAGCCCTGCCGCGTGACCGCCTACAAGAACATTAACTCCCCTGCTTGGACGATTGTCAAGTAAGGTCAACTTTTAAAACTTAACAGGCTTATAAGCCAGGAAAAATCAAAATGAAGAAAACAGTCCGTATCAGTTTCGAAGGCAAGACCTACGACGTCGAAGTAGAAGTTCTTGATTCCGCCGTCGCCGCCGCTCCGGCAGCCCCGGTCGCCGCTGCCCCCGCTGCCGCTCCTGCCGCAGCTCCCGTCGCAGCCGGTGGTACCGAAGTGAAGTGCCCGCTCGCCGGTTCCGTGTTCAAGCTGAAGGTCAAGGTCGGTGACAAGGTCGAAGCCAACCAGGAAGTGGCCATCATCGAAGCCCTCAAGATGGAAAACCCGGTCGTCGCTCCGTGCGCCGGCACCGTCAACTCCATCTCCGTCAAGGAAACCGATACCGTCGTCGACGGCCAGACCCTCATGACCATCGCCTAAGAGGTACAGATAAATGAGTTCACTCTTAAATTCGGTCGTCGAGTTCGCTTGCGATACCGGATTCGCATACGTCACCGGACCCATGGTGATTATGTGGATCGTGAGTTTCGTGCTGATGTACTTGGCGATTGTCAAAAAGTATGAGCCGCTGCTGCTCTTGCCGATTTCGCTCGGCGCACTGGCGGTGAATATCCCGAGCGCCGGGTTCTACGATGGCGGCTGGAGCATCGAAGGTATGTTCACGCCGACTGCCGGCCTCTACTACTACATTAGCCAGGGTATCCACCTGGAACTCTTCCCGCCCATCATCTTCTTGGGCGTGGGTGCCATGACGGACTTCGGACCGCTTATCGCCAACCCGCGTACGCTGCTTCTCGGCGGTGGCGCCCAGTTCGGCGTGTTCGCGACCATGTTCTGTGCCGTGGCCCTCGGTGGCTTTACTCTCGGTGAAGCGGCCTCCATCGGTATCATCGGCGGCGCCGACGGTCCGACCTCCATCTTCACTGCGAACAAACTCGCAAAGCACCTCATCGGACCTATCGCCGTGGCGGCCTACACCTACATGGCTCTCGTTCCGCTCATCCAGCCGCCTATCATGCGCCTGATGACCAACGACAAGGAACGCAAGATCCGCATGAAGGCTCTCCGCCAGGTGAGCAAGGCCGAACGCATCGTTTTCGCCGTGATGGTGATGATCGTCTGCATCCTCGTGGTGCCCGATGCTTCTGCACTTATCATCATGCTCATGCTCGGCAACATCTTCAAGGAAGCCGGCGTCGTGGAACGTCTCGTGAAGACTTCTTCCAACGAACTTATGAACATCGTGACTATCTTCCTCGGTACTTCCGTGGGCCTCACGATGTCTGCCGACATCTTCCTGAAGCCGCAGACCCTCATGATTATCGCCATGGGCGTTGTCGCCTTCGGTTTCTCGACCGCGGCCGGCCTCTTCCTCGCGAAGATCATGAACTGGTGCTCTCCGAAGAACCCCGTGAACCCGCTTATCGGTTCTGCTGGCGTGTCCGCCGTGCCGATGGCCGCACGTGTTTCCCAGGTGGAAGGTGCCAAGTATGACCCGCAGAACTTCCTCCTGATGCACGCCATGGGCCCGAACGTGGCCGGCGTGATCGGTACCGCAGTCTGCGCCGGTTACATGATTAGCCGCCTGAGCTAGCCGACAATACGTCATCCTCGCTATACGATACTTGGCAACTTGTTGCCTCAGTAGAGTTATCCTCTTTGGGGAGAAGGCGAGGATCTTTGAGCAAAGGAATGCCCTCGGCAATGCGCCGGGGGCTCCGTTTTTATGCCTTGTGCGGTTTGTTCTATAGAATCCCTGTTTTTGTTTTTTACTTTAACAAAAATCTTTTGGGTGGATATAAAACCTCCAAAATTTGCTTAAAATCGCCAAATTTGTTTTTTAGAAAATGTTGCATCGGACAATTTGATTATCTATTTTATTGTCATGATGAAATCAGTTGTCGAATATAAGGACTATCGCCAGTATATCCTGGACTACTACAGCGAACGCAAGCGTAGTTCCGCATTTACCTGGCGAGAATTTGCGAAACTTGCGGGGTTCGCCTCCGGATCGTACCTGAAGCTTGTATGCGACGGCAAGACGCGTCTTCGGGAAGAAGGAGCGAAGAAAACTGCGCTTGCTATGGGGTTGCTCGGCTTCGAGTACGACTACTTTATTTTGATGGTGCGCTACGAAAGCGCGAAGACGGATCGCGAAAAGAAGAAGTGTTTCGAGGAAATGCAGGCGCTGAGCGCCGCACACCACGTGAAGATTCTGGGGAACGAACTCTACACGTTCTACGAAACCTGGAAGCATTCCGTGGTGCGCGAGCTGGCGGTTGCCATGCCGGGAGCGAAACCGCACGAGATTGCGAAGGCCTGCAGGCCCGCGATTTCTGCGGCGGACGTGAGCGCGAGCCTGAACTTTCTCATGAAGGCGGGGCTCATCACGCGCGACATCAAGGGCAATTACCACCAGACGAACCGCTCGCTTACTACGGGGCGCCTGAACGTGGTTGCCGTCGCGGTGCATTCGCTCTTGCGCCAGATGGGCGAGTTCGCGCTCGAGGCGCTTGACAAGTTGCCCATTTCGGAACGTCACTTTAGCGGAATTACTATGGGCGTGACGGAAGAAAGCTACAAGAAGGTCGTGGATGAACTTGCGAAGTGCCGCAAGCGCATCGTGTCGATAGTCGCCGACGAGCCGCATCCGGATAAGGTGTGCAGACTCAATTTCCAGTTTTTCCCGCTGACGGAAAACTTGAACAGTGGCAAGAATCGTGGCAAGTCCACATCGGGTAAAGGAGAGTGAATATGTTTATGCGAAAGAATATTTTTATGGGTGTATCTGCCTTGAGCCTCGCGCTTTGTGCGTGTTCCACTCAGACGGCGGGCACGAGCGAGGAATCCGAAGGCATTGTTGCTCTTGCGGGTAAGGGAATCAAGGGCGCTGCGCAGAAGGGCCCGCTCGTAAAGGGCTCGGACGTCGTGCTCCGCGAAACGTCGGCAGAAGGGAGCCTTGAGCCCACGGGCAGGGAATTCCATACGACGACTGTGAACGACAAGGGTGAATTCCAGTTTGGCGAGCTTGATCTGGAAAGCCAGTATGCGCTGCTTTCTGCCGAAGGTTACTATGCTCACGAATACGACGGTGAACGTTCAGAATGCCCCATGCGCCTTGATGCGGTCACGAACCTGAATAACCGCAGTACGGCTAACGTCAACATCCTGACGCATTTCGAGTACAAGCGCGTATTGAAACTGGTTAAGGAAGGCGTGCCTTTCGCCGAAGCCAAGAAGCAGGCTTCCAGGGAAGTTCTCGCTGCATTCGGGGTTGATATTGATGTCTCCTCTGCGGAGGACTTGAATATATTCAATACGTCCGAAGGGGACAGGACCCTGTTCAATATCAGTCTTCTTATCGATAATACCCCGGAATGGACTTATTGGGTTGATGATGAAAAAGAAGATTGCCCGAAATTGCAGAATTATCTCGATGGTTTTGCGGAAGATTTTGCCGATGACGGGGAACTCGCTGATTCCATTATGCAGGTTATCGCAGGCGGGGCCTACGAAGTCACCCGTATGTACACCCATATGGAGTATGTCGATGAAGACGACATGTGGGAAAAGGAAGCCGCTGACCCAGGGTCGTATGATGATTTGGTGGTCATGAAAAAGGAATACGAGTTCAGCAAGCTGGTGCTCTTGCACCATCTGGAGATAGATGCATGCACCGAGAATCGCTGGGGCGAATATACGGCGTTTCACAAGCCCATAGAGGTCTATGACTATCAGGAGGGGGAACAGCGTATCTTGGATTCCGGCTACGTCCTTTGCGATGGCTTTAAGTGGGATATAAAGACAAGGGGGTACATCGATTCGCTCACAACGATGTTTGAACATGAAAATGGCACTATGATTGACCCGCGTGATGGACGGGAATACAAGACGATAAGCTTTGAGTACGAAGGGAAAAGGTACGAATGGATGGCGGAAAACCTTATGTATAGTGTTGTTGATCCGGAAACACGTCCAAGGGGAGGTAGGGTGAGTCGTCGCCAGCCGGGTGTATATAGCTGGACCGAGGCCATGCGCCTTAACGAGGGCTACATGACGAGGTATGTGCGCGAAGGCCTGATCGATTCTCTCCATCAGGGAATCTGCCCCGACGGCTGGCACGTGGCGAATAGCGAGGAGTGGAAAACCCTGCTAGATTACGTGGACGGCAATCCCAACAACCTGCTCGACGAAAATTGGAGGACTGACAGGGAAACCGCCATTGCGAAGGGCCTGACGGGAGTGTTCTACAATAGGCTGGACTTCAATCTCGTTCCGCTAGATAAGCAATTCCTGGAAGCCTATTTCCATACCTATGCTCCAAGGATGTCCTTCCAGCCAACCAGTCCCAATGACGATGTGTGGAACCGGGAATTCTTTACACGGGATGAATTTATCGACTATCCCTTGACGAAAACGGATTTCGTAACCATCGAGATTTCGATTAACTGGAATTACGTGTCCGACACGGAAGTACAGCCAAAAGGCTTTGTGCGCTGCGTAAAGAACTAAGAAAGTCTGTAAGGGGGAAAAGAGGAAGGCCCCGCCAGGAATGGCGGGGCTTTTGTGCTTGTCATCCTCGCGAAGGCGAGGATCTCTCATGTCCTCAGAACATAACGCCATGTTCTAAAATGCTAAATTTTTCAAAATTTAGCCAAAAGTGGTAAAATTTGGCTAAAATCGCCATATTTATGTCCTAAATGCACGAAAAGAGGGTATATTTGTACCTATGAAGGAAATCGTTGAATATACGGATTACCGCAAGTATATCCTGGACTACTACGAAGAGCGCAAGCGTAGTTCCGTCTTTTCGTGGCAGAAGTTTGCCCAGGATGCCGGATTTTCGTCGGCGGTGTTTCTGAAATATGTTTGTGAGGGTAAAAAGAACCTGAGCGTCGGTTCCGCAGGTTCTGTCGCGAGCGCCATGGGGCTCGCCGGTTACGAACAGACTTATTTTGTACTGATGGTCTCGTATGCGCACGCGAAAAGCGACAAGGCCAAGCGTGCCGCGTTCGAGGAACGCTGTGCGCTCGCGAAGGCGCACAAGATGCGCGTGCTGGGTAACGATGAGTTTGACTATTTCAAGTCGTGGAAGAATCCGGTGCTGCGAGAACTTGCCCCGCACATGCCGGGCGCCAAGCCTCTCGAGATGGCGCGCGCCTGCAGCCCGTCGATTACCGCTGCCGAGGTGACAGAGACGCTGAACTTTTTGGTAAGGATGAAGCTCCTGAAGAAGGACAGGGACGGAAACTACCACCAGACGGACAAGACGATTACGATGGGTAACATGGATGTGGTGCCCGTGGCGGCTCGCGAACTGCAGCGCCAGATGGGGGAATTCGCGATTAAAGCCATCGACCTGCCGCTTTCTGAACGCACTATGTCGGGGTTCGTGCTCGGCCTTACGGAACGCTCGTACGAACGCATCCGCAAGGAAATGGCGGATTTTTACCGCCGTGTTGTGGCGATTGCTACCGAAGATGACGAGACGGAGCGCGTTTATCGCATGAATATGCAACTGTTCCCGCTGAGCAAGCGGATCGAAACCAAGAAAGTTTTTAAAGTTAAAAAGAGGTAAAGGAGATGAGGAACATGATGAACAGGAGTTTTATGGCTCGGCTTATTCCGGCCTGTGCGCTTGCCGCCATGGCTATCTTGACGGCGGCGTGTTCCGATGACGAGTCAGATGATTTCGTTGGCGGTGCCTCGGGAGACATGGGCATTGTCGCGAAGGATATCGCGGGCTTGGCGCAGAAGGGCCCGTTCGTGAAGGGCTCCAAGGTGACGGTGCAGGGAATCGACTGCAAGACGCTTGAACTGACGGATGAGATTTTCGAAGGCAAAATCAATAGCGACAAGGGCGACTTCGCGTTTGACGACGTGACGCTTTCGTCTACGTGCGCGCTGTTCGAAGTTTCGGGCATTTACCGCAACGAAATTACCGGCAATACAACGTCGGAGTCGGTGACGCTCTTTGCGCTGAGCGACCTGAAGGACCGCGGGCATGTGAACGTAAACATGCTCACCGACCTGGAATGCAAGCGCGTGTTGTACCTCGTGACCGAGAAGAGCAAGAAGTTCGCGGATGCGAAGAAGCAGGCCGAGAAGGAAGTACTCGCTGCATTCGGCATTGCGGGTGACTTCGATAATTCCGAAGACTTGACCATCTATGAAAGTGGCGACGGCAACGCTGCGCTGCTTGCCGTGAGCGTGTTGATGCAGGCTGGGACGGATGTGCCTGGGCTCGAGAAGCGCATGGACGGGTTTAAGGATTCGTTTGCGGAAACCGGCAAGTGGAGCGATGACAAGACGAAGGCCGCGATTGAAGAGTGGCAGATTGCCGCTACGGCCGACGGCACGCTCGATTCAATCCGCAAGAACGTCGAACACTTGGGCTATGCCGACGAAGTGCCCGCATTCGAGAAGTACATTGAAGCCTTTGGCGACACCGTCATCCTGAGCAGCGATAGCAGCGAGGAATCTAGCAGCGGTTCCCGTCAGTCGTCATCCTCGACTCCGGTCGAGGATCTGTCCAGCAGCAGTTCTGAGCCTGCCGAAGGAACACTTACGGACTCCCGCGATGGCCAGACTTATAGAACCGTAAAAATCGGCGATCAGGTGTGGATGGCGGAAAACCTGAACTTTGAAACTGATTCCAGTTTCTGCTATAATGATTCTGCTGAATATTGTGCAAAGTATGGCCGCCTTTATATATGGGATGCGGCGATGGATGCTTGCCCTGATGGCTGGCACTTGCCGGATTCAACAGAGTGGAATACATTGTTCTCTGCTGTTGGTGGAAAATCGACAGCGGGAGAAGTGCTCAAGTCTACAAGTGGCTGGGTTGGTAATAAGGGAGAAGCTACCAATGGAACGGATAATTACGGCTTCGCGGCGTTGCCTGCTGGCTTCAGGGACGAAAGGGGTGGGCTTTTCTCTCGCGAAGGTGGTACTGCAAAATTTTGGAGTTCTACTGAGCGTAGTAGTGATATGGCGACCAACATAATTTTGTACTATTACTTCGATGTATTCGAGGCCAGCGGCAGGCACGACGCGATGTCTGTTCGCTGTTTGAATGATGATACTGCTGTTCCACCATCCAGCAGCAGCTCAAAGCCTGTCGAAACATCTAGCAGTTCCGCAAAGGCGGACGGCAGTGAATACGATGCAACTGCAAATACGCTCAAGGACCTGCGCGATGGCAAGGTCTACAGGACCATGCAACTCGGCGTTCAGACTTGGATGGCGGAAAACCTGAACTTTGAAACGAAAGGTAGTCTCTGTTATCATGATTCTGCTGAATACTGTGCGAAGTACGGTCGTTTGTATCCGTGGAGTGTCGCGATGGACAGCATGGGAATATGGGGTGCGAACGGCAAGGGTTGCGGCTTTGGTTCGACATGCCCGTCGAAATACCCTGTACGCGGAGTCTGTCCCAGTGGTTGGCACGTGCCGACTCAAATGGATTGGACGGTCCTGTTCGAGGAAGTTGGTGGCTCATCAATCGCTGGTAAGGTGCTCAAGTCTATTTCCGGCTGGAGTGGCCGAGGCGATAATACGGGTACGGATGATTTCGGATTCTCGGCACTCCCTGCTGGCCACTATACCAGTGTTGAGGGGCTCGATGGCAAAGCCGGCACCGTAGCGTTCTTCGCGAGTTCTACTGAACGCGACAAAAACAGCTCGTATTACGTGTACTTGGATTACAAAGACGAAGCGAGATTTTCCAACTGCGATGAGACCGCTGGGCTTTCTGTCCGCTGTGTCATGGATGATGACGGCTCTATCTCGCCGTCTTCTAGTTCCGGGAACTCTTCGAGTTCGGAACTTAAAAGAGAACAATGTGATGTTGATACAGACGGGAATTGCTTTAAGGACGAGCGCGACGGCCAGACTTACAGGACGGTCATCATTGGTACACAGACTTGGATGGCGGAGAATCTTAACTATGCATACACTGGTGTTCCCTATAAATATGAGAACGATGCCTCTGATTCTATAAGTTGGTGCTATGGCAACGACCCTGCCTACTGCGCCAAGTATGGCCGCCTTTATACATGGGCGGCGGCTATGGACAGCGTGGGTGCATGGACTGAAAATAGTAAGGGTTGCGGCTATGGCAAGGCCTGTTCACCGACTTATCCGGTACAGGGAGTGTGTCCAAGTGGCTGGCATTTGCCGACAGAGGAGGAGTTCAGAACTTTGTTTACGACAGTCGGGGGGGATTAGATTGCAGGCGCGATGCTCAAGACTACCAGCGGCTGGAACCGTAGCGGCAACGGAGCTACCGGAATGGATGGTTATTCCTTTGCAGCGTTGCCTTCTGGTTACAGGGAAAACGATGGGGTTTACTACGCTAAGGGCGGCTACGCGTACTTCTGGACGTCTTCTGTGATGATTGATAACTACGTGCACAGCGTAATCTTGATTTACAACAATGACAATGCGATTCTGAATGGCCACCCCATGTTCTCTATTCATTCCGTCCGCTGCGTGAAGGATTAATTTTAGGGTAGAGAGGCGAAAACAATGAAAAGAGTTTTAGCAATATGTGCCATGTCCGCATTCCTGCTTGCGGCTTGCGGCGATGACGAGAGCAGCGGTTTCACAACCCGCCCCGACGAGGATTCTTCTTCGTCTGTTTGCGAGGACTGCGACGGTTCAAGTAGTTCCTCTAGCGTCACACCGCAGTCGAGCGAAAGCGAGACAAGTGTGTCCAGCAGTTCTTCTGCGAAATCGAGTAGCAGTAAAAACGGCGATGCCAAGTCAAGTAGTAGTTCTGCGGAATCGTTGTCAAGTGATGCGTCGAGTATCAGTTTCTTTGAAGATGGAGTTACAGGAACTATGACTGATGGGCGTGACGGGCAAATATACAAGATTGTAAAAATCGGCAGACAAATCTGGATGGCGGAGAATTTGAACTACGCCTACACAGGTGTTCCCTTTGAAAGTGGCGATATTACCTTCGATTCCACGAGTTGGTGCTATGACAACGATCCTGCCAACTGCGCCAAATACGGTCGCCTTTACACGTGGTCCGCCGCAATGGATAGCGTGGGCAGGTGGAGCACGAATGGCAAAGGTTGCGGCGATGAAACGATGTGCTCGCCGACATACCCGGTGCGTGGTATTTGCCCCGAGGGCTGGCACCTGCCAACGGGAATAGAGTGGGGTATGTTATTTATATTAGACGGGTATACATCGACGGCGGCAGAGAGACTCAAATCGGCAAGTGGTTGGGCCGATAATGGAAATGGCTCCGATATCTATTCCTTTGCCGTATTGCCTGTTGGCATCAAGATTCCAATTGAAGGGTACGTAGGTGAGGGCTTCTGCACAACCTTTTGGACTTCTGATGGCGACGACGACTACTATGCGGATGCTAAGACCATGAACTACAACAGCAAAGGGGTGAGTGAGTATGGCTTCCACAAGAACTCCGGGTTCTCTGTCCGCTGCGTAAGGGACTAGGAAGATTTTGTTAGGAGGAGAAAAAAAGACCCCGCTTTTTAGCGGGGTCTTCTGTTTAAAGCGATTCCATCCAGCGGGACATGAATACGTTGTACACGCTGTAGCTTTTCCCGCTTAAGTCGCTTTGCTCTAGCAGTAGTTCCTTTTCGACAAGGGCAGTGAGGATTTTCTTTGCGGTGGCCGCGTTTCCGATTTTGTATTTCATCAAGAAATCTGCCGCGGTCGGCTTTTTGACTTCGCCTTCTTTGGCGACTGCGACGAGGTATTTCCACTGTTTCTCGGTAATCAGATTGCGACGCTCTATGAAGTTTGTTGTTTCGAACCGAAGAATTCTGGATGCGACGTTTTTTACATCTTCTAACGTAATCCTTTGGGATGAATCCGCAAAAACCTGGTTGCAGACGAATTGAGTGTAATAAGTGTGCCGTTTTGTCCAACCCAAGATAAAATCGACGGCGTCGTCGTCAATGGATTTGCCTGCCTTTTTGAAGAGACCTGTAATAAATGCCTTGTATTTATCTGCATCTATACGGTTGATATAGATTGTTCTTGAACTTTCATAAAAAGGTTTCTTTACGTTGGTAAACATGTCTGCCATTAAATGTTTTTTGCTTCCGCAGAAAATGAATTTTACATGGTGTAATTGTTGGATGTATGTCCGCAGTAGGGCTTCGGTATTTGTTTCTTTGAATTCTCTTATTTGCTGAAATTCGTCAATCGCGAAAATGATTTGTGTTTCTTGCTTTTCTAGAAAATCAAAAATGGATTTTAGAGTTGGTGGTTTTTGTGAGTCCATCAGGAACGAAAGCGATACCTGTGGACTGCCGGAAACAGGATCGTAGCTGAGTGAGGGTCTCGCGTTTTTAAGAGCGTTGAAGAATTTTTTTATTATGGATTCGCTTGTTACTGCGCTAACGATTGCTTCGGAAAGAATTTTGAGAAAGTCGTCTAGATTTTGAGCTGAGAAAATGTCGGCATATATGCAGGTGCATTTTTTTTCGCGGAGATCATCAAAAGCCCTGAAAATCAGACCTGTTTTCCCGTAACGTCTAGGCGAAATGAGTGTCACGTTGGAACCATTCGTTAATAGAGAGACAATTTCTTTGAGTTCCAGTTCGCGGTCGCAGAACAGTTCCTTTGATGTGTATGGTTCTAGCAAAAAGGGGTTTATCATGATAACCTCACTATACTTTTGGTAATATACTTTAAGTAATATACTAAAAGTATAGTGAAATGTCAATAGGGAGGGCGGAGCCTTCCCTTGTCTTTTTTTGTTGTATTCCTGGAATACGTATTTTGTATTCTAAATTGCTAAAATTTGCCAAAATTCTACAAAAATGGTAAAATTTGCATAAAAAAGGCAATTTTGTGTTCTAGAATAGCAAAAAATACCTATATTTGTGCACATGAAGGAGATCATTGAATATACAGACTACCGCAAGTTCATCCAGGACTACTACGATGAACGCAAGCGCAATTCGGCATTCACGTGGCGAGACTTTGCGCGCGATGCCGGGTTCTCGTCGCCGATTTACCTGAAGTACGTTTGCGAGGGGAAGAAGAACCTGAGTGTTGGGGCTGCAGGTTCTGTCGCCGCCGCGATGGGCCTCGCCGGTTTCGAGAGCACATATTTTGTCCTGATGGTTTCGTACGCCCATGCAAAGGGGGATGAGGCGAAGCGTGCCGCGTTCGAGGAACGCTGTGCGCTGGCGAGGGCCCACAAGGTGCGCGTACTCGGGAAAGAGGAGTTCGACTACTTCAAGTCGTGGAAGAATCCGGTGCTGCGCGAACTTGCCCCGCACATGCCGGGTGCAAAGCCGCTCGAGATTGCGCGTGCCTGCAAGCAAAAGATTTCCGCTGCCGAAGTGAGCGAGACGCTTGACTTTCTGGTGCGTGCGAAGCTCCTGAAGAAGGACAGGAGCGGGAACTACCGCCAGACGGACAAGTCCATCTCGATGGGCTCGGTAGATGCGGTCCCCGTGGCGGCCCGCGACATGCAGCGACAAATGGGGGAGTTTGCGGTAAAGGCCCTGGAACTGCCGCTTTCGGAACGCGACATGTCGGGGCTGACCCTCGGGCTTACGCGCCGTGCTTACGAACGGATTCGGAAGGAACTGGCGGATTGCCGCCGGCGCATCGTGGCGATTGCCGCGGAAGACGACGAGACGGAACAGGTGTATCGCCTGAACTTGCAACTGTTCCCGATGACCGAAAAACTGGACAAGGAAAAGAAATTTGGAAAGGAGAATAAGTAAAGATGAATTTGTATGAAAAATTAAGGACGTGCCTTCGAATTGTTTTGGCTCCGGCCTGTGTGTTTGTGCTTGACGCTTGTTCCGATGGCAGGGATGTCGCGGGAGGAACCTCGGAAGATGCCGGCATTGTCGCCCTCGCGGGCAAAAAGCTTTCGGGTGCGGTGCAGAAGGGCCCGTTTGTGGAGGGCTCCAGCGTCGTACTCCGGGAAACATCTGCGGAAGGGAACCTGGAACCCACGGGCAAGGAATTCAATACCACGGTCATCAACGACAAGGGTGACTTCGAATTCGATAGTCTTGATTTGGAAAGCCCGTATGCGCTTCTTTCCGCCGAAGGCCACTATATTCGTGATGTCAGTGGCGAACGTTCTGTGTGCGTCTTGCACCTTAATGCCATTACCAACATGGAAAAACGTATTACCGCAAATATCAACTTGCTGACGCATTTTGAATACAAGCGTGTATTGAAGTTGGTCAAGGATGGCGTGCCCTTTGCCCAGGCCAAGAAACAGGCTGCTGCGGAAGTGCTCGCCGCATTCGGTGTCTTCATTCCCGTAAATTCCGCGGAAGACCTGAACATCTTCAGTACATCCGCTGCGGACATGGCTCTTTATCATATCAGTATTTTTGTGGATACTCGAGACTTCATTATTCCTTGGAATGGCGAAGGAAACGAGTGGGAATATAGGATGGACCCGGCCAATACGGACTGTGGCATGTTACAGGATTATGTGGATGGATACGCCGATGACCTGGAAGAAGACGGAACCCTCAGCGATTCCTTGATTGCGCCTCTTGCTTACACTGCCTATTTATACAATTCCTTGGGCAATGTGATGCACTCTGGCGAAACCGGCTTGATTGGTAGGGACGAGTACGACCTTATGGCGGAGAGGCGTTATTTCCACCATTTGGTACTAGATCATTATCTTGGCTTTGAAACCTGCGATGAAGACCATTGGGGGGAATCAAGAAGACTTGACAAACCGTTCGTAGATGACAATGATGATTGGATGACGTATGTGAACCCTGCCTACTTCCTTTGCGATGGACATAGCTGGAAGTTCACGACTAAGGGGCACCTCGATTCCCTCAAGATGCCGATACCTCACGGGTCGGGAACTATGAAGGATCCGCGCGACGGCCGGGAATACAAGACGGTAAGTTTCGAGTTCAACGGGAAGAAGTATGAATGGATGGCCGAGGACCTGATGTACAGTGGTGAAACTACGGTCAAGCATTCCAGGAGGGGTGGCGTAGATGTGACTCCGACCGGAATCTATAATTGGACGACTGCCATGGGGTTGAACGAAAGCTATATGTCGAGGCCTATCAAGGATGGCTTGATAGATTCGCTGCATCAGGGAATTTGCCCGGCCGGCTGGCATATATCCAATAGCCTGGACTGGGAAGCCTTGATTACCTATGTCGGGGGAGTCAACAATCTACTCAATGAATCCTGGAGGACAGACTCCGAAACCGCATCTGATAAAGACCTGGTGGGCGTATTCTATAACAGGTTCGACTTCAACCTTTACCCGATGGACAGCAAGTACCTGGACCTATACTACCACACGTATACGCACAAGTCGTTTGTCGGAGATATAGAAAAAGAGCGTTCAGAGTGGTGGGATTACTACGAGGAGCATAAGGACACCGAGGACGTTGAATGGATCCTTGAATATGCGAATTCGTACGCAAACTACAGGATTTATGATAATTACGCTTTCGAAATTTCGATTGATTACGGCGTGATGACCGACAATCGACGGAAGGCAGGGCGAGTCCGCTGCGTAAGGAACTGAAGCAGTCTGTAAGGAGGAGGCTGTTAGGAGGAGAACGAAGAAGGCCCCGCAAATTGCGGGGCCTTTTTTCGGGTGGATGACCGGACTCGAACCGGCAACATCCAGAATCACAATCTGGGACTCTAACCAATTGAGCTACATCCACCATGTAGCGAGACCAAATATAAAAAAGCCATCCCAAATTTCAAGGGATGGCGTGAATTTTTTGGTAAAAAAGGCGAAAATGCGCCGCCGGTAGCGGTTTTACGCGTTCTTTTTCTGCATGACGCGGATGAAGTTCTCGCGCTTGAAGTCGTTGCGGTGTTCCATGCAGAAACGAGGATACACGGTCTGCTTGGGGAAGACCTTGATGGTGAACAGCTCGTTGCAGCCTTCCAGACAGCACTTGAAGGTCAGGTCCATCGATTCCGTGTAGTTGTGGCGGAAGATGATGTTCTTGGACTCGATGCTCTCCACGTTCTTTTTCTGCTTCTGGCGCAACTTGATGTCGCGGTGCAGTTCGCAGTACTTGGCAATCGGGTGTCCCCAGAACTCGCGGCCGCAGCCGGGTTCCTGGCAGATTTTGAGCTTGATACGCTTCTTTTTCTTGTATTTGGGTAACTGCATGCTGTAAAGATAGCAAAAAAAGTGGCGTTTTGGCTCATTTTGGGGGGTAATCCCGTATATATAGGTATGAGATACTTCTTTTTGCAAGCAAAAATGCTGGCCTTCGTGGCCATTTTCGCCCTGGTGGCATCGTGCGGGTTCGTTATCGAGGAGGGGTCGCCGGAACCTTCGCCCCTGCGGGTTACGTTCCTGGACGTGGGGCAGGGACTTGCGGTGCTGCTCGATTGCGGGGGGCGGTACGCGATGTACGACATGGGGCCCGATTCTGTGGGTGTGGTGGATTCGCTTGTCGCCCGCGGGGTCGATACGCTCGAGTGGGTGGTGGTGAGCCACAACCACAGGGACCATGCGGGCGGGTTCATGGAACTTGCGGGTCGCGGTGGGGGTTCGGGTTTCGCTCGGGTCGGGGGAGGTTTGTCGCGGGCTGGAAATGGCTTGTTTCTGGGCGGAACTGCGCCGCGGGTCGGGGATAGTTTATCGCGGGTGGAAGGTTTATCGCTGGTCGAGGAGCGTTTATCGCGGGCCGAGGGGCGTTTATCGCGGGCTGGAGATGCGCCGCGGGTGTACGTGCGCCGCCTGTACGTCGGGCCCGATACCTCGGGCGGCTTCATTCGGGATAGCGTGCTGCGGGTGGCCCGCGGGTTTGGCATTCCGGTGGATACGCTGGTGCGGGGCATGTCGCTCGGGCTTGCTGCGTGCGGGGCGGTTGCGGGCATCGGGGATGTCGGCGGGTTGCCTTCGGGCGACGGGGAAGGTTCGCGCGGGCTGTCTTCGAACATCGGTGATGCCCCGCGGTTCGACGTGCTCTGGCCGCCGGACTACGTGCGGGAGGGCGGGAACCCTGCAAGTGTGGTTGTGCGGGTGGAATTCGGGGCGGCCTCCCTCCTGCTGACGGGCGACCTGGACTCTGCGGGAGAACGCCGCCTGCTGGAACTTTCACCCACGCTCTCCGCGGGCTTGTTGCAGGTGCCGCACCACGGGTCTGCGGGCAGCAGTTCGCTCCGGTTCATTTCGCGTGTTGCGCCGGATTACGCCGTGGTGAGTGTGGGTGCGGGCAACGCCTACGGGCACCCCCGCGAAGAAGTCGTGCGCAAGTATGCCTACGTGCTTGGCGATACGGCGCGGTTCTTCCGCACCGACCTGCAGGGGAGCGTCGGGTTTGAAATGTGGCCCGATATCGGTGTGGTGGTTGATGAATGATGGCGGTTTTGTTGTTTTGGCAGACCAGATTGCTGCAGAATGCTCTGTGGGTCTGCTGGAAGTAGCGAAAATCGGAGGAAATATGCTTGCGATGGTGCCCTGAGGGGGCTTTTCGGCAGACCAAATCGCCTGTATAGTGGGAAAAGGTCTGCTCGCGGGGATAGAATTGTGGTTTCTTGTTGAATACAAACTAATAAACGGCAGACCTAGTGCTGGAAAAAGCCTTGCTGGGTCTGCCGAACCTCAAAAAATCCCCCCGCAGTCTTTACCCTAGTCAGCGAACCCGATGCGTGCCTGGAAATGGCAGCGTGGAGGTTGCGCATTCCCCGTGGCTAGCAAACCTCCTGCGGTCTGCGCGGCTTGCATGTCGTCTTCGTTCATCCCGAATATATAGGCGTGGTGGTTCGTGTTCTTGAAGCGCACTATGGCGACGTTCCCTCCGAGCGGGACCTGCGAGATGAAATTCATTTGTATGGAACGGATGCGACGGCTCTTGACCTCGTCGGCATCGAGCGAGTCCATAACCCAGTCCACGTAGCGGCAGTGGTTCACGTGGTTGTTCATGTCGAGGTCGCTGTAGTGCGCCTGCTCGGTGCGCAGTACCCGCGGTTCTATTTCGGGGCTCAAAATGTCCATCATCTCGGGGAGCGCGTTCTTGCCCGCAAATAGCGGGATGGGGTAGGGGCTGTTCGCCGGGTTTTCCGACTTGCCGGTCTTCATGTTCACGAGCAGCCAGCTCGATGTCGCCTGCGCGATGGAATGCCCCTGCGAATCCACGATGGAGTAGTCCTTCAGGACGACCTTGTCCTTGTAGAAGTCCTTCGCCCAGGTGGATATCGAAATCTTCTCGCCCCACACGGGCTGGTGCAGTATGCGTATCTTGATGCGCGTGATGACGGTGGTGTAGCCCGCCTTCATCATTTTCCAGAGCCCGAACCCGTTCGCCTCGGCATCGGCGATGGCGGTCTCTTCCATGAACAGGAACAGGTTTGAAAGTTTCAGGCGGCTGTGGTGGTCGCAGTCCGAGAAGCGGATTTCAAAGTCTTTGGTCGTGATGCCTTGTTCCATGTTTTTACCTGCACGTTGTATGTGATTGCCGGTGCCGTCAAATGGCCCGTTTTTGGAACGGGCTGATTTACGGTTATCTTGTAAAAATGTATAATTTTGAAATATGGATGAGTTTCAGTTCCGCCCCTCTTATATACAGTTACCGGCATTTAGTACGTTTAGCGGTGAAGTCCGGCTCCCGGGCTCCAAGAGCATTACCAACAGGGCTTTTTTGATTGCGGCCCTCGCGCGCGGCACAACCCGGCTCCATAACCTGCTGAAAAGCGACGATACCCGCTACATGGGCGAGGCGCTCCAGAAACTCGGCGTGAAGATTGATTTTTCGGATGACTATTCCGAGGCGGTGGTGACCGGGAACGCGGGCCCGATTTCGGTTGAGGGCGTGGTAGATTTGTACCTCGGCAATGCGGGCACGGCGATGCGCTCGCTTACGGCGGCGCTCACGCTCGGCTGCGGGGAATTTTCCCTCGGGGGCGAAGAACGCATGAGCGAACGCCCGATACGCGACCTGGTGGACGCTCTCCGTTCGCTCGGGGCAAGCATCGAGTATCGCGAGACGGAAGGCTACCCGCCGGTGCATATCAAGGCCTCGGGCCTTGCGGGCGGCTATGTGGAGGTAAACGGCAATATTTCGAGCCAGTACCTGACGGCGCTCCTCATTTGTGCGCCGTATTGCAAGGTTCCACTCCACATTCACGTGAAGGGTGAACTTATTTCTGCTCCGTATATCGAACTGACGATGGATGTCATGCGCAGTTTCGGTATCGAGGTCAGGCACGAAAACCTGCGCGACTTCTACGTGCCGCAGGGCGTGTACACTGCTCCCGCCGATTACGACGTGGAGGGCGACGCGAGTTCGGCAAGCTACCCGCTGGCAGCTGCTGCCATTGCTCGCGGCAAGGTGCGCGTGCTCGGCGTGGGCAAGGACAGCATCCAGGGCGATGTCGCGTTTGTGGATGTCCTCCGCAAGATGGGGGCAAGGGTGGAAGTTGGTCCGGATTGGATCGAGTGCGACGGTAACGGGTGCAGCCTCCACGGAGTGGACCTGAACCTGAACGACATTCCCGACGCGGCGATGACGGTATCGGTGCTTGCACTGTTTGCCGACAGCCCCTCGAAGATAAGCGGTATCGCGAGCTGGCGCGTGAAGGAAACCGACCGCATTGCGGCGATTTCTGCGGAACTCCAGAAGTTCGGCGCGCGCGTGACGACCGACATGGACAGCATCACGATTGTGCCTCCGGAAAAACTTGTGCCCGCGACAGTCGAGACATACAACGACCACCGCATGGCGATGTGCTTTAGCCTGGTCTCGCTCGGTGGTGTTGCGGTGAAGATCATGGACCCCGCCTGCGTAAACAAGACTTACCCCCACTTCTTCGAAGACTTTACCCGACTCGCAAAATGATCCGTTTGTCCCGACATATCGTGCGTGCAGCAGTTGCGGTTGCCCTGGTGGCGACGGCGGCGGTTGCGGTGCCGGAATTGAGGAGTGCTGACGCGGATACTCTCCACTTGTGGATGATGGATAACGGGCTCGGCTCGCAGAAGGCGGTCAAGAAACTCGTGAAGAAGTTCCAGCGTGACACGGGTATTCCTGTAGAAGTGCGCGTGCTCAACTGGGGCGAGGCGTACGATGTCATTACGAAGGCCTTTGCGAGTCCCGATTCTGTCGCGGATTTCCCGGATGTTATCCAGTTGGGGTCTACCTGGGTTCCCCACTTTGCGTCGGTAGGCAGCATACGCCCGCTCGATTCCCTCATTGCGCAGGTCGATTCGTCCCGATTCTATGCGGAAGCGTTCCGCGCAAGTCACATCGGCGCAGGCAAGGAAGTGTACTCGTTCCCGTGGTTCCTCGACGTGCGTGCACTTTTTGCGAACGAGTGGCTGTGGCATACGCTCGGTATCGAGGAATCGGACATCGCGTCGTATTCCAAGTTCATGGGTGCGCTCCGTGCCATCAATCGTGGTGAACTCAAGAATTCCGAGATGAAGCGCGTGGCGGCGTTCGCTCTGCCCGGTCACGAGGATTGGACCGGCCCCCAGCAGATGGCTCCGTTTATCTGGAATTTCGGTGGTGATTTCCTGGACTGCAGGCAGGGCGCATGCACGAGTGCCCTGCTTGACCAGAAGACGCTTGACGGGCTTGCCGTGTATGCGGCGATTCTCGGTGACGAGGAACTGGCCCCGCAAAGCCTGCACGAAAATTCCCAGCAGAACGCGGTGCGGTTCATCAATTCCGAACTGCTTATCCATTACGGTACCTCCGAACTTATCCGCCAGCTGGAGTTTTCCGAAGAGGCGGGCGGGCTGCGTTCCAGCGCGATTGCCGATGACGGCATCATCATCCTTCCCTTCCTTGCGTCCTCGTTCAAGTCCACGTTCGTGGGCGGGAGCCACCTTGTCTTGCCGACAGGGGGCGATTCGACGAAGTTTGCCGCGGCGCAGTCCCTGCTTGCTTACCTGTTGCGTACCGACAACCTGGACGCGTACTGCCGTGCCGTGGGCTTTTTGCCTTCCGACCGCGGGCTCATAAGCATCTGGAACCAGGACCGCCGTTACTCGCAGTTGGTGCAGAGCCTCGAAAGCGGCAAGAGCTTCCCGAACATTCCTCAGTGGGGCGCCATCGAGGGCGTGCTTATCAAGTTTGCAAACGACATGGGCTCCATGTTCGCCGTGACGGAAGACAAGGCTGCCCGCAACCATGAACTCGCGGAACTCCTGGTGCAGGCGCATTTCAGGATAATGGAGATACTGGGCCAGAAGGAAACTGAAAAGGAAGCTGACCTGGTTGCGCGCGCGGAAACTGCCTTTGCGACAGAAATACAGGAAATCGAACCCGAAGACCTGCAGTTCGAACCGCTCCCGACTCCGCAGCCGGCGTGGCGCATGGTGTTCTTTGCGGGTATTGCCGCGGGGCTCGTGATGATTGCCCTTTTCGCGCGGCTGGTTGTTTATTTTGTCCATAACCGCAAGAAAAAAGGGACGAAGTCCTGATGAAGTTTTTCGCGAGGTTGGTTTCCCTTGCCCTTTGGGCGGTACTGCCTGCGGTTGGCGCGGGGCTGGATGTCGCGGAATACCAGGCCTACGTGGATTCCTTGTTGCCCGAGGTGAGCTTCGGGTTATCCGTGCGTTCCGTGAATACGGGCAAGGAACTGGCGAACATCAACGGGAACGAACTGTTTACGCCCGCGAGCACCATGAAGACGCTCTCCACGGCGACGGCGCTCCATTTCTTGCCGCTCGATTATGAACCCGAGACGAAGTTCTCGCTTATGGGGGCGCAGGAAGGAAATGTGTTTAGAGGCACGCTGAACGTCCGCGGCGAGGGTGACCCGAACATTTCGGCACGTTACTACACTGATCCGCTCATGTGGCTCTACGGTATTGCCGATTCCATCAAGGCGCTCGGCATCGATACCCTCAGGGGAAGGCTCGTTCTTGATACTTCCTATTACCAGCCGCCTTGGAAGCCGGAACACTGGCGCAGCGACTTTTATGATTTCTGGTACGGGGCCGAGGTGACTCCGCTCCAGTTCAACGACAACAGTGCTGTAGTGCGTATTAGGCCCGGTGTAAACGAGGGGGATACGGTGCGTGTTTCCGTGTTGCCCGACGTGGGTTATGTGCGTGTTGTGAACAAGTTAATTACGACGAAGGCGCCCTTGAACAAGCGCGGGCGCAAGATGAGACTCAAGTGGAACCGTTCTCTTGACCCGGTAGAACCCGTAGTTACCGTAGAGGGCGAGTTCGATATCGATTCCGACTCGAGCCAGTTCGTGATTCCCGTCCGTGGCGGTATCGGGTATTTCCGTGCGGCGATGCTTACCGCGCTCCGTGACCGCGGGGTAGCCTTCCGCGAAGATACGACGGCTCCTGCGAACCCTCTCGTGAAACAGTATGCGTTCTCTACCGCGCCGTTGCTCAGCATGCTCGACGAGATTAACCAGCGGAGCCAGAACCTGCATGCCGAAACGCTTTTCCGCAACGCCGCCGCCCGCGAGTTCGGGGTGGGGAGCGTCGAGACGGGCAAGATGCTTGAACGCAGGTTCCTTGCCGCCATCGGGGTGGATTCCAGCGGGTTCGAAGTGTACGACGGTTGCGGGCTTGCTCCAAAGAATAAACTGAAACCCTCCGCCGAATCGCAGATGCTTGCCGCTATGGCGCGCCACCCCAAGCACGAATACTACATCAATTCCTTCGCGAGCCCCAAGATCGGTTCCGGCAGCAAGCGCATGTACACGCTGCAGTACCCGTGGGCGACGCGCTTCAAGACGGGTTATATTGCGGAGGTGCATGGCCTTGCGGGTTACATATTTGCGCAGGGCGATACGCTTGCCGTGGCGATGTACCTGAACAAGACAGGCAAGAACAAGGACGGCGACTGCAAGGACGTGATGGATACCCTGTGGGTCAAGCTTGTCGAGTGGGCGAATGAGGGCTTCCCGTCGCTTGTGCGCATGAAGGACATGTGGATTGCCGCGCAGGGCGTGAAGGGCCTCGATGCCCGCCTGGAATACTTCTCCAAGAAATTGCAGGGAACGCCCTACCGTCTCGGGCCCATGGGCGAGGGAACGCTTGACCCGATTGAGCCCAAGCCGCTCGTTTATCTGGATTCCGTGGACTGCGTGACCTTCCTGGAACACACGCTGGCGATGGCTCTTGCCCCGAGCGAGGATTCGCTGTTTAACGTACTGCAGAAAATCCGCTATCTTGGCGGGGAAATAAGTTACCGCACCCGCAAGCACTACCTGCTTGCCGACTGGGTGGGCGAGGGCATGTTTGCCCGCGTGCTCCCCGTGGAAGGTGATACGGTAATATCGCGCACGCTCCCGAAGAAGGACTTTTTCAAGGCGAAACGCATGAAGTACCTGGTCGATGGCAAGGAAGCCGATGACCCGCAGGTGGAAATTCGTTACCTGCCCTACGACAAGGCGCTCGAATGGGCGAAGGTCCCGCATTCCGATAGCCTGAAGGTGCTTGGCGTTGCCTTTGTCGCGAAGTCCGAAAAAATCGATGCGACCCACACCGGGTTTGTCGTGCTAAATCCGGGAGAGGCGCCCAGACTGCGCCATGCATCGTCCCAGAAGAAACGCGTTGTGGACCAGCCTTTTGCCGAATATCTCGTAAGCCGCAAGGGGAAACTTCCCGGCATTACCTTGTTCGAATTTATTGCGCCGTAATCCTGCTCGTCACACCGAAGCGCCCTCGGCGCAAGGGTGTCCATAGATACTCTTGCTGGACAAAGTCCGGCTGCGGTATGACAGTCTAGTCCCCGTAATCGAATGCCAGGATGGCGACAAGCCCGTGCGTTTTTTCGCCGGAACCCTGCCCTTCGCCGTCTGCGCCTTCAAAAGCGGTCCATGCGTCGGGCATCCACCCGTAGGCGTTTGTCGTCAGTTCCTTCCCGAGGGCGATTTCTGCCGACTCAATGTCTTCCCACTTGATGCTCCCGCCGGGCGATGTGTAGTAGCGCAGCATCCCGAGCGCCTCCATCGATTCGGGATGATCGTCGACCAGCTGGTACACGCAATCCTTGTAGCTGCTGCCCGAAAGCCTCAGCACGCGGTAAAGGCGCTTTCGCCCCAGGAACTTCGCGAGGTCGCCCTGGTGCGTCGCGATTTTTGAGCCGGGCCCGAAAAAGACCGCCAGTTCCTTGAAAATCTCGGACCCTTCTTCCATGAGCGGTGAAAGTTTCTTGATGAGCGCTTCAATTTCAGACATGTTCAAATCCGCTGTTCCTTGGCAATCCCGCTATTTCTTCTGCATGAACGAGAGCTGCGATGCCTTCTCGTAAAGGCGTTCGGCCCGCTGCTTGTTGCCGTCGGATTCACCGTACAGGATATCGAATATGTCCTTGAGCCCGAGCGGGCCCGAGCCCGACTTGAGCGCGTAGACGGTAATGAGACTCATTACCCCGAGCGATGAACTGATGATGTCCAGGTCGGTATTCGCGAGCTGGAATGCCGCCAGCTGGAAGGCGTCGTCGGAATTTTCCTTGATGAACCTGTCCAAATCGCCGAGGGTCTTGAACCCCAGATGCTTGAACACGTCCAGGTACTGGCGCAGCGGGGACTTGCTGATTTCGGCCTGGTTTATGGATGCGATGCGGTTGTTGAGCGCGTCGAAGGGCTTGAGCTTCAGGTAGTTCGCATACGAATCGCCGTCGAGCGAGACCTCCTCGAAGTTTCCGGTACTCACGAGCGACTGCACGCGGCGCCGGTATTCGTTGATGCCCGTGCGTATCTGGCAGAACTGCTCGTCGGCAAGTTCCAGCAGGCCCGCGAGCCTGTTGATGCTGCGCAGGTATTCCTTCGGGATTTCGACCCCTGACTTGTATCCGGTATCGTGGTCGAGCACCGACCATACGTGTTGCAATGCGGTACGCATCTGCACTTCGAACCGTATGTCGTTTATCTCGGGGAATTCCGGGTCAAAGAAAATTTTTTTCGGGACGCGGCAGATGTAGTGTAGCGAACTGTAGCCGAAACTGTGCAGGTCGTGCATCTTGCGCTTGTCGATGCTGTTTTCCCAGTCCACCTCGAAAGTGTTCCCGACGATTGCCGCAATCTTGTCGACCTCGTCGTAGTAGAACGTGATGACGCGCGCACCCAAAATGTCGGTAAGGTCGCTGAGCGTGTGGTACTTTTCGCCCTTGCGTTCGAGCTTGCCCACGAGGCTCTTCTCGTCCTTGACGCGCGCCTCGATGGCATTCACGTAGATGTGGTTTTCTGCCATTGCGTTTTCAAGAATCCCGCGCACGACCGTGAGCAGTTTCTCGAACATCGCGTGCTTCTCGCGGAATTCCTCGATAATGAATGTACCCTGCGGATGCAGGCCGTAACTTTCTACAGGAACAACAGGCATGGGGCAAGTCTCCGGTTAGAATTTTTCCAGGATGGAATGTTTCACGAGTTCGAACATTCCCGCAGGCGGGTTTCCCGTCCAGGTGTAGTACATGAGCATGAGGAGTGCCGCGAAGGGCTTTACCTTCTCGTCGATGCTTGCGAGCGGCTCTTCCTTGCCGAAATATTCGGGAACGAAGTAGGTCCAGACCTCGAGCATCTGCGCCGCGCTGATATGGAACAGCTTCTGCGCTAGTTCGTCGTCGCCCGTGTGCGAAACAAAATAGAGCATGCCCACGTCGTAGAGCGGGTTCCCGTAACTGAAGGCGGAAAGGTCTATCCAGAAGTTCTTTTCGCCGTTCGTGATGATGTTCCCGATGTGCATGTCACCGTGGATGCAGGTGGTCGCCTTCGGTACGCTGTCGATAAACGCCGAGATTTTCGCCTTTTCCTCGTCGGAGTATTCCTTGAGCTTGGTGATTGCCGCGCGGAAGCGGTTCTCTGTCGGGCTGAACAGTTTCGTGTCGCAGGGAATCGCGTGGAGTTTCTTGCATTCGCGGGCGAATTCCTCCGCATAGCGCCGGAGAGTCTCCGGTTCCTGCGAAATCGCGCGGGCAAAGGACTTCTTGGGCGAGATGCGCTCGAATTCCACGCCGATGCGGGTGCCGTCCGTTACCAGGCGGTGCGCGTGCGGGATGTTCAGGCCTTTGTCGGCAAGGTTCCATGACACTTCGAGTTCGCGGTGGGGCTCGCTTATCGGGACAAACGGCGCGTAGAGCTTCATCATCGTCTTGCCGTTCTTGTGGTTGTAGCTTATCGCAGTATAGCCGTCGCCACTTTCCTCGTAGTCGTCCATGTTGATGCGTTCGGGCTTGGGTTCGCCAAAGATTTCGCGGACGAGTTGCCCGAATTCGGTAAAGGCGAATGTGCCCGCCAGTTCGTGCAGTGCGCGCTGGAGCCCGCGGTAGTGCCATTCGTGTTCGGCAACATCCTTCACGTGGAATATATTCCAGATGGCGTCACCCTTTTCCTTGAAATCGCGGTAGATGGCACGGGCGTTACTGAGCTTGTCGGAAAGCGCTACGATTTTCGCGTCGCGGCTTGCTTTTGAGAGACGCTCCATCGAGGCCTGCTTGCGGGCATGCCAGGAAGCTTCCTCGGAGACCCCTTCCATAAATACGTCGGATTCCTCTTCTACCAGTTTCGCGACGCGCTCGCCGAATTCACGGCGGATGTCGTCGAGTGTGACATCGGTATCTTCGACCGTATCGTGCAGTGCGGCTGCCGCCAGGAGTTCCTGGTCGCCGGTCATGGTGGCGGCAATCGAGACTGCCTCCATCGGGTGGACAATGTACGGGAAGTCCTTGCCCCGGCGCTCTACGCCCTGGTGCGCCTTTACGGCGAAGACGATTGCCTTGTCAAGTAATGAAGTATCCATGCTTTTGAATGTAGCATATTAGACGAAAGAACGGACCTTCGGCCCTACAGACGAAAGACGAAAGAGAGCCTTTTTTCTAACTTTTCGCACGAAACATGAACCCGCGTGTAGCGGAAAGGATTAATCTATGTCGAAACTGACTGATTCTCAGGAATGGAAGGCCCTCGAGGCCCACGCCGAAGTCGCCAAGACTTGGCACATGAAGGAACTCTTCGCGAAGGACCCGGCCCGTGCCGAGAAGTTCAGCCTGGAAGCCTGCGGACTCTTCCTGGACTACTCCAAGAACATCATCACCGACGAGACCATGGCCAAGCTCCAGGACTTGCTCAAGTCCGCCAACTTCGACGACATGCGCAAGAAGTACTTCGCCGGCGAAAAGATTAACACCACCGAAAAGCGCGCCGTGCTCCACACCGCTCTCCGCTACAAGGGTAACGATCCGATTTGCGTCGACGGCAAGGACGTGATGCCCGAAGTTCGCGCAGTTCTCAAGCACATGGAAGACTTCACCCACCTCGTCCGCAGCGGCAAGTGGAAAGGCCACACCGGCAAGTCCATCAAGTACGTGGTGAACATCGGTATCGGCGGTTCTGACCTCGGCCCCGTGATGGTGACCGAAGCCCTCAAGCCCTATGCAGACAAGCCGATTGCCGGCGAATACTCCCCGGAAGTTTACTTCGTTTCTAACATCGACGGCACGCACATGGCCGAGACCCTCAAGAAGGTGAACATCGAAGAAACGCTCTTCATTGTCGCTTCCAAGACTTTCACCACTCTTGAAACCATGACGAACGCCGAAACCGCCAAGGCTGCCGTCCTCAAGGCTTTCAATGGCGACGAAAAGTCCATCGCCAAGCACTTCGTTGCGCTCTCCACCAACACCGAGGCCGTCGCTGCCTTCGGTATCGACACTGCCAACATGTTCGAATTCTGGAACTGGGTCGGCGGCCGCTACTCCCTGTGGTCTGCCATCGGCCTCTCCATCGCTCTCCGCATCGGCTTCGAGAACTACATGAAGCTGCACCAGGGCGCCTACGAAATGGATCAGCACTTCAAGACCGCCCCGGCCGACAAGAACATGCCGGTTATCCTCGCCCTCATCGGCGTGTGGTACAACAACTTCTTCGGCGCTTCGAGCTATGCGATGCTCCCGTACGACCAGTACCTGCACCGCCTTGCTGCCTACTTCCAGCAGGCCGACATGGAATCGAACGGCAAGACCGTCGACCGCGATTCCAAGCGCGTGAACTACCAGACGGGCCCGATCCTCTGGGGCGAACCGGGTACGAACGGCCAGCACGCCTTCTACCAGCTCATCCACCAGGGCACCAAGATGATTCCTTGCGACTTCATCGCCCCGGCAAACAGCCACAACAAGATTGGCGATCACCACCAGAAGCTGCTCAGCAACTTCTTTGCACAGCCCGAAGCCTTGATGAACGGCAAGACGCTCGCCCAGGCCCAGGAAGAACTCCGCAAGGACGGTAAGAGCGAAGAAGAAATCGCATTCCTTGCCCCGCACAAGGTGTTCGAAGGCAACAAGCCGACCAACTCCATCATGATGGACTACGTTTCTCCGGAAACGCTCGGCGCCCTCATCGCCATGTACGAACACAAGATCTTCACGCAGGGCGTTATCTGGAACATCAACAGCTACGACCAGTGGGGTGTTGAACTCGGCAAGCAGCTCGCGAAGAAGATCCTCCCGGAACTTGCCAAGGCTGATGCCGAACTGAACCACGACAGCTCTACCAACGGGCTCATCAAGTGGTATAAGGCTCACCAGAAGTAAGTTGAATGTCATTGCACTTCGTGCATGACTGCGTCGGTTATCCAATGCGTGTGCAAGCACCCGCGCTGTATAACCTAGCATGTCATTCTGGAGTGTCCGTAAGGACACGATAGAATCCAGGAACTTAAAAAACCGCGGTTTAAGCCGCGGTTTTTTGCTATTTACGACAAGTTTGTCTAAAAGTTATTCCTGCGGGCCCTTTTTCCTGCGGTCCTTGAATTCCTTCATGCGCTCCTTGTGGAACTGATTGAACTTTTCCAGCTGTTCCTTGGAAAGCACTTTCGCGAGGGACTGCACGCCGTTGATGCGGTGTTCGAGCAGGGCCTTGTCGGCATCGAGCACCTTGGCCTTCGCGTTTTCGGTTGCGGCCTGGTCGCCGCTTTCGAGCGCTTCGCCCAGTGCCTTCTCTGCGTCGTGCTTCTGTTTGCGCAGTTCCTTGAATATGGAATCTCCCTTCGCGCGGTTGGCATCGAGAGCGGCCTTCTGCTCGGGAGTCACCTGCAGGAGCGAATCGATGACTTCCGGGTTCATGTGCCCCCTGTGCTTATGCCCCTTGTGGAAGTCACCGTGCGGGCGGTGGTCCTTGTGAAAATCGCCATGCGGTCCCGGAGGCGGGGGAGGCGTCATGCCTTGGCGCATGCACTGCGACATGTCAGCCTTCTGGCAGCAGCAGGCGCTGTTCTTGCTGCAGAAGTTCCCGAGGATAACCCCGAGGGCAAGCGCGAACGCGACTATACCTGCGATGAATAGTTTGGAATCTTTCATAGATTACTCCTTGGTTAAATAGCTGAACCCGACAGTTTCCTCGAGGGTTTCGAAATCGTCGTCGTTTGTTGAATTCCCGAGGCCGTTGTACCAGTTGGTGATATCTTCCGAGGCGACGTTCTCGAGGGAGATTTCTTCGGTGGAACTTTCGATTGCGGGGAGAATTGCGGTGAGGCTTACCAGCACGAGGCTTGCCGCGAGCGGGATGGCGCTGTACAGGCTCCTGATGCTCAAGATATTCCCCTTGTGGGCGCTGGCGTTGGCCTTCGCGTCGAGGCGTGCGCATACCTTGCTCCAGGAATCCTCCCGGGGCGTAATGCGCTCCATTTTCGAGAAGTCGATCTTGTCAAGCATTTTTCAGTTTCTCCGTTATGTAGTCCTTCACGAAGTGCCTTGCGCGGCTGAGACGCGCCTTGATGGTGCCGTCCGGCATGCCATATATTTCGGCGAGGTCCTTCACGTCGAGGTCTTCGGCATCCTTGAGCCAGAGCATGCCCCGCGTTTCGGCGGGGAGTGCGTTCAGCCCGAGTTGCAAGAGTTCCGGGTCGAACTGGTCGTTGCGGGGGGCATCCTGCTTCCCGAGGGTTTCCTTGACAATCGTGTCGAGGTTCAGTTCCTTGAGTTCGCCGTGGCGCTTTTCTGCCCGCAGCTTCATGAGGCAGGCGTTCACGGTGAGCCGGTAGAGCCAGGTCCCGAGGGCGCTTTGCCCGCGGAATGCCCGGATGGCGTCCGGAATGCCGACAAATACGTCCATGAGGATATCTTCGGCGCGGTCGCGGTCCTTGAGCATGCGGAAGGCGAGGTTCAGCATCTTGGTGCTGTGTTCTCTCCACAGCATTCCAAGTGCCTCCCGGCTGCCTTCACGGATACCTTTTGCAATAACCTGTTCGTCCATTCTGCTATTTGGATGCACGGGAAAAACCTTCGGTTGCATCTAATTTCCCGAAATAAACATCCCCATACCCGCAACCTCTAATAACCAATAACTAATGACCAATAACTAGTCATCCGCGTGGCTCTTGAGCACCCGCTCGATTTTTTCCTGCGCCTTGAAGAACGCTTCCACGCAAACCGGGTCGAAATGCGTGCCCGTCTCTTCGCGGATGATGGCGTAAGCCTTCTCTAGCGGCATACCCGGCTTATAGACGCGCTTCGATACCAGGGCGTCGAACACGTCGGCAATCGCCATGATTCTTGCGCTGAGGGGGATTTTATCGCCGGAAATGCCGTCGGGGTAGCCCCTGCCGTTCCACCATTCGTGGTGCGCCCCCGCCATGTCGATGGCGGTATCGAGGAACGAGGAGTGCTCGGTTGCCTCTACGGCGTCCTTCAGGAGCTTGCGCCCTACGGCGGCGTGGCTCTTCATGATGGCAAATTCCTCGTCGGTAAGCCTGCCCGGCTTGTTGAGGATGGCGTCGGATACGCTTATCTTGCCCACGTCGTGCAGCGGGGCCGCCGTGGTGATGTCGTTCAGGAACTTGTCGTCGATTTCTTCCGGGAACTTCTTGTCGTCAAAGAGCTGCTGCGCGATAATCTTCACGTACTCCGCCGTGCGCTTGATGTGTCCGCCCGTGTTGCCGTCGCGGCTTTCTACGAGTTCGGCCATCATCATGATGGTGCCGAGCTGGTTCTTTATGAGGCGTTCCTGCAGTTGCGCCTTTTCGGTAATGTCGTCGAGGATGAGCACCACGCCGACCGGCTTCCCGTTGTCGTCCTTGGTGTACGAGGATGTCACGTAGAGCGTCTTGGTTTCCTTGCCGGTATAGTAGGGCGTCATCATCTTGTGCGACACGTCGGATTCGTAGATGGCCTTGTTGACGCAGTCGTTGAAGGCGTCGTTCTCTTCGTACTCGAAGAAACACGCGGCGAACTTCTGGCCAATCATCTCTTCCTTGGTCTTGTCGAGAATCTTTGCGGCGGAATCGTTCACGAACGAGATTATCCTGTTCGCCTTGTCTATCACGAGGACTCCGTTCCCCATGTCGCGGATGATGTTCCGCGATATCACGTCATTATTTGTTGCGTCTAGGTTGGCCGACATCATACACCTTTTTTGTCTTTTGTTTACATATAGTAAAAAACTGAGGGCCTGTTGTATAGAGGGGAACGCGTTTTTTTCTTAGGAAAAAAGGCACTTTTTGTCCCGAAAATTGCAGAAATTCATTAAAAATGTGATTTTTGTCAAGCCCGCTATGGATAAAACGTCAATGAAAGATGGACTGCAATGTAAATTTTTCTAATTTGGAAAAGGTATCTTATTGTTGATGGTTACTTTTTCGGACATAGCGGACTACCGCGATTTTTTGAAGGACTACTACGAACGCCGCAAGGCGGAGATGCCCTTCTACAGTTATCGCATGATGGGCGATAAGCTGGGGCTGGATTCCAGCTACCTCTACCGCGTGTTGCAAAAGAAGCAGCACCTCCCCGCCCATGCGTTACAGGCGGCCAAGGAGATTTTGGCCCTGAGCGGTCGCGAGGCCGAATACTTTGATTTGCTCTTCTCTGCCGCGGTCAGCAAGGACAAGGCGAAGAAAGAAGAACTCATGGCGAAGGCGCTTTCCCTTCGCGATGTCGAACGCCACAGCCTCCAGGCGGCCGAACTCAAGCTGCTCGAGAACTGGTGGATCCCTGCCGTGCGTGCCTACCTGGACTTGAACGGCGGCGTGGTGAACGTGAAGCAGATTGCAAAGGACATCTGCCCCCCGATTTCGGAGGAGCAGGTTACCGAGGCTATTGAAATCCTGAAAGAGGTGGGCCTGGTGAAGAAACTTGCCAGCGGTCGACTTGCCCTCACGGATGCGCACCTCACGGTAGGTGGCCCCGAAAAGGCACAGGCGGTCCGCAAGTTCCAGCGTCAGGTGCTCTCCCTTGCCAGCGATTCCCTGGATAACGTGCCCGTTACCGAGCGCAACGTGTCCACTCTTACCCTCTCCGTAGACCAGGCCTGTTTCGAGGATTTGGGCGATATGCTGAGGGAATTCCGCAGATTAGTGCAGAAACGGGTTGACGAAGCCAAGAATTCTGACCGTGTTATGCAACTTTCTATGGCATTTTACCCGGTCGCCAGAAAAGGAGGCTTCCCTGAAAATGCTATAATGGGGGAAGGCGCAGGAGTTAAAAAATGATGAATAGGGTGTGGAAATTAGGGTTGGCGGCACTGGGTGGAGCCATTGTCGCGTGTTCCGGTGGAGACAGCGGTGTCGCCGGATCATCGATGGAAACTGAGAATTCCATCGCCCTTTCCGTTCAGCTCGCCGATGGGTCACCGGCGGCTCGTGTTCGCGTTATTGTTCGCCCCGACAGCTACTTGGCCGGGGCTGATTCCCTCGAAGATTCTCTCGTGGACGAGAACATGAACTTCGAGACGGATTCTACGGGCAAACTCATTCTGGATAACCTGGGCTACGGCAGCTACATTGTCGAGGCCAGGAGCGATTCCCTGAAGGGCGCTTCCAAGTTCAACTACAGGTCGTGGCAGACCGAGGGTGGCCGTGTGTCCTTGCACTTGGGCAAGCCTGGTCTTGTTTCGGGCCGAGTGCTGGTCGAGGATGACGAGGATGCCTCCGAGGTTACGGTGGCGGTCCAGGGTCTCGATTACAGCGTTATGGCCGATGGTATGGGCAACTTCGAGTTCAAGTCGCTCCCTGCGGGATACTTCGAGATGGTCGCCTTCGTGCAGACCGATAGCGTTGTCGTGGACGATTCGGGCAAGAAGGGCAAGGTGCGTGTCATCCGCAAGCTCGGGTCCTCCATTGCCAATGTGCGTGCCGGTCAGGAAAGTGCAGTGGTTATCGATACCCGCCCGCAGGATTCCCTCCCGTCGTTTGTTTTCGAGGACTTCGAGGGTAGCATCGATGCGTGGAAGGTCCAGCATTCGGAAAATGCCAATGGCAGTATTGAAACTGTGGATGCGGGTCTTGGCCGGGAAGGCAAGGCTGCGCATTTCACGTGCGAGAATGACTCCAACTACAACTGGGTGCTGATGGGCCGCTCGCTCGGTGGCATGGTTGATATGAGCAATCTCGATTCCATCGTGTTCTGGGCCCGCACCGATGTCGTTGATAGTTCGAAGCGCAAGTACATATCCTTCTCGCTTGACCTGAATGTAGATAGCACGTCAAGCCTTAAGAGCGGCAAGGCCTGGGTTCACCTGGACGTGGATACGGTCTGGAACCGCTTCGTGGTGACGCCTTCCGATTTCCTTGAGCCCGATAGCAACAATATCGGCGGAAACCTCGGCTGGGATGTCGCGAAGCGCAACATTACCGACATATCCATCTTCGGCGGTACGGGCGGTGAGTTCTGGATCGACGATATCGAGGTGTTCGGTTATTCCAAGTTTGTCGCTAGGGACCCTGAATAGTGCGTTTTTAGCCGAATTTGGCCAGTTTGGCCTTGACAATTTATCAATGAATGTGCCGTGACGAGCGGTACATTTTTTGTTTTTTGGGGGTATCTTTATTACCAAAGGGATGTTTGTGGTGTGGATGTTGCTCACGGGCTTCCCCTCATAAGGAGTTATTATGAATGTGTGGAAAAGCGTGGGCGCGCTTTGTTTGGGCGCAGGCCTTGCTACCTTCGGCCTTGCCGACAACCCGATATCCTCTTACCATTACCTGGCGGACCCCTCTTGCGCCTCCGATGGTGATACCTTCTACATCCTGACCGATGTGGACGACTACAATAACCAGACAAACTGGAACTACGACATTGTCGGCCTCTATGCCTTCACTTCCGAAGACATGAAGAACTGGACCGACCATGGCATGATATTCCGTTCCAAGCGTGAATTCGGCAACTACCCGAACAACACCTGGGCATCGGGCATCGCCGTCAAAAATGGCAAGGTCTATATAGTCTACCCCGATGGTGCAAGCGGCGTGGGCATGATTACGGCGCCTGCGATTGACGGCCCCTATATCGATCCTGTCAAGGAAACTCATGGTGTCAATAGAATTGCAGGTGGCGGTAGCCTTATCGGTGGCTGCGACGGCATTGCGCATTGCTTTGACCCGGGCATCTTGATTGACGACGACGGTAAGGGTTACGTGATTTTCGGTGGTGGCGAAAGTTCCAGCCGCCCGTATGGCAACAACTTCGACATTATCAGTTTTACCGAAAGCAACGGCAAGATTACTTTCGACAAGAATTCTCTTAAGAAGGTTTCTTTGCCGAACTCCTTCGAAGCTCCTTACCTGCACAAGAAGGGTAGCACCTATTACCTGAGTTTCAACAACCGTAGTCAGGTGATTGATTATGGTATGTCTAACAATATCTGGGGCCCCTATACCTTTGTGGGTACGGTCATTCCGGGGATTGGCTCTGTGCCAGACGCTCATGGCGAAGGCGGTAACAACCACCAGGGCTTCGCTCCTTTTAAGGACAAGTGGTATGCCGTGTATCACGATCGCCGCTTGGTGACTTCCGACAACCATCCGGCCGCAACGACGCAACAGGGCGTGCGTTCTGAAAATCCGAACTACGAAAACCACAGAAGCGTGTCCATCGACGAACTCACCTGGAGTGGCGACAAGATGAACAAGCTCACCTTTACCCGCGAAGGCCCGAAGCAAATCAAGAACTTTGACCCGTACAAGACCTACAAGGCAACGACGAGTTCCAAGCAGATGAACATCCGTAGCCGTACCGACTGGACCAAGGGGCAGCCGGTGAAGCACGTGCTGCTGCCGCTCACGAGCCGTAGCGAATCCTGGATCCGTGTTTCTGGTGTGGACTTCGGTAACGGTGCCGAGAACCTCCGCATCAAGGCCGCGAACGTTGGCGATGGCAACAAGATTGAAATTCACAAGGGCAGTGCCACCGGAACACTTGCCGGTACCTGCGAACTGGCGAAGACCAGCAACAACATGACTTTCACGGACAATGACTGTGCCATGACGGGCCTTAGCGGCGTTGTGGACCAGCTATTCTTTGTGTTCAAAAATAATGGAAAGGATTCTACCATGGGCATCCTTGAATGGGAATTCCAGGGCACCAAGCGTGAACCTGAACCGCAGACTGCGTTTGGCGGCAAGGCATGGGCCGTTCCGGGCAAGATCCAGGCCGAAGACTTCGACGTGCCGGGTTACGGTGCGGGTAACGATACCTACAGCGACAACGATTCCGAGAACCACGGCTTCGAAAAGGCGAAGAGTGCTGCAGATTCCGCGAAGGTCGCCTACCGCAAGGACGATGCTCCGTCTGTCGACCTCTATGCGAACGCCTCTGGAATTATCGTGGGCTACAACCAGTCCGGCGAATGGCTTGAATACACCATCGATGTCGCGAAGGATGGCGACTACACGTTCTTTGCCGCCGTGGCGACGGACAACCAGAATGCGGGCTTCGTGATGTCGGTCGATGGCAAGGACATTACGGATACTATCCTTGCCGCCAAGACTGATGTCGAGGGCAGCTTCGATGACTATGCCAAGGTACAGAGGAACGTGACGCTCACTGCGGGTAAACATATCCTGCGTATGACGGTTACGGGCGACTGGTTCGATATCGACTACTTCACCTTCGTGGAAGGCAAGGATGCGACGGACCCGGAACCGATTGGCACCACCGCGATTTCGAATGGGATTAAGTTCCATGTGAGCAGTGCTGCTACTTACCAGGTGTTTGACCTTGCGGGTACGATGCTCGGCAAGGTGGAACTTGCCAGCGGTGCCTCTGCGGCCCAGGTACTCAAGGCTGCGGGCTACAGGCAGGGCGCCTACATGCTCAAGCAGGTGAACGGAAACAAGAAGTTTATGGCCCGCGTGACGAAATAAAACTGCTCAATCTTTGTTCGTACAAACTCTCTCTTGTGTTTGAAAGGCTCCCGGCAGACCGCCGGGTGCCTTTTTTTGTAAATAAACGTTAAACGCACCGAAGGTGCCCGTGGACAAAACGTCAATGGTTTTTGTTTGAAAGGTTGTTAAAAATGCATGTGGGGATGGTAAATTTTATAATGGTTAGACTGCGGTGTCGCGGTTGAATATGGGATGTTAATATGAAGAAGATTTCCAAGGGAAAGCTTGGCTTGGCTCTTGCGTGCGGTCTCTTTGGTTCTGCACTTGCCGATAACCCGATTTCTACCTACCATTATCTGGCCGACCCCGGTGCCGCTGCCGACGATGAATACTTCTACATCATCACGGACTCCGACGATCCGGCTCCGTACAATTCCAATGGTTACAAGATTTACGCCCTCTATGCATTCCGCAGCAAGGATATGCAGAACTGGACTGACTACGGCATTATTTACGATGCCCGCAAGGTGAACGGCATTAACGATATTTGGGCATCCGGCATTGCAGTGAACCCCAACGATCACAGGCTTTACATCGTGTTCCCCGATGGCGGTGGTGGCGGCATTGGCCTCATCGGCGCCGACAGCATTGCTGGCCCCTGGACGAACCCTGTTTCGGGCAACAAGAAGCTCATCAACAACTGGGGTGGCGGTATTTCGGACTGCGACGGCATCGGCTGGTGCTTTGACCCGGCAATCTTCTTCGATGACGACGGTACGGGCTACTTCACGTTTGGTGGCGGCAGCAGCGATAGCCGCCCGGCAAATAACAACAACAACGACATTTTCAACATCTACAAGCTCAACAAGGACATGAAGGGCTTTGATGTGAGCACCAAGACTCACCTGAAGATTGGTGGCCCGAAGGCGATGGAAGCTTCTTACATCCATAAGTACAAGGGCAACTATTACCTGTCTTACAGTACGGCAGACCTGCGTATTGCCTACGGCATGTCCAAGAACCCGATGGGTCCCTATGAATACAAGGGAATATTCATGGGTAACCCGAACATCAACGGGCAGAACATCAACGCGAACAACAACAACCACCATGGCATTGCCGAATTCAAGGGCCACTGGTACGTCGCCTACCATGACCGCCGCATTGCGAACGGTTACGATGGTCTGGAAAAGATTCCTGCCGATGACGGCCAGGCGAATCCGGTACCCGCATTCCACCGTAGCGTGAGCGTGGATGAGTTCTTCTACAACAACGACGGCACCATGAAGGAACTGACCTTCACGAAGGAAGGCCCGAAACAGATCGAGAACTTTGACCCGTACGATTGGTACCCGGCACTCACGAGTTCCAAGCAGAAGGGCATTCGCAGCCGTTCCAACTGGACTCCGGGCAAGGTTGCCGAACACCTGTTGCTCCCGCTTTCCACGAAGGAATCCTGGATCCGCGTGAGTGGCGTTGACTTTGGTACTGCAGCCACCGGTTTCGTGGTGCAGGCCGCAAGCACTGCGGATGGCGACAAGGTTGAAATCCACACGGGTTCTGCGACAGGTACGCTCGCCGGCACCTGCACGCTCAAGAATACCGGTAACAAGAATACCTTTGCCGAGAATTCCTGCGAAGTCACTGGCCTCAAGGGAATCGTGGAACAGGTGTTCCTCGTATTCAAGGGCAGCAGGGATTCTACCATGGCTATCAAGGCATGGGGCTTCGAAGGCAGCGGCACGACTCCGCCGGAACCGCAGAAGCCGTTCGGTGGCAAGGCCTGGGCGGTACCGGGCAAGATCGAGGCCGAAAACTTTGATGAACCGGGTACGGGTCGCGGTGGCGACATTGATTCCTACAACGAATCCGATTCCGAGAACCACGGCGATAGCAACCTCCGCGAAGGCACCGGTGTTGACCTCTACAAGAAGGCGACGGGCATCATCGTGGGCTACAATACCGAAGGCGAATGGCTTGAATACACCATCAATGTGGCGAAGGAAGGCGACTACACGCTCTATGCCGCAGTTGCTGCCGCCGGTAACACCTCCAGCTTCAAGTTCTCCCTCGACGGGACGGACATTACCGAAGAAATCACCGTGCCCGCGGCCACCGAAGGCGAAGAAAACTACGACGATTACAACAAGGTCAAGGCGAACATCAAGCTCCCCGCAGGCGAACATGTCCTGAGGCTTACGGTTGTCGGTTCCTGGTTCGATATTGACTACTTCAATATCCTCGAAGGCAAGGATGCTGAAGATACGGAACCGATTAGCACGGATGCCATCGAGACTGGTGTTGCGTTCAAGGCCGTACCGTACGAAACCTACCGCGTGTTTGATCTGAAGGGCGCTATGGTCGGTAAGATCCGTCTGGACGGTGCGACTGCTGGCGAGGCCCTCCGTGCGGTTGGCTTCAACCAGGGCGTGTACATGCTCCGTTCCCTGACCGGCAACAAGAAATTCATGGTGAATACGGCAAAGTAATACCATAAAAGAGTCCCTAAACACCACACATCCAGATTGATGCTTCTCAAGAGCGTCATGAAGTGCCCCGGAGCCCCGCTCCGGAGCTCTTTTCTTGTGTTTTTTTGTGAGATTCTATTGCCAAAACGTCAATGGAAAAAATGGCGCGATGTGCGTTTTTTTGAGCTTTTTCATCTAATTTTAGGTTATGGGACCGCAATCCTGCGGGTTTCTGTTTGGCAAAGGGATGTTATGAAAAGTTTGAATCAAAACAGCGTTGTTAAGGGGGCGTGGAAGACTGCGCTCGCGCTGGGTTGCGGTGCGTTGGTTTCGACCGCATTCGCATCGACGGTCAATGTCGATGTGACCGAAGAACACCAGGTCATTCGTGGCTTTGGCGGCATGGTGCATAACCAGTGGCAGGGCGGTGGCGGACTTTCCGAGGCCGATGCCAAGCTCGCGTTCGGTACGGGCGATGGCCAGATTGGCTTGAACACGCTGCGTATTCCGGTGTATGCGAACTCCAGCGACTTCAACAAGGAAGTGCAGGCTGCCAAGTACGCCAAGAAGTATGCCGGCGATGACTTTATCTTGTATGCAACGCCGTGGACTTCTCCTTATGCGGGTGCAAACCAGCACATGTCTTCTTCGAACTACCAGAAGTACGTAGATCACCTGAACGGCTTTAACGATTACATGAAGAACCAGGGCGTTCCCCTGTATGCAATCTCCATCAGTAACGAACCGGACTGGTGCGGTGAATGGGCTTGCTGGAGTGCTGACGAAATCTACAACTTCACCAAGGGCTATGCCGACAAGATGCGCAAGAACGGTGCCAAGGTGATTTCGACCGAATCGTTCCGCTACGACAAGAACCTCTACAACAAGGTGCTGAACGACGCCAACGCCCTCAAGAACTGGGATATTCTCGGAGCGCACTTCTATGCAAGCGACAGAAACACCGGGGACAATTTCTTCCAGTATTCTTTGGCTGACCAGAAAGGCGTGGAACGCTGGATGACAGAACACTACACCGAAAGCCAGGGTAGCGGTAACTACTGGCGCACAATCACGAATACGGGTGACCAGGCAAACCAGAACAAGCGCGATACCGTGAACGCCATGGACGTGGCTTACGAAATCCATCGCGCGATGGTCGTGGGCAACTTCAATCAGTACACCTGGTGGTATATCCGCCGTTGCTACGGCCTCATCATGGAGAAGGACTTCGGCAACAAACTCCAGATACCGAGCAACGAAATCGGCAAGGTCTCGAAGCGCGGCTACGTGATGAGCCAGTTCGCCCGCTTTATTCGTCCGGGTGCAATCCGCGTGGGTGCGACTGACAAGCCCGAATCGAACCTGTTTGCCAGTGCCTACAAGAGTTCCGAAGGCGACTCCGTCATCGTGGTGCTCGTGAACCGCGATTACAAGAATTCCAAGACCGTGACGGTTAACGTGAAGGGTGCCGATGTGGAATCCTTCCACGTGTACACGACGAGCCAGGCAAAGAATGCAAAGTATGAAGGCGAAGTTGAAGTGAAGAACGGCTCCGTGACTATCACCATGGATGCGGGTAGCTCGGAATTCAAGGACTGCATCGTGACGCTCGTGGGCGTGGGCACTCCTGCTGACCCCGTACCTCGTGAACCGTTCGGCGGCAAGGCGATTGATTTGCCGGGCAAGATTGAGGCCGAAAACTTCGACATCCCGGGTACCGGCAAGGAAAACAAGACCTACAACGAAAATGACTCCGAAGACCACGGCGAGACCAACTACCGCGAAGGCACGGGTGTCGATATCTACAAGAAGGCGACCGGCTACATCGTGGGTTACAACCAGGCTGGCGAATGGCTCGAATACACGGTGAACGTGAAGGAAGCGGGTGACTACACCTTCTTTGCTGCGGTTGCATCTGCCAATGCGACCTCCGGTTTCAACATGACTCTCGATGGCAATGAACTCACGGGCGATATATCAGTCCCGAAGAATGACGGCGAAGAGAACTACGACGACTACAACAAGGTACAGAAGAACGTGACGCTCCCTGCGGGTGAACATATCCTCCGCTTTACGGTGGTCGGTGACTGGATGGACGTGGACTACTTCACCTTCGTGAAGGGCAAGGACGCTACAGACCCCGAACCGATCGTTGGCGATACCAGCACCACGTTTGTGAGTGCGAAGTTCCAGATGTCGAACGAATCCATGGAATACCGCATCTTCGACATGGGCGGTAGCTACCTCGGAACGGTGCGTGCTGCCGGAATGCAGGAACTGCGTGCGGGCGCTGCGGACCTCGCCAAGCGTGGAGGCATGTTTATCGCGAAGTCCGCTGCCGGTGCTCTCCGCATCCGCGTGACTCAGTAAAGTATCTCAGTGAACACTGGGTTGGTTGAAAACAAAAGGACCTCGGCAATCGCCGAGGCCCTTTTTCTAATGGTTTATTGTTGGTGTTCGACCTTAGTCGTGGGACTTGCTTCGCAAGTCCACAACTCGTCGGCTCACCTATACGAAAGTGCGAGCACTTTCGTGCAGGATTCGCCTCCTAGGGGTCTGCTTCGCAGACCCTAATCCATCGGCTCAACCATGCAGGAATGCAAGCATTCCTGCGCGGCACTCGCCTCATGATTAGTCGTTCATCATGTGGTTGTAGAACTTGGTGTAGTTGTCCTTGTCTTCGGTCTTGCGGATGGCGATGGCATCCTGCGGGTGGCGGTTGAGCATGCCCGTAATCATCTGCGGGATGATGTAGCCCCATTCGTACTTTTCCTTGAGCGGCAAGAACAGTTCCTGGTAGGCGTCGAGCACCGGGCGAAGGTCGTACTTCGGATTCTTGAGGAAGCCGAGCAGGAGTTCTGTGGTGCAGTTGCCTGCGCCGCGGCCCATGCCCGAGACGGAACCGTCGAGGTAGTCCACGTGGTCGATGATGGCCTGGATCGTGTTGGAGAAAGCCAGCTGCTGGTTGTTGTGCCCGTGGAAGCCGAACTTCTTGTTCTTCACGATGTTCCTGTAGCGCGTGATTTCCTTGTCGATGTCTTCCTGGTAGAAGGCGCCAAAGCTGTCGACGAGGTACAGGATGTCGGCCTTGCATTCTTCGTTCACCTGGTGGAGCGCTTCGTCAAGTTCCGGACCGCGGTCACGGCTCACGGCCATGATGTTGAGGGTCGTCTCGTAGCCCATGTCATGGAAGGCGTTCACCATGCTGATGCCCTTGTCGATGTTCTTCACGTAGCTTGCCACGCGGAACATCTGGTAGGGGCTTTCGCTGGCGGGCTTCACGGCGTCCATGTTCACGCGGCCCACGTCGGCCATCACGGCCATCTTCATCTTGGATTCAATGCCGTCCTTCACCTTCCAGAGCAGGTCGTCGTCGCAGAACTTCCACGGACCATATTCCTTGGGGTCAAAGAGTTCCGGAGAGTTCTTGTAACCCATTTCCATGTAGTCGATGCCGGCTGCGGAAAGGAGTGTGTATAGGCGGCGGACGAATTCCAGGGAGAAGTCGTGCTTGTTGACGAGGCCGCCGTCGCGGATGGTGCAGTCGAGAACTTTGATGCTTTCGTAGTACATATTTAGGCGAATGACGAAAGGCGAAAGACGAAAGAAGTTATTCTGGCGGCTGACGCAATCGTCGTTGGTTAAGGTTGATTGGTTCGCAGGCAAAGATAGGTTCTGCGAGAGCGATGGTCAAGGGAAAAAGATAGCTTGATTTAAAAACTGGTTTAATTTACGCAAATCTAGCGTTAAATATGAACTAAATGCTGATTTTTGCTCAAAAATTGCGTGTTGATTTACGGGCATTTACTTGCGTCTTGATAAAAATAAGGGTTGCTGAGGCGCCGAAAGAGGGGGTTGTCAGGGTTGCCCGGGGGGACACCCTTACCCAGAAAATGTACTTGGTTTGTAATCTACGCATTATTTGCGTTAATTAAAAGTGCGCAAAACCTCGGCTTGCCATCCCCTGGGCGTCCTCCGCCTCCTGCTCCTGTGATTTTGATCGCCCTCTCCGATTTATCGTTTGGAGAATCCGCCCTGAAAACTTATATTCCTTGTCATGAAGAGAACAACGCTTATCCCACTATCCATGGCGGTTGCCACTTCGGCGTTCGCTGCGAATTTCTACTACAACCAGGTCGGTTACGATGCGGGCATGCCCATCAGCATCATCGTCAAGAGCGACGCCCAGCTTGATGGTGCCGAGTTCAAGCTGATGTCGGGCGGGAACGCCGTCCAGACAGGAACGCTTTCGAAAGGGTCGAATCCGGACAACTGGACGAACAATGGCAAGTTCTATGTGGCGAATCTCGATAAGGGTGTCGCGGCCGGCACCTATACGTTGCAGATAACCGAAAACGGACAGCCTGCGACTTCCGGCGAATTCAAGGTGGAAGACAATGCCCTTGCAAAGCTGACACTCGGTGCGGTGCTCGACTACTTCTACAATGACCGTGCCGACAAGGCGCCTGTCGTGGACTGGGACAAGAGCATGCCGGTGTACAAGTCCGACAAGAAACTCGATGTGCACGGTGGCTGGTACGATGCGAGCGGCGACGTGAGCAAGTATCTTTCTCACCTTTCCTACGCGAACTACCTGAACCCGCAGCAGATCCCGCTGACGGTGTGGTCGCTTGCGTTTGCGGCGGAACGTATTCCGCAGTTGCTGGGCCAGACGAGCACCAAGGCGAAGACCGAGGACGAGGCTGCCTTCGGTGCGGATTTCCTGGTGCGCATGCTCGATGACCAGGGCTTCTTCTACATGACGGTGTTCGACAACTGGGGCTCCCCGACGGGCAAGCGCGAACTTTGCGCATTCTCGGGCTCCGACGGCATCAAGAGTACGGATTACCAGACGGCCTTCCGCGAAGGCGGTGGCATGGCGATTGCGGGCCTTGCGCGTGTATCGAAACTTGGCGTGAAGGGCGACTTCACTAGCGAACAGTACCTTGCCGCAGCCGAGAAGGCCTACGCTCATTTGTCCGAAAAGCAGGGAATCGGCAAGTCCTGTGAGTACTGCGATGACCACAAGGAAAACATTATTGACGATTACACTGCACTCCTTGCGGCAACGGAACTCTATGTGGCGACGGAGAAGGTGGATTACCTGAAGGATGCACGCGCCCGTGCGACAAACCTTATTGGACGCCTGAGCGATGATGGGTACTTCTGGAGCGACGATGCCAAGACTCGTCCGTTCTGGCATGCAAGCGATGCGGGTCTCCCGCTGGTGGCGCTTGTCCGCTATGCCGAAATCGAAAGTAAGATTACTGTGACGATGCAAGGAGGACTTATTGATTGGTACTGCGTGGACATGATTGGGGTTAGTTGCGACAATCCCCATGCGGTCGCGGCCTTGGATGCCATCAAGACGCATTTGAACTGGCTTGTCGGTATTACGAACAAGGTAGAAAACCCGTTCGGCTATGCCCGTCAGACCTACAAGACGCAGGGCTCTATCAAGGACGGTTTCTTTATCCCGCATGACAACGAGAGCAACTACTGGTGGCAGGGCGAGGATGCCCGCCTTGCAAGCCTTGCTACTGCTGCGATGTATGCCGCCCACGCCTTGGATGGGGATGTTGCGGATAGCGTGCAGAAATATGCGACCGACCAGCTCGACTGGATTCTGGGCAAGAACCCGTACGCCACGTGCATGATGTATGGTTTTGGCAAGAAGGTTCCCCAGAAATATGACGGCCAGTCTGAATACGACGCGACGCTCAAGGGCGGTATCGCGAACGGCATTACCGGCAAGAACAAGGATGGTTCCGGAATCGCCTGGACCGATGACGGTGTCGCCGCGGTGGGATTTGATTCGATGAAGGAATCGTGGCAGGTGTGGCGCTGGGATGAACAGTGGATTCCGCATACCACGTGGTTCCTGATGGCACTTGCCACCCGCTATGACGAAAAGCCGGAGTCGATTGAGCCGCCGGTCTCCATTCCGGGGAAGGCGACGGTGGCTACGCGTGCTATGGTCGTGAACCTGCAGGGCCGTGTGCTTGCGGTAAGTGCCGCCGGCGCAAAGGACGGCGTTACGGTGACGGTGCTTGGGCTCGATGGCGCGAAGGTCGCCTCGGGTACATTGAATGCGGGCCGCGCGACGCTGGGCCTTGAATCCGTGAAGAGCGGTGCTTACCTGGTGAAGGTTGACGGCTTCGGCGCAAGGAAGGTGCTTGTCCGCTAAAAACGGGGCTTTTTTGCACGAAACGGGGGCGATTTCGCCTCCGATCTCTTTTTTTACACAGAAAAAAAAGTTTTCATGGTTCTTTTGGCTACTTTCTGACATATATTATGTCATATAAGTGTATTGGGTGCCTTATGAACTTTTTTAGGTCTTTCCCCGTTTTTGCGGTTCTTGCGCTTTCTTTCTGTGGCGCTGCGTTTGCCGTGCCCGCTTATCCGGGACTCATCGAATCGAAGCAGCCTGATGGTTCCGTAGTGCAGATCCGCGTGATGGGAAACGAGCACTTCCATTACACCGTTTCAGAGGATAGCGAACTTATTGCGCGCGACTCCCTCGGGTACTGGAACTACGCCGATGAACAAGGGAAGCCTACGGGAATGCGGTTCCACCATCGGGACAAGCGCGGTGACAAGGAACGCAAGTTCAACGAGACTCGCGATTCGAAAAAAATCCTCAAGGAATTCCAGAAGAGGGGGCGCGATAGGAGGCGCCCGCCACACAGGTTTGATGTTCCTCAGGAAGGCGAGGCCGATACGGCTTCCCTAAATGCTGTACCCTTTCGGGCGGCTCCCCTCCGTGCTGCCGTAGCGACCCCGACAGGCGATGTGGTGCAGATAGCGACGCGCCCGAAGTTTACGCAGAGCATGACCACTGGCGAAATTCGCGGGCTCATAATCCTTGTGCAGTTTAGTGACGTGAAGTTCAAGTCTAGCGACCCGCAGGCCGACTTCAGCCGCTACATGAACGAGGAGGGCTATCACGAAAATGGAATGCACTGGAGCGTGCGTGATTACTATGTCGCGAATTCCATGGGGGCGTTCAAGCCCACGTTCGACGTGTTGGCCCCGGTAACGCTTTCGAATACCCGGTCCTATTATGGGACTCTCCAGATTACCTACGATGGTGCCAACTACTACGATTATCCGGATTCCGCATTTACCGAGGCCATTAATCTAATCAAGCAGCGTCCTGACGTTGACTTTACTCTGTACGACAACGATGGCGACAAATATGTGGATTTCGTGTACATGATCTATGCGGGTATCGGTGAAGCCGATACGGGTGTAGAGGACGCTATCTGGCCGCAGGCGGCCTACGTAAATCCGATTGCTGTTGCGGGAAATTGTAGTGGGTGGAGCAGGAACTGCTATTATGTTTCCCATTATGCGTGTTCCAACGAGATAAGCGGGAATGCTTACTCGCAGTATGGCCAGTCTACCAAGATCCTTGCGGGGATAGGCACGTTTGTCCATGAGTATGGCCATGTGCTCGGCTTGCCCGACTTCTACAACACGGAAGACATGAATGACCAGTCGACGCCGTTTATATGGTCGCTGATGGACATGGGCGAATACAATAGCTATGCCGAAAATGACCTTCTTGCGGGGACCGCTCCCCCGAGGCTCACCGCCTTTGAACGCTATTCGCTCGGGTGGCTTACCCCGCGCGTGCTCGAAAAGCAGAATGGAGAAATTACTTTGTACGGGATTGACCGGAACGATGCCATTCTTATCCCCTCCACGAACAAGAACGAATACTTTTTTCTTGACTATCGCGCAAAATACGATGAAATAACGCCTCTCCCGAATAGCGGCTTGCTTGTCTGGCGCGTGAGTTACAACGCCAGTGCCTGGGACAACAACAAGGTAAACGTGAAGGACGCGTACCGCATGAACCTGATTCGCTCGGACAAGGATGATGGCCTGCAAACGGTCAGGAACGGCTGGTATACCTATCGGGCGCCTACGCTTGAAGATGAATACTTGAAGGGTGATCCGTTCCCCGGAATAAAGGACGTCACGGAGTTTGACGAATTCGTGACTTATGCGCGCGAAAACCTCGGGCTTCGCATTTACGATATTGCCGAGACGGATTCCGCAGTCACTTTCAAGGTGAAGTGGGACGGCGTGGAAGGCTGGCCTTCGAGTTCGTCGGTGGCCGAAAGTTCTTCCAGTTCCAGCGAAATTGTAGAGTCCAGTTCCAGCGAATCTTCGAGCAGTTCCGCCATCGTGCTCGGCGTGAGTTCGTCTGAAGAAATTACGGGCGTCGTAGCGGGTGCATTTGCCCCGCAGGTGCACATGACGCTTGAAGGCGGCGTGCTTCGAGTTGTTGCCCGCATTGAAGGCGAGAAGGAAATCCGCGTGTTTGACGTGCAGGGGCATCAGCTTTATGCGGGCCGCTTTGCGGGTAATTCCACTGTGCTGCAGCTGGGTGACTTTGCCCGCGGGGCGCATGTCGTGCGGCTGACTGCCGGGAACCGCATTCTTGCAGTGAAGCGCCTGTAACAGGAAAGAGGCACCCCGTTCGGGATGCCTCTTTGTTTGGTTTAGGAAATTATTTACTTTACTTGTACTATGCTTGTCTGGGCGGCATTTTTGCTTCGGATTATGGCAATGTATTGCCCCATCGGGAGTCTTTCGAACCGTTCGCTCCCTGTTGTGGAATTCCTCTGCGCGACTGCCTTGCCCGTCGCAGAAACCAGGATGATGCTTGCGGGTGCATCGCCTAGCCCCTCGATAACGATGCTCCGGCCTTGCGCGTAGATGCGGGGTGCCGAGAATCTAATTCCTTGTGCGATGCCTTGCGGTTCCGTGCTGTCGGGAGGCGTTGCGCAATCCTTGCAGGTGGTATCGCCCGCGGCGTACAGCGGGGCGAGCGCTTCGGCCCACAGGTGGTGCATCGCCTGCCCGCCCTTCTTGTCGCCGTTCGGGTGTACGCCGTCGCTCGCGAGCTGTTCCGGATGCTCCTTGAAGTAGGCGAAAAAGTCGGGACCCTTCGGGAGATTGTTTTCTTCGGTCAGGTTGTCGACGGCCTCGAGGAATGCGGGGTTCACCTGCCAGCCCGCCTTGGAAGAATCTGTCGCGATAATGCGCGCAATTATGGGCGTAATTCCGTGCGCCTTCGCCGAATCGATAATCGTCTGCATGTTCTTCTTGTATGTGGCGAGGTTCCAGTCGCCGCCGCCCCAGGCATCGTTCGTGCCCATCTCGATGGCCCAGAACTTCACGTTGCCTGCGTACTCCAGGTATTCGCCCAAGTGCTCGACGACCTCGGAACTGTTGATGCAACCGATGCCCCCGCGGAGCATAGCGGGCGTGTATTCCGGGAACTTCGCGTGAATGATTTGCGCCGTTGTGGAGTCGGTATCCTGCTGCTTGATTCCCATCTGGCTGATGCTCGTGCCCATGAAGAACCACGTGTCGGTTCCGCCCGCGCTCATGTCGAACGCCTCGATTTCGAGAATCTGGCCCACGTCGCCTTCGCTCACGAACTTGAACCACGACTTTCCCGCAAATTCAATGTCGACACCGCGCGCCATCACGGGATTGTTCTCGATGGTGGCAGCCACTTCCCAGTCGCCGTCGTTGCCGTCGGTGGAATTTGCCGATGTCAGGATCTTGAAGTTTGAAAGGGCCACACCGCTATGTCCGCAGCCGCTCGTGAAGTCGGTCGCCCAGGCGCAATCGCCGTACGATTCCCAGTTGATTCGCAGTTTCGTGGGGCCTTCGCCCACGTTCAGCGCGATTTCCTTGGCGCTGCTGCTCTTCCAGTTCGTGAGGTAACCGTCTGTCAAGTAATCGGTCGTTGCCGCCCCCGTATGTGCCGGCAAACCGCCAGAAACCAGCTTGTTCGGGACTATGGCGTTTGCCAAACCAACCCAGAAACACACCACTGAGGCGACAACGACTTTTTTGTTCATGCATCCCATACACTTCCCTTTCTGTCCTTTACTTCTTGAGGTAAACCGTATTCACGATGTGGCCCTGCACCTGCTGGCGCACGATGTAGCGGCCCTGCGGAAGCCCCTGCGTAGTGAGTCCCACGTAGTGGCCGTTCATGTCGAAGATGCCGACGGTCGTGGCCGTGCCGAGCAGGCGCGGAACTGTCGCGATGCGGGTCGTGCCGGAGTCGGGAGGCGTTACTGTCGTATCGGGGGTGACGTCCGCCGTGTAGTTGTCCCAGCCGGGCATGTCCTCGAGAGAAAGGATTCGCTCGTCGTCCATGTTGCTCTTCCACACGGCGTCCTTCGTCTGGCCGGGCCAGGTTCCGTTCCAGGTGCTATACCACGGCATCCACCAGCTCCATACCGCTTCGTCGGTATGCATGTTGTTCACGTCGGGGATAGGCCCGTTTTCGCTGAGTGCGAGAATCTTCGTGCCGTTCGATGCGCTCTTGAACTTGTCGAAGGCGCTTGCGTTGCTAGAATGGTCGTTTGCGCTGTTGTAGATGTCGATGGAGAGCACGTCGTAATATTCGCTGCCCGGATTCCAGGAGGTGACGGTACTCCCTTCGGGGTTGAACACCCAGATCATGTTCTTTACGCCTTTGACCTTTACCATGCGGTCATAGACAAGGCGGTAGAGGGCCGCGAACTGGTCGCCCGAATTGATGCTCCACCAGAACCACTTGCCGCCCGCTTCGTGCAGGGGGCGGAAAATGCCCGCCACGCCTTCTTTCTGCAGTTCGAGGAAGTAGTCGGCGATGTGGTCGATGTCGGCGATGATTCCCTTGTAGGCGGCACTTTCGGTGTTCCATTCGGTAGTGCCGGCCTTGAATCCGGTCGCAAAATCGAATGTCGTGTATCCCTGGCCGTTGTCTGCGCCCTGGATATAGAACGCGTCATCCTTGTCGAGCGGGTCTTTCCAGTGCCAGGTGAATGCGGGAATGCCGCCAGCCTTCCAGAGGCCCTTTGCAATGGAGATAGCCTTGTCGGTGTATTCCATGTTCCAGCTGCCGGAAGCGTTCGGGCCTGTCGCAAAAAGGAAGTCGAGGCCGACGAGTACCGGGTACTTGCCCGTGCGCGTGTAGATGTACTTCACGTCGTCGTGGGTCTTGAAGTCGGCGCCCAGTGTGTAGCCGCTCATGTCGCCGGTCATGATTCCGCTAATCGTCTTCTTGCCGAAGTTCTCGCGCAAGAAACTGTAGAGCTTCACGGCGCTTTCGGTCGCGTTCGGGGTGACCGGGGTCGCGGAAATCTTGAAGGGGGAGGATTCGTAGGGCTCCACGTCGATATAGTCTACGCTAATCCAGCCCCAGTACTTTTCGAGCGAGATGGTGTTCGTGCCCGCCTTGAGCGTGACGACGGTCGAGACGTCGGACCAGTTGGAGGTTGCCTCGAAGTCGACGGTGCCCGAGGTGGCGCCGTTGACCACGATGTAGTTCGCCTTGAAATCGCCCGCCTTGTAGCGGATGGTCACCTGGTACTTGCCCGCCTTTTCTGCGGTGACGCCTGCGAAGGTGATGTTGCCTTCCTGCATGTCGGCGTACCCCGTGCCTGAAACACCCGAGGCGTTGACATTTTTGGCACCTCCGGAGAGCGTTGCCGATTCCGCCTCGTACTTGGTGGCAAATGCCGCCGTCGAGACGCACAGACCGAGAATTGCGAATTTAAGGCCGATATTCATTAGAACTCCTTGGTTATACTGAATATACCTTGTTTTGCGGGTTGCCGCCAGTAAAATGTCCACGGGTGTGGACAAAAAAGTCAACATTGTTGTGAAAAAATTTACAAATTGACCCGAAAAAATTGGAAATTTAATAGCGAGAAACTATATTTATACCGGCAGGCCCGCCATGTTTTCGAAAAACAAGATCAACATATACGACTATTCCGACTACCGCAAGTTTTTGCAGGAGTTCTACGAACTGGAAAAGTCGCTGGACCCGACGTTCAGCTACCGCGTGTTTGCCACTGCGGTCAACATGGATGCGAGCCTCCTGGTAAAGATTTTGCAGGGCAAGCGCCACGTTTCGCCCAAGTGCATCGAGACGTTTGTGCAGTTCTTCCGGTTCAAGGAAGCCAAGGCGGAGTATTTCCGCGAGATGGTCGCCTACGGGAAGGCGAAAACCGACGAGCAGGTGCGCAAGCATTTCGAGACGCTGCAGAAGATGCGCCCTGCCGCCTGCCGCGAGCTGGACGAGGCCCGCTACCGCTACTTTCAGCAGTGGTTCTACCCGATGATACGTTCGGCCCTCGACGTGTTCGACTACCGTGGCCCGCAGGATGCCGCAAAGCTTGGCGAGAGCAGCGTCCCGAAACTCACCGCCACGCAGGTACAGGCCGCAGTAGACGCGCTGTTGCAGCTCGGGCTCGCGCATACCCGCAAGGACGGCCGCGTGGTGCCTACCGAGGCCCACCTCAAGACGAAGGAACACTGGCTGAGCGCCTGCATCAGCGACTACCAGGCGAGCATTGCGGAACTTGCCCGCAAGTCCATCGCCGATACCCCCAAGGAAAAGCGCGATATCAGCACGCTCACGATGGCGCTCGACTCGAAACAGATTGAAAAAATCCGCGAAATCCTCGCCGAGACGCGAAAATCCATCGTAAATGTGGTCAATGCGATGCCTTCGCAAATTTGCGACAGCGTTTATCAGTTAAATTTCCAGTTGTTCCCGATGATGAAAAAGGAAGAACGATGAAAAGGGCTGTGGAGTGTTTAATATTGGGCGTGACCTTGCTTGCCGGTTGTTCCGACAGCGGCTCCGAGACTGCAGGCGCCACGAGCGAGACGACGAACGGGATTGCCGTCGCGGTGTATGATGTAAATCGCGATCCGATTCCTCAGGCGCGTGTTACCCTGTATTCGAAGGCAGATTTTGCAGTAGTCAATAGTGCCGTCGCCAACGATTCGGGACTAGCCCACTTCGATTCGCTCGCAGAAGAATGTTCCAGCGGGAACTGCTTTGTCGAAGGTATCGCCGGGGCAGATTCCGCACTCATGAACTGGAGCGAATTCAAGCCCGCCATTTCCGAGACCGAAATTGCGACGCAAATCGAGCTCGCCCCGTCGGCATCGCTCACGCTGCGTACGGGAGCGACGACTGACGAAGAGGTCTTTGAATTCCTGCGCCTGGAATCTACCCCCTACATGGCCTCGCGCTCCGGAAGCGATTACGTATTCGCTCACGTCCCCGCAGGCATGTTCACCGTGGTCGCCGGAGATTCCGCTGTCGCCACGTTCTCGCTCGAAGCAGGAGCCGAAGCCGACACGCTCGTGAACGTTCCCGGAAAGACCCGCGAATTCGTCTTCGAGGATTTTGACGATGGCGACAGCCTGAACAACCTCGCGAAGACTTACAAGAACTACGGCTGGTACTATATCGCCTCGGGTACGGCAACCTGGATTAAGCCTGATTCTGTAGGCGGGTTCGGCGGTGCCATCGTGGACGGTGCCCGCGGGAAACATCTTTCCCTGCAGTTCGATTTGGGCGATTCTGGCTACGTGCTTCTCGGCACGCATCTCGGGCTCGACACGGGCTATTACGACCTGAGCGCGCTCACCGCCATCCGCATGAAGGTTCGCGGGGACTGCGATTTCAGTTTCGCGCTGGAACACTACAAGGATCTTGGCGACAATAACTTCCAGAAATCGCTCTGGCACGCGACTGCCGACACCGCCTGGAAGGAATTCGTGTTCAGGCCCGGCAGGGAAAAGCTAAATGCATCCGTGTACCAGGTGGAATGGAAAAATATCGCCCACGAAATCGGGTTCGTGAGCATCTTTGCCAGTAGCGGCAGTTTCCTCGAAATCGACGAGATCGTGTTTGAGGGAATAGATTCTGTAGAAGCGCCTGCTCCCTAGTCTTTGCCGCCGACAGGGAACAGCGCGAACTGCAGCTGGAAAACCTTGTCGCTGTTCTCGTCCTCTTCGGCAATAAGCGCAATCTCCTTGCGGAATGCATTGATGCGTTCCACGATGCGCTCGTAGCCTTCCTGGCTTATCCCGAGGGTGAGCCCTGAAATGTGGCGTGTGCCCGGCGGGTCGCGGTCGATGGAATCGGCGGCGAGCTTCAGGCAATCCTGGTGGAACCCGCGGAGAGCGAGTTTCGACGTGCGGTCGCCCGTGGTAATCGCGTTCTCCGTCAGCGCGTACTTGCCGTTCTTGCCCTTCTTGATGAGCATGCAGTCTTCGAGCAACTTGACGGAAGCCTTCGCCTCTTCGGCGGTGATGCGCGGGTGTACGCGCCTGGCGAGTGCCTCGTAATCTCCGTCAAAGCCGTACATGCCGATGAGGCTCCTTATGGTAAGGTGCCTCCAGTGGCTATAAACCATGTACTGCGCGTGCCCCAGCAGGTGCTGCTTTTCGGCGAATCGCACCACCTTGAGTACGGCCTGCATCTCGCCGAATGCGCCGTTGCGTTCTTCGGTAGTTTCTGCCTGGTTGAACTTGACGAGCGCTATGAAGAATTCCGTCTCGTGCTTGCCGAGCCTGAGGCCGCTTGCGACCTTGGGGATGCTCTGGCTCGAAAGGTTCTTGTCGCCGTTCATCACGCGGCTTATAAAGTCCTTGGCCTTGAAACCGATCTTGTCAGAAAACACGCGGAGCGAGAAGGCGGGGTTCGCCTCCTTCTTGGCATTGTAGTAATCTTTCAGGAATTCCCGGTAGTCCAGGTATTCGAAGATTTTCTTTAACGGTTTCTTTTCGCCCATGCCCTAAATGTAAGAAAAAAGCGTGGGAGGGGGTGCTTCGGGGCAGTTTTCCCGTTGTCCGGGAACAACGCTAAATTGGGGGAGTAAAAGAAAAGTGTGGGCAAAATCACTTTTTCAAGGTAGATTTTATCTAGTTCCCGCGAAAGTTGTGCAGATGTCTGCGTTGTCCGGGAAAGGGTGTATTATGATGAAAAGGATGTTTGGTACCGTGGCGTGTGGAGTGTGGGTTGCCGCCGCGGCGATAAGCCCCTCCGAGGTGGTGTCGCTTCCGGGCGACGCCGCCTACGGTGGTGGTGACAAGGTGGGTTCGCAGCTGGTGGCCGCGACATACAATGCGGGCGAGGGTCCGGGTATCTGGATTGTGGCCGATGGCGGCTACAGGCTCTACCATAACGGTGCGCTCCTTGCCGAAGACAACCAGGCGGGCCGCGTGCGCTTTGTGCCGATGACCTTCCTTCCCGGCGAGAACGCGATTTCTGTCGTGGGCGTGAACGGTCAGGGTGCCCCCGGCGTAATGGTGCAGATTGATGACCTCGACAAGTCCTATTATTCCGGCAGCGGCTGGAAGGCAAAGCCGACTGTCGGCAACAACTCCTGGAAAAACAAGGGCCGCGACCTTAGCCAGTGGGGTGGTGCGACAACCCTGAACTATGCGAACAACAAGCTCCCGAGCGGGGCTGCCCTTACGGGATTTGCAGCGAATACGCAGGCCAAGTGGATTTGGAGCGGCGCGGAAACCGACCCGACGGCCGTCCTGCTTTTCACGTTCAACGTGAAGGCCGAAGGCTTCGGCGCCAATACCACCGGCGGCGATGCGGGTAACATCGTCATCGCGAGCGATACCGCCACTATTCGTAAGCATATGCAGAGTAACGATGCGGTGACAATCCTTGTGCCCGAAGGTACTTACGACTTCAGAAAGTTCGTAGATGCGGCCACATCTGCCGCCAATTCGGGATGGACTTGGTGCAAGTCTTCCTGTGGCAACACTGTCAATTCCAATAACACCTTTTACCGTATCAGCTTTACGCAGAACAGCTGTTCCGGCCTTAGCGAACAGACCACGATGGTGTCTGCGGGTGAAATCAAGAGTTGGAGCAACTGGATTACGACCAAGGGCAACAAAAGCCTCGTGGGTATGGGCCGTGGCGCAAATATGCGCGGTGTTTCGTGGTCAAACCGTTCCTACGAAGGTGCCAAGAACAACATTTATCGCAACTTGGCCCTTTACGATGTGAACCCGCACCTTATCGAGGGGGGCGATGGTCTCGAAGTGAGCGGTAGCGGCGGCAAGGAAGTTGAAAATATGTGGTTCGACCACATCAGCTACAAGTGGATTAGCGACGGCATGGACTTGGAATATGTCAAGGGCATCACCGTTTCGTATCTAGACTATGATGGCAGCAACGAGTACAACTGCTACTATTACGATCCGTATATGCACCTGGTCGAAACGGCGCAGCTGACTTTTGCAAATGTCTATTGGCACAATTCTTTCGGACGTGTTCCCAAGGTGACGAGCGAGGCGGATGGTTCCTACGCCTCGATGGTCCACATCTACAATTCCTATGTGGATTACAACCACTGGCATGTGATTGATGCCTCCGGGAAAAGCGACAAGAAGACGCAAGTCCTTTACGAAAACAACTATGTGAAAAATCCGCAAATTCAGGTGGCCGGAAAGGATGCCTTTTCCTTGATCAAGTTCAAGAATACGACGGTCACCGGAGCAAAGAGCTCCACCCCCTATAACAACAATGGAACATCTCAAGCGTCGGCGTTCAACGACAATGTCTTTACGCCTTCTTATTCTTACGAACTACGCAGCAATTCAAGCCTTCCTACCGACCTCCCGAAACTCGTGGGCGTGGGTGGCCGCTACGGCAAGATGCCCGAATACAACCAGGCTTTCGGACTGAGCAACAAGGCGGCGACGGTCTCGATGACCGCCCCTGCGTCGGGTGCGAAGTTCGAAGTGGGTGCGACGGTGACCTTGAAGGCCGATGCAAAGGACAACGACGGTTCCGTAAAGAGCGTCGCCTTCTATGTGGGCAATACTTTGGTCGGCTCTGCGACAAGCGCTCCCTACCAGGTCAACGCGAGTGGGCTTGAACCGGGCGTGTATTCCGCGGTCGCTGTTGTGACGGACAATTCTGGCCTTTCGCAGATGTCCGCGTTCGTGACCTTCTCCGTCGAAGGGACTGCCTACCCTGAGGTTGTGAAGTGTGGGGCCGGTTCCAGCAGCCAGAGCATCAATCTGGGCGAACCAATTGTGGATTTCTGCTACACTTGGAGTGGTGCCGAGACGGTCGTGCCCGAGGGCTTCCCGACGGGCGTTACGACCAGCATCGATAAGGAAAACCGCAAGATTTCTATCAGCGGCACTCCCACTGCGGCTGGCGAATATGCCTTCACCGTCACGGCCACCAACAACGATTCGACCTTTGTCAAGAGCGGCCGCATCGTGGTGACCGACCCGAACGCTCCCGAATCGTCTTCGAGTGCTGAACCGGAATCATCTTCGGGTGAAATCGTGGAATCGAGCAGTGGAACGACCCTGATTGCGCAACGTACGAACTGGGCGACCGAGGCCGAGACCGCCTTCTACCGCATCTTCGACATGCAGGGGCGCCCGCTGTTTGCTGGCGACAGGATGCCCGCGAAGATGCCCGCCGTCCGCGTCATCGTCGTGGAATACACCCGTGCGGGCCGTTTAATTCGTCGCTATTCCGCTGCGTCTCAAACCCTGCAATAAACGTTTGATGCCAGATTTGCCAATGACCAATGACTAACGACCATTGACTAATAAGTTCTCCTCCTAACATCAGGGAACCGCCTTTCGGGGCGGTTCTTTTTGCTTATTTTGTCCCCAAAAAGCTTTTTTTGCCCTCAATAAGCATTTTATACCCTCAAAAAACATTTTATACCCGAATAAACCAATAACTAATAACCAATGACTACTTTGTAAACGTTTGGTTGTGGACTTATTGTCCACGGAATTTGAATTTCCATGTGAGCGATGTCACTTGGAATAGGGTAGTTTTGGTACCAGGTGTTACTCTAAAGGAGTGTTTGGTATGAAACATACTCTATGGACAGGTGTGTCCTTCGGCGTCGCCATGGCTATTTCTGCCATTGCGGCAAATGCATTTACCCTTACAGGCAAGGTGAAAGACGAAAGTGGGGCGGCTGTCCAGGACGCTGACGTTACCCTTGTCCAGAAGAAACTCAGTACAAAGACGGATGCCGATGGCGTGTTCTCCTTCCAAGGGGAAGACCCGCAGGCCCTGACAATGGCGAACTCCGGTATGGTTGGTTCCCTGTCCGTGAATAACGGCGTGCTTTCGTACTCGCAGAGTTCCAGCGCTCCGGTGCAGGTGCAGATTTTCGACATGGTGGGCAACCGCCTGCTCAACGAAACCCTGTACGGTACGGGTTCTGTCGACATGAAGGCTTCCGTGAAGGCGCACGGTACGTATTTCGCCCGCGTCCGCGTGGGGAGCGCCCAGCAGAATTTCAAGTTCACCGCCGATGGAAGTTTTAACGCCTCCTTCGGTGACAAGACTTCCGCAAAGGCTCTCCTCAAGATTGACAACTCCGATATCTTGCGCGTCGTCAAGGATGGTTTCGACACGCTCAGCGTGAAACTCTACAACCTTGATACCAACCTCACGCTCACGCTCAAGAAGAAGGTCGCTCAGCCGCAGTATGCCTACGGTTGGGGCCTCAAGAACGATCCGGTGCCCACACGTGGTTGCGGCAAGACCTGGAACCGCGTGAAGAACGGCAGTTACGAATTCCAGTGGAGCAAGGGCAAGCGTACCATCCGTATCGACATTCCTGACAATTACGACAACAAGAAACCGTACAAGCTCATTTTCGGCATGCACTGCATGGGCGGCTGGGCCGGTGGTGTGCAGCAGGAAGGCTACTATGGCCTCAAGCCGCTTGATACCCAGAAGACTGCCATCTATGTCGCTCCCGAAGGCAACGGAAATCAGGCCCCGTGGGGTCAGGATGACTACCTGCTCTTCGATGAACTCCTGGCCGATTTGCAGAGCAATCTTTGCATTGACTCGAGCCGCGTGTTCTCTACGGGCTTCAGCTACGGTTCTATGTTCAGTAACGGCCTTTCCTGGAACCACCAGGATGTGCTCCGTGCAGTTGCCGTGTACGAGACTGCAGAACGCAACATCTGGCTCCCGCAGCGCAAGAAGATGGGCATCGGCTGGATGGGCGTGCTCGGCCTGCAAGATGACCTTTGCCGCCCTGAAATGGGTCGCGCCGCTCGTGACATCATCCTGGAACTCAACTCCGAAAACGGCAAGGCCAAGAATGAAAAGGCTCAGGAATACGGTGGCAGTGGTCCGCACGTCTGCTACGATTACACGACAGTTGAAGAACGCTTCCCGGTCCGTTGGTGCACGCAGAATGGCGGCCACATCTGGGACCACAAGGATCCTGGTCAGAACAAGTCCTGGGTTCCGCAGGCCACATGGGAATTCTTCAGCAAGTTCTAGAAAGTTCACACATCCACACTCCAATAACCTTCCTGGCTTTACGGCCGGGGAGGTTTTTTGATTAACCCTCTCTTGTCTCATTTTCTATCTTTGTATATATGGAATTCAAGCGTTTTGAAGCTCTGATTGAGATGTTCCCGCAGGTGCAGATTTTCAGCACCGAGGGGGAGGACCTTGACCGGGTCATTACTCATTTTTTGAACCAGCGGAAGAATGTTTCCACGATGTCGGAAGCGATGCAGCGGAAAATCCAGCATGCGCTGGCTCCGTTTTTCCAGCAGCGATTCATCAGCCTGCACGACGAGGAAGCCCCGCTGGTGCGTCACCTGCTGTTGAAAAAGAAATTCTTCTTGCAGACGGACCGCTACATCGATGACATGGCATGGCCGGAGACGGACCCGGACAAGCTGGAAGAAGCCTTGAAGATTGCTGACCTTTCCGAGGAATTTCTCAACCGCAAACTGCTTAGCCTCTCGAACGGGGAACTGCGCCGTGTGTTGCTTGCCCGCATGTGGATGGAAAACCCGGAATGGGTCTACTTCAATGATTTGTTCGGAGGGCTAGATCCGGAGTACCGCAGGCACCTTGCCGCAAGCGTGGTGGAACTCTGCAGGCGCCCGGGCCTGAAAGTTGCCGTGCGCCTTGCCCGCGAAGATGAACTGCTCCCGGAAATTCCCGCGTTCGTGTATGCGAACAAGACCTTCACGCAATATGAAGGCGAGTTGCCTTCCGAAGTCGCGAAGCCGAAATTTACGAAGGCGGAACTGAAGGATTACGAGATTGTTGAGCTTAGACGAAAGACGATAGACGAAAGACGAAAGAGTGAGAATGCCGCTTTTCCTGATGACGCGGTGGGCGAAATCCTCTTCGATTTGAAGAATGTCAATGTACAGTTCGGCGATACGACGGTGCTCAAGAACCTGAACTGGACGGTGCGCAAGGGCGAACACTGGGCGGTCATGGGCGAGAACGGTGCCGGCAAGAGCACTCTCCTCGGGATGCTTACCGCAGATCACCCGCAAATCTACAAGAATGACATTACTTTGTTGGGAATGCGCCCGGGCCATGGCCTCAACATCTGGGACCACAAGGCGAAACTCGGGTTCTTCTCGCCGGAGCTCGCGCTCCAGTACCGCGAGGACTTGAACCTGCAAGAGGTGCTGTGCACGGGCTTTACCGCGAATTTATGCAAGGCGGAAAATACCACTTGGGAAGAACGCGCGAAGGCGAAGGAGTGGCTTACGTACCTGGGCTTTGACGATGTGGAGGCGCGCTACCGCAACCTCTCTCCCATCGACAAGCGCGTAATCCTCATGGCGCGTGCGGCAATCCGCCCGCCCGAGGTTCTGCTGCTCGACGAACCCACGCAGGGCCTCAAGGGCGAGTACCGCGAAAAGATTTTTAACTTGTTGCAGCTGCTTTCGAAGGAGACGACCATCATCCTGGTGAGCCACTACGAAGAGGAATGGCCCCCCTGCATGACGCACCTCCTCCGCATGCCCAAATTCTCGGGGTGATTATGCAATTGAACGAACAGAACATACTGAATGCCTTGCAGGCGGTCCAGGACCCTGACCTGCACAAGAATGTCGTGGAACTGAACTTTGTCCAGAACCTGAAGATAGAGGGCGACAGGGTGAGTTTCGACCTGCGGCTCACGACGCCCGCATGCCCCATCCGCGACAAGTTCAAGGACCAGTGCATCGCCATCGTGAAAAGCCTCGGTGCAAGCGAGGTGAATGTGACGTTTACCGCGCAGGGCCGCGTGGGCGAGGGCAATACCGCAGCGCAGGCACCGAAGGTGTCCTACATCAATGAGGTCGCACACGTGGTCGCGGTAGCGAGCGGGAAGGGCGGCGTCGGCAAGTCTACGGTAACGGCGAACCTCGCGATGGCGCTCAGCCTCTCGGGTGCCCGCGTGGGTATCCTCGACGCCGACATTTACGGCCCCTCCATGGGCCTCATGTTCGGCATCGACCGCGCTCCCGAGGTGTTCGAGGACAACACGATTGCGCCGGTCGAGGCGAAGGGCGGAATCAGCATCGTAAGCATGTGCATGTTCGCGGACAGCGACAAGGCGACCATCTGGCGCGGCCCGATGGTCTCGCAGATGATCCAGCACTTTATCCACCACGTGCGGTGGGGCAAGCTCGACTACCTGCTGGTGGATTTCCCCCCAGGAACGGGCGACATACAGCTCACCCTCACGCAGAACTGCCCGATGGCGGGTGCCGTCGTGGTGACTACCCCGCAGGAGGTGGCGCTCGCCGACTGCCGCAAGGGGCTCGCGATGTTCGACAGCGTGGGCGTACCCGTAGTGGGCGTCGTCGAGAACATGAGCTATTTTATTTGCGATCAGTGCGGCAAGCACCACAACATATTCCGCCAGGGTGGCGGTGACCGCATTGCGAAAAGCTGGGGCGTACCGCTCATCGCGAAGGTGCCTCTTGAACCTGCGGTTGCCGATTGCGGCGACGAGGGAACTCCGGCCGTGCTCCGGTACCCGAACTCCGAATCGGCGAAGGCATTCTTGCAGGCGGCCGATGCGACGGTCCGGACTCTATCAATGTTTGCCGCCGAAGGTGACAAGGTGCTCAAGAATTTCAATTACGAGTTCGCGGAACTGCCGGAGGAAGAAGTATGATTCAGCCCAAGAAGATTTTCAGGACAAAGGATGGCAAGCTTGGGTTCGAGTGGAACGACGGTACGCGAGGTGCGTGCTCGGTACGTGAACTTCGCCTGGCGTGCCCGTGTGCCCTCTGTGTCGATGAACATACCGGCAAAAAACTGCTTGACGATTCCACCGTTCCTGCCGATATAAAGTTAGAGAGGGTACAATCCATCGGTCGCTATGCTGCGGGGCTAACCTTCAGTGATGGTCACAACTCGGGAATTTACCCTTACGACAAGTTGAAAGAATTGACGAAAAAGGCGTAAAAAACCATATTTGTTTGACCGAAAGGTTATGGAAGATAGATAGGTGCAAAGTTTATGAGTGATTTTAACGAAGCGCTTTATTTTCGCGACTTAAATCGCTACCCGACCCTCTCCCCGCAGGAGGAGATGGCCTTGTTGACGATTATCCGGTCGGACGAGAGTGAAGAAATCCGCAAGTCGGCCCTCCAGCGGCTCATTCGCGGCAATCTCCGCTTCGTGGTCAGCGTCGCCCGCAAGTACCAGGGCCGCGGCCTCGCCCTTCTCGATCTCATCAACGAAGGCAACCTCGGTCTTTTCAAGGCGGCCAAGCGTTTTGACATGGAAAAGGACGTGAAGTTCATTTCCTATGCCGTGTGGTGGATCCGTCAGTCTATCCAGAAGGCCCTGTTTGAACAGGTGGGCTCGGTCCGCATCCCGCCCAACAAGCTTGCCCTGGTAAACCGCTTCAAGCGAGCGCTCATGCTCAACGGCGGCGACTACGACAAGACTATCTCCATGGAAGAATTTGCCCCGTTCGAAAAGGATATCGTCGAGGTCATGGAAAAGATCGTCGATATCTCGCTCGACGCCCCGATTGGTGACGATGTCGGTGGCGGCAGCGCCGACTCGGTAAGTACGCTCATGGACGTGCTCGGTACCGACGGCAACCAGGACGACGACATGGAGAAGGAAGAGCGCAAGAAGCTCATCCAGGAAACGCTCGCCTCGCTCCCGCGTCGCGAAGAAGAAATTTTGCGCATGTTCTACGGTCTCGACACCGTGGAAGATACGACCCTCAAGGATATTGGCGAAGACCTGCGCCTAAGCCGCGAACGCGTCCGCCAGATCAAGAACAAGACCTTGCGTCGCTTGCAGAAGAGCAAGGAACACAAAGAAAAACTCGCTGACTTCCTGGAGCTTTAATGTCTCGATCATCGGCATCGGCCCGTAAGGCCGCGTACTGGTTCCTGGCAGTTTGCTGCGGAGCCCTCCTTGCACTTGGCGGCTTTAGACTGTACGATGAATTCGGCCCGACGAGGGTTTCTGTCGAGGCGGTGCCGTTCGGGCTCCCGGCCGGCACGTCGGTCGTGCGTGGCGATACCCCCGATTTCGATGCGGGACTGTCTTCGCTCCCGGTGCAGACCCAGGCCGAACTGCGCCGTGCGGTGGAACTTTCCCGCAGCGGCAACTACCAGGCGGCTGTCGAAATTTTCGAAGCGATTGTCATGATCTACCCGGACGTCCTGAAAGTCCAGTGGGAGGAACTTAATACTTTGTTCGAAATGGATTCGCTGTCTGACCGCGACGAGTTCCGCATGAAGCAGTTTGCCGACATGCTCCAGAACAGGTTCTTGAATACGGGCGTGGCGAGGTATATCGAGAGTAGGCTCGCCTACCGCATGTCGAACCCGACACTTGCGCAACAGCTCGCGCAGGTCGCGGTCGAGAAGGCCCCTGCACTTTACGATGCGCGTTTGTGGCTGGCCCGCCTCCTCCTTCAGGAAGGCAGGCTCGCGCAGGCTTCCGTGGAGGGCCGCACGGCGATAAGCCTCTCTGTGGGTGCGGACCCGCGTGCCTACGAGATTATGGCGAAACTCTATCACGACCAGGGCCTGCTGGACAGTTGCTCCGCCCTCGTGGAATATGCGCTCACGCAGTTCCCGGTCGATATGGAACTACACCTGCTGCAGGGCTACCTCGCCGAATATCGCGGGCATTTCGATGCCGCCGACAAGATATACCAGCGCATGCTCGCGTTCAATCCGGATTTCCGCAAGGCTTCCGAGGCGCAAGCGACCCTCGGTGAAAAGTCCCCGCCGGGTGCAGGCGCTTCCGTGAACCTCACTCCGCGCGACCGCGCCCAGATGGCGGTAGATATCCTGATGCCGCTCGTGGATCGCTACCCCGAGAATCTCCCGCTGCGCGAGGCGCTCGGGCTTGCCTACCTGAAGGGGCGCGAGTTCGACCGAGCCCGCATCCAGTTCCAGGAAATCCTCAAGGCAGATCCCGAATATCCGGATATTCGCCTGCGCATCCAGGAAGCGAACGTCACGAAACCCGCCCCTGTTTCTGCGGCAGACGGGCTTGCCGCAAACCTGAACCGCGCCCTCGACAGCATCAAGGGGGCAAACCTCCCCACGAAGGAGCACGACTTCACGACGATGCTCGGACATTACCTTGTCCGCTATGGCGCTACCCCGGGCGAATTCTTCAAGAAATATGCCATCGGGAACTTCAGACCCATCCGTACCAACGTGTGGCAGGAATCGTTCTACGAGGCGCCCTACAAGCATACGTACACCATCGTGTTCGACTCGCTGAATCATTTCCGCGAGGTGCACGTGGTGGTGTTCGATTCTTCTGCAAAGTCGAACCACATGGGAATGGCGCCCGAAGTCTTTACGCGCCTCCTGAAGCAGAACTCGCGTATTTCCGGCATCGGGAGCAGCACCGGCGAAACCGATTGCGGCGATAGCACCGTCCTGGATGCCGCCGTGTGGGAAACGCAGGACAACTTCGAGATTCTCGCCCGCGTGGTGGGCAAGCCCGCCGAAGTCCGCATGGTCCGTTTCGACAAGACGGCGCTCCCGCCTGGCCTCAAGCTTTGCGACTACATCCCGTACCTGAAAGAATTCTAGAGTAAAATGTGTAATGTGGAATGTGTGATGTGTGATGGTTAATTACACATCCCACATCTTACATCCCACATTTCTTAATTAGGGTCTGTTTCCCGCTCCCTACTTTTTGTATCTTTATTCCCATGTTCCGCACCCGCTACATGGCGTATGCCCTGCTTGCTTTAGCAGCCTTCCTGTTCGAGGGCTGCACCTGCTGTGCGTACCTGAACCATATGTTCAATGCGGAACGCCTGTACGACGAGGCGGGCGAGATGCGCACCGCGCGTCTCGACAGCGTGCCCGATGCGGAGGCTTCGTCGCCTTCCAGCGAGGAACGCCAGAAGTACGACAAGGTTATCGAGAAGGGCTCCCGCGTGCTCGAACGCTTCCCCAAGAACAAGAAGCGTACCGCCGAGGCCGTGTTCCTTATCGGCGAATCCTTCCGGCACAAGGGCGAATGGGGCAAGGCGATTATCAAGTACGACGAGTTCGAACGCTATTTTGCCGATCACGACTCCATGCGTACCGTGGAATACCAGCGCGCCTACTGCCTTTACAGGAATCTTGAATACAACATCAGCCGCTTTGCGCTCGAGCCCGTAATTTCGGACAAGAACCACCCGTACTATTTTCAGGGCCTGAACCTGCTTTCCCTGCTGGACGAGCAGTCCGAACACCCGGACCAGGCCATCGAGGCTCTCGAGGCCGTGCTTGCCGATACTGCGGGAACGCCCTTCATGAAGGGCAAGGCGCATTTCCGGCTGGCGGGGCTCTACTACAAGAAAGAAAACTGGGACAAGGCCCGCGAGCATTACAAGGCAAAGGAAATCGAACTGCTGAACGTGCGCGAACGCCAGACTGCGGGCGAGCAGGCGGCGGAATGCCTTATCAACAAGCAGGAGTTTTTGAAGGGCGCCGACGAGTACAAGGAACTCTACAAGAATCCCGAGTACGAATCCAAGAAGGCGGAATACCTGGTGCGCATAGGCGAGGCTACCTTGATGGGAGGGCGCTACCCGGATGCGTTCGTGATTTTCCAGAAGGTGAATACGGAATACCCGCGTTCGACGGCTGCCTCGCGCAGTTACTACAACCTGGGCGACTACGAGCAGAACAAGACGCTCGACTACGAGAAGGCGATTGTCTACTACGACTCGAGCTTTGTTTCGAGGAGCATTTCGGAATGGGCGAAGAAAAGCCGTGAACGCAGGGATGCCTTGCGGAGGCTTATTGCCCTGCGCGGGCAGAGCGACGATATGAAGAAGGATTCCATTCCGAACATGGACCGCTTCTTCGGTACGGAATTCCAGATTGCGGAACTGTTCCTTTTCAAGCTTTCGGAAGTGGACAGCGCGATTGCGCGCCTCACGAACATTATTGAGAGCACGGACGATTCCGCGAAGGTGTTGCGAGCATCGTATGCGAGGGCGTTTATCTACGACGAGTTCAAGGGCGACGTCGATACGGCCGAGGAACTCTACAAGGAAGTTATCGAGAAGTTCCCGAACACCGAGTACGCGAAGCAGGCGCAGGTGAACCTAGGTATGAAGGTGACGGTGAAGACTCCCGACGACGAGGCGCGCGAGATGTACATGCGTGCGGAAAGCCTGTGGACGATTGCCTCGGAAATGCCGCTTGACCAGATGGAACTTGTGGATACCGCGTATGCGACTGCTTTCTATGTGTTCGATAGCCTGTACCAGCAGTATCCCGAGACGGAGGCCGGCATACAGGCGCTCTACATGAAGGCAATCTATTTCCAGATGAACCCCGAACGCCTGGACAGTGCTGCGGCGGTTTACAGGGTACTGCGCGACAAGCATGGCCGTACCCGCTGGGGCCAGCAGGCGGCGAGCGTCTTGAATACGCGGCTCAAGCTTTCCGAGATGGACTTGGAACGCCTGCGCAAGCGCGTAGCCCAGAGCCTTGAGCATATTGACCGGCTTTCGGCGCAGTATTACGAGTCGCTTGCGAAGAAGCCCGAAGAGAAGAAGGCCGAGGTCAAGAGCAAGGAAGACGAGGTTCTTGAGAATACGTACAACAGCATGTACGATTTCGAGTAGGGGCTTACGTGCGTTTTTTTAGCCTGTTGGTTTGCCTTGCGGTTTTGCTTTCGGGTTGTGCTGCCGGTAACGCGAAGATTGCTTCGCGCAAGGGCTACGTGCGGTTTCCGGAAAAACAGTATGCCTCGGGCGAAAAGGCGGAAATTGGCCTCAAGATTAAGGGCGAGGCAAGTTACTACGGACCCGGATTCCATGGCAAGCAGACTGCGAGTGGCGAGATTTTTGATCAGGATGACTATACGTGTGCGCACAAGAGCCTGCCCTTTGGCACAAAGCTCAAGGTGGTGCGGGTCGATAACGGCAGTAGCGTCGTGGTGCGCGTGAACGACCGCGGGCCATACGTGGACGGGCGCATTCTTGATCTGAGTGTCGCCGCCGGCAAGAAAATCGGGCTCGACAAGGTCGGGCATGCCGAGGTTGTCGCGACCGTCATTGAATAATTTTTTTTGAAAAAATTTAGTGAAATGCCGAAAATGTCATATTATGACATTCTATGATTCTATATTTTACTGCACAGAGAAGCACTTGAACGTTTGTGTGCTTCTCTTTGAGAAAAAGAGGTAAAATATGGATAGAAAGTACAGGTTTAACAACATGGCGCGCGCCTACAGGCTTCCCGAGAAGAACCTGTGGGATTCCGGCTTTTCCGTGTTCAAGCGCCGTATCGGCGAGCAGTTGCAGATGAACGGCATCGACGGATCCCTCGCTGACGACGAGACCCTGCTCCCGTTCTACCGTATGGGAGAGAGCGAAACCTACGTGCTTTCTGCCTTCGGTTGCCCTGTTGGGGTGTAACCCGCCGTCATCCTCGCCGCGCAGCGGTGGGGATCCATGCGGTTTATACCTGTGCTTATTTAGCCTTGTAGCTGACGAAACGGACGTTCCCGCAGAAGTCCTTGTGGCTTCCGGTAAATTCAAGCCAGGGGTAGTTGTCGGCTTCCGCCTCGAGCATGGGGGCCTGTTCCGAACCGATTTCCAGGAAAATCGGGGCGCCCGCGCTCATCCTGCCTTCGGTCTGCTGGAGCATCTTGCGCACGAGCGTGAGTCCGTCGGGTCCACCGTATAGGGCGAGTTCCGGGTCGAACTTGTCTACCTCGGGCTGGAGTTTTCCCTTTTCGCCATCGGGTATGTAGGGAAGGTTCGCGATAAGGCAGTCAATTTTAGGCGAGGTCGCTGATAAGGTTGGTGAGCCTGCCGAACCAGCCGAAGCGCCGGCAACCTTCGCCACGATGTCGCCCGTTACGGCGTCCAGCAGGTCACCCTGCGCGAATTGCAGGGAACCCGCAGTTTTTTCGCCCGCAGTGCTGCTATCGCCGGCGGCTGCGGAACTGGTCGTGGCGGCGTTGGTATCGAGCCCGTTTGCAGCTGCATTCTCGCGGGCAAGCGCGAGCGCGTCGTTAGAAATATCTGTCGCGAGGACCTTCGCGCCCTCGATCTCCTTCGCGCAGGCAATCGCGATTGCTCCCGTGCCCGTACCCACTTCGACGATGAACGGGGCCGTAACGCCTTCCAGCGATTTCTTCGCCATGTCGACGAGTTCCTCGGTTTCCGGGCGCGGGACCAGCGCACGCGTGTCGCACTTGATGATGTGCCCGCGGAAGCTCGTGTCGCCTATGATGTGCTGCAGCGGTTCGCGGTTCGCGCGGCGCGCTACCAGCGGGCGGAGCGTGTCGAGTTCGGCTGCGGTCAGGGGCTTCTCGAAGTTCAGGTACAGGTCCATGCGGTTTTTCATGCCGAGGCCGTAGCTGATGATGTATTCCGCATCGAGGCGCGCGTCGGGCACGCCCTTCTTCTCGAAGAAGACTTTGGTGCGGTTCAGAATTTCTAGTACGGTCATCTGCGGCATTTTCTTGTCATGCCCGCGAAGGCGGGCATCTCCTTTAAGCGTTGAACTTCCCGAGTTTCTCCTGCGCGTTGGCCATCTGGAGCCCGTTGATGATTTCATCCAGGTCACCGGTGATGACCTTGTCCAGGTTGTACAGCGTAAGGCCGATACGGTGGTCGGTCACGCGGTTCTGCGGGAAGTTGTACGTGCGGATCTTGGCGCTACGGTCGCCGGTACCCACGAGGGCCTTGCGGCTCGCCGCCTCTTCCTGTTCCTTCTTCGCGATGACGGCGTCCAGAATCTTGGAGCGCAGCATTTCCATGGCGTGCAGGCGGTTCTGCAGCTGGCTGCGTTCGGTCTGGCAGCTCACTACCACGCCTGTCGGGATATGGGTGAGTCGCACGGCGGAGTCCGTCTTGTTGATGTACTGGCCGCCGGCGCCCGAAGAGCGGTAAGTGTCCATGTGGATGTCTGCCTCGCGGATTTCCACGTCGACTTCTTCTGCCTCGGGCAGGATTGCGACGGTCGCGGCAGAGGTATGCACGCGGCCCTGCGTCTCGGTTTCGGGAACGCGCTGCACGCGGTGCACGCCGCTCTCGAACTTGAGCGTCCCGTACACGCTGTCGCCTTCGATGAACACGCGGATTTCCTTGTAGCCGCCCACGGTGCCTTCGCTCGCATCCTGGATGGTCATCTTCCAGCCCATGCGGCTGCAGTAACCCTGGTACATGCGGAACAGGTCGCCTGCGAAGAGCGCCGATTCGTCACCGCCGGTACCGCCGCGGATTTCAAGAGTCGCGTTGCGGTAGTCCCACGGGTCCTTCGGCACCATCAGAATCTGCAGTTCGTCGGTGACTTCCGGCAGCTTCTTTTCGATATCCGAAATTTCGGATTTTGCCATCGCGACCATCTCGGGATCCGGGTCTCCGAGTGCCGCCTTGTATTCGGCGAGGTCGTTTACCAGTTGCAGGTATTCCTTCGCCTTCTGTACGGCCTTCTCGATACCCTTGTACTGCTTGTGAATCTTGTTGTAACGGGCCTGGTCGGCGAGAACGTCCGGGTTCCCGAGTTCCGATTCCAGTTCCTCGTACTTTTCAATCAGTTTTTGAGCCTTGTCTTTCATCGGATGCAAATTTAGAAATTTTACTAGATTTATCGTAGCGTATATAAGCAAAAGGAGGCACTATGAAATATGGAAAGATGATGGCGGGGGTGTTGCTGCTGTGGTCGCTTGCGATGGTGGCCTGTTCGGACGATTCTTCTACGGGGCCGTCGCTGGAAGAAATCCTGGCCGAATATTCCGTCGCCTATGAATTTGACGATCCGGCGAATGTGGGCGAGGACTTCTTCGGGAATAACAATGCCGTTTTGGATGAAGACATGCCTGCCGTAAAGGTGGAGGACGGAACCCTTGTGCTTGACGGAACTTCGGGCCTGCGCATTCCCCTGAGCGACTCTTTCAAGAGCTATTACTTTGCCTTTGAAGTCCGCTTTATGCCGACAGACACTTTGCCGCTCTCTAATATCTTTTCGGCAGACCCTCCGGGTAGCGGGGTGAGCGGCTGGATGCTCCGTCTTGACGGTTCGGAACTGAACTTCCATATCCGGCATGGTTCGGATAATTGGACGATTCTTTCGGCGGGGAATGTATCCCTGAACGAATGGCACGTTGCCCGGGTGGAATTCAGGGTTGCAGATGCGGGCGGTTTGGCTGTGGAGGAGTATGATTTGACCGTATCCCTGGACGGGAAGGTGAGTGCCACGAAAAGGCTTAGTGCCGATGTTGCCGACTTGAAGTTTGATTTGGGAATCGGCTATGACCCGCATCATCAGTCGCGGTACGAAGACCGCTTCTTTATCGGTAAAATCGACTACATCCGCTACGGGAATAGGTAATAGTTCTCCTGCATGCAAGTCAGCCCGATAGGTACATTTTTCGGCGATGCCGTCTACAAGTACGAGGCTCCTCGGCAGGGGCGTCTGTTTGCAGGGCATCCGGGCCGCATTGAACTGAATGCGGGGCAGAACTTCGAGATGGCGCTCCGCGACCTGGATGGTTTCGAACGCATCTGGGTCATATTCCAGTTCCACGAGAACGTGGGATGGCGCCCGACGACGCGCCCGCCGGTACCGCCCAAGGGGAAGGATCGCGTAGGCACCTTTGCGAGCCGTAGCCCTTACCGTCCGAACCCTATCGGGCTCAGTTGCGTACGCCTTTTGAAAATTGATGGCCTTACTTTGTATGTAGACGAAGCGGATTTGCTGAACGGCACTCCGGTGCTCGACATCAAGCCGTATATCCCGATGGCGGATGCCTTCCCGGATGCGAAGGCTGGCTGGGTCGAGGAACAGGAAGGCGACTTGTGGACGGTACTTGCCGACGCCCCCTTCGATGCACAGAACCGCTGGATTGCGGAACGCAGCGATTTTGATCTGGAAAGTTTTGCACGGGTGCAACTTTCCCGCGGGAATTTTTCGAAGGGTGTTTTCGACAGCACTCGCCGGCGCTTGACCGTTGACGAATCCGCACATACGGGAGTGCTGGCCTACCGCACTTTCCGCATCCACTTTACCTACGACGATACGGCGCGCGTTGTTTGCCTGCAACGCGTGTCAAGCGGCTATACTGCCGAAGAGTTGCAAGAAGGCACCGAAGACAAGTACGGCGACAAGCAACTTCACCGCGACTTCATTACACTTCCCGACTTCCGTCGATAATCCACTGGCAGAGCGCCTCAATGCCCTCGTAGTCGGGGAGGTTCTTGACGAAGTTCTGCCCCTTGCAGCGCTCGATGAAGTTGCTCCATGCGGTCTCGTTCTTGGCCTCGAGCCCGAGATGTTCTTCGATGGCGCCCTTCGTCCATACCCATATTCCCTGCTGGCGCAGCTTCATGTGGATGCTCTTGATGGGTGTCTCCGCCTCGGGCATGGCGGCCATCATGGCGTATGCCTTCGATGCGGAGATGTTACTGTGCTTGCTCACGGGCCTTCCGTTCACGAGCCGCAGGTGGTTGTGGAACGCGAGTTCGCGGAACAGGTTCGTGCAGTACCTTATGTCGGGGTCGTTCGGCTCCAGGAATCCGTCGCGGGTGGCCGTAGTGAAGGCGTAGTCCAGGTCCACGATGGCGCGCACGGGCATGTCCATCGCCGAAAGCACCTGCATGCTCTTGCGGGTATTGCTCACGCCTCCCTGGCGCACGAGTGCACATTTGATGAGGGCGAAACTTTGCCCCGTCAGGCGTTCGAAGAGTGCGGGCAGCACGCGCCATTCCGTCTTGCCTTCGGTCAAAAGCACGTAGTCGGCGAAAAGCAGTTCGTTGCTGTTGCTTAGGCTGAACAGCATCTGCAGCTGGCTCGGCGCATCCTGGATAACCTGGTGCACGGCATCTTCCATTCGCTTGCGCATGTAGGTGCCGCGTTCCTTGTTCTTGCGGATGAGTAGCGACGTGCTCACGTCTTCGCTCGTGACCATCTGCGCGGAATGTGTCGCGTATATCACCTGGTAGCCCTCGTTCGAGAGGTTCTTGAGGGCGACGCGTATGAGTTCTACCGCTTGCGGGTGCAGGTACAGTTCCGGCGAGTCGATGAGCAGCATGGTGCGGCTCAGGTAATGGTTGTTGTGGTGCTTCTTGATTTCGGCGAGGTAGCGCACGAGTGCCATCTGTATGGCGCGCTGGCTCCCCGCTCCCATGCGGTTTATATCGCGCTCGAAACCGTCGTCCTCGTCAATCACCTTGAGGGTTGCGTTCTTGAGGAAGGTTTCCAGCGTGGGAATGGGAATGTCGAGTTCCACGCGCACGCTCGGGAACAGCGGCTTCAGTTTCTCGTTCACGTCGCGGTCGAAGCTCTGGATTTCGGCGGCTTGGTTTTCGCCGCCCGGGCTCAGCATGTCGCTGAACTTGCTCAGGATGTCGTTGAATTCCCCGCCGAAGCGCCTTTCGAGCGGCTTGAATATTTCGTGCAAAAGCTTGGTGAACGCCTGGTTGCCCTCGAAATCCCAGATGGCGATGGGCTCGGGGAAAAGCCTGCGGAATGCGTGCCGGAAGGCGTCGGAACAGCGGACCCAGTCCTTGCGGCGTTCCGTCTTGCGGTTCGTGGGCACAAATGCCCACAGTTCCACGTTCTCGGGAACTTCGCCGGGAACGCGCTGCACCTTCTTTACGCGCATGGAGCCGTTGTTCAGGAACGGGGTAATTTCGGCGGCCTTCTCTTCGCCGAGGCGGTTGAGCACCGTTTCGGAAATCCCCTCGAAGAGTCCTTCCACTTCTACGGGCTGGTTCGGGTCGTCGAAGAACGAGATGTCGAGCGAAAATTTCGACAGGAGCCAGCGGATGCCCATCAATATATTCGTCTTGCCCGCGTTGTTGTAGCCGATAAGCGCGGTAATCCCGCTGAGCGGGAACGTCTGCCGCTGGATGGAACGCAGGTTCGAAATAGTAATCTCTGAAAGTCTGAGGGGCTGTGGCTGGGCTTGCATACCCTCAATATACATCAAGAATCGGCGAAAAGTTGCGTTTTTAACAAAAAAACACGTTTTTTTCACAAAAAAGCCGTTGTCTGCGGGCAACGGCAAGTTTTGGGGAATCGTGCGCAGGAGCCAAATTGGAATTATATTTATATTGGTGAAGATGAGAAACGGACAATGGATTGCGCACTGTCGTCTTTGGTGTGCCCTCGCGTGTGCGGCGGCGCTCCTTTCGGCGTGTTCGAACGACGATGTGGCGGGCAACAGCGCCGAGACGGGTTCCCCGGAACTCGCGGGTATCTTGATGTTGGACGACGGCAAGCCGGCCGCATATGCGAAGGTTCAGTGCGTGCCGGGCAACTACAACATCATTGCCGCAAGCGAGGCTGAACAGGTCCTGCCTTCCGCGTTCGAAACCGAAACGGATGAAAACGGAAACTATGAATTTGACTCCATCCCGTCGGGTAATTTTTCTCTCGAGGCTTTCCACCAGGAATCGGGCCAGATGCTCCTGTTGCAGAACTTGAGCGCCGAAGAGGATGAGCCCCTTGCTGTAAATGACACTTTGCAAGGTCCGGGTACGGTCAAGTTTCTCGTATCGGACGAGTTCCGCGAAAACCAGGGTGGCGAGGCCATCGTCATCGGGACGACAATTCGCAGAAGGGTTTCTGTGCAGAACGGGAAAATCGTGGTCGATAGCCTCCCGGCAGATACGTTCGATCTTCTCATTTACATGGACAATTTGTTCCCGGTAGGTTTTGAAGATATTGCGGTACAACCAAACAAAACGACAGTTTGGGGCGATTCGGTGACGTACACATTGAAAGCTCCGCTCGCACTCCCCGAAGGAATCGATTCGCTCGGCACCGTCGTGAGCGATTTCCCGTTGGCTATCCGCTTGACAGAAAATGAAATTGTTTTCGATTCCGCGGAGGTGGTGAACGGCCGCTGGGAAGCCGTGCGCGTTTCGCAGGACGGGAACCGCAGCAAGAAACTCCCCATTACGCAGACTTACTTTGACGCTTCTGCCAAGGAGGCCGTGTTCTGGGTGAGTGTCGATTCGCTGAATGTTTCAGATTCCCTGGAACTCCATTTTGACAACACGATGGACCCCGCTTACGCGAAGGATGTGTTCCCCACGAACCGCAGCTATTCTTTGGTGTGGCATTTCGATAGCGGCCTTGCACCTGTGGACGATGGAGCGGAAAAGGGCTACTTCGAAGGTCTGCCGACAGGGGCCGTGGCTGCCGACGGTGTTGTGGGCAGGGGAGTGGAACTTGATGAAGGCGATGTTATTGTCGCCGAGAATTCTGCTATCGCAGATACTTCGCACAAGGTAAACCTCGTTTTTGACGTGAAAGGTTATTTCTGCTTCTCGACATGGGTAGAACTTGATGCGCTCGACAAGGAACAGACCATCTTCGAGAAGCCAAAGGAATATGCGCTGCTCTATGTTCCCGAAAAGGGTTTTGTCGTGGAAATATATCATGTGACGGATCCTGCGGATAGCGCCGATACCGCAAGCTACAAGGTTTCCTGGACTTCGGGTGCGGACGGAATCAAGGCGGGCGAGTGGACTTATGTGGCGTTCAGCAGTCGCGCGCAGGAACAGATTGTGTTCTACGTGAACGACGCAAAGGTTTCTGGTTCACCGGAAAAAACGGACTGGGACGGTTCTCGCGATTCCCTGACCGATTTCCAGGTGGGCGGTTTTACGGGCAAACTCGACGAACTCATGGTGGGCGGCTGCTTCCGCGACGATACCTGGACGCGCCTCACCTACTTGAACCAGTCAATGAACTGGCCTGCTTTGCAACCGCGCTGATTTGGCTGCGGAACGCATGGGGCATTGCAAACTCCGCTCCATAAATTGCTATTTTTTGACACGGAAAACTCCTGCGCAGGGTTGCGCGGGATATTTGAATTTTTTAAGAGGAATATATGAGCGAAAATTCTGCTACCCGTCCTGTCCGCGTGCGTTTTGCCCCGAGCCCCACGGGCTACCTGCATGTGGGCGGCGCCCGCACCGCTATTTACAACTACTTCTTTGCAAAGCACATGGGTGGCACGTTCTACCTGCGTATCGAGGATACCGACCGCAAGCGTTACAACGAGACTGCGCTGCACGACCTGATGCGCGACCTAAAGTGGTTGGGACTCCAGTGGGACGAAGGCCCGGGATGTGAAGGCGACTGCGGTCCGTATTTCCAGAGCGAACGCCTGGACATTTACCACCGCGAAATCAAGAAGCTCCTGGACGCCGGCTGCGCCTACTACTGCTTCTGCACTGAAGAACGCCTGCAGGAAGTCCGCGCCGAACAGGAAAAGAGCCATGTGCCGGTCACCGGTTACGACCGCCACTGCCGTAACATTACCCGCGAAGAGGCCGAGGCCCGCATTGCCGCTGGCGAAAAGGCTGTCATTCGCTTCAAGGTGCCTGAAACGGGCGTCACCGAATTCGACGACATGATTCGCGGCCACATCAGCTACCAGAACGAACTCCTGGACGACCTCGTACTCATCAAGCGCGATGGTTACCCGACTTACCACTTTGCAAGCGTCGTGGACGATCACCTGATGGGAACGACCCACGTGCTCCGCGGCGACGAATGGATTAGCTCCACGCCCAAGCACGAACTCTTGTACAAGGCTTTCGGCTGGCAGCCGCCCGTATGGTGCCACCTGCCGGTGATTCTCGACAAGAATGGCGGCAAGCTTTCTAAGCGCAAGGGTGCCGCCTCCGTGGGCGATTTCCGCGACCTCGGTTACCTGCCGGAGACTCTCGTGAACTACCTCGCTCTCCTGGGCTGGAACCCGGGCGACGACCGCGAAGTCATGACCATCAAGGAAATGGTGGAAAGCTTTACGCTCGAACGCATCAACCCGAAGTCCGCAAGCTTCGACGAAAAGAAGTTGCAGTGGATGAACGGTCAGCACATCCACCTGTGCGACGACGCATTCCTCAAGGGAATCATGAAGGAAGGCTTGGCTGCGAAGGGTATCGACCTCTCGAAGGAACCGGAAGCTCGCCTCGACGAAATTGTGAAGCAGCTGAAGCCGCGTGCCCACTTTGTGCAGGATTTGGCCGACATGGCCGTGTACTTCTTTGTTGCTCCGACCACCTACGACGAAAAGGGTGCGAAGAAGCACTTTGGCGAAGGCTCCAAGGAAGTGGCGACGCTTGTGCGCAACATGCTCGCTTCCATCGAAGACTTCAAGACGCCTGTCATCGAGAAGGGTTTCTACGACCTCGCTGAACGTTGCGGCCACAAGGTAGGTGAACTCGTCGGTGCACCGCGTCTCGCTGTCTCTGGCGTGACCGCAGGTCCCGGCCTCTGGGAAATGTTCGAAATCATCGGCAAGGAAGAAGTGCTCCGCCGCATTGACGTCGCCCTCCCGCTCATGAAGTAGAGTCCTCTTTCGTCTTTCCTCTTTCGTCTTTCGTCTAAACAATGCGCAATCTCTTTCCCCATAGGATTATATCCCAGCAGTTGTTCTGCTGCCGTTGCCGCAAGGTAATGGAGCATGGGGTATTTGCGCGCGAGCCGTATTCTACCTACGGGGGCATGAAACCCCGCATCCCGTTGCTTTGTGTGTGCGGACAGTGCCAGTCGGCGTTTGTCGCCTTCTCGAACGAGTTTGCCTTCTCGCACCCCGCCGATGCGGGCGACTACACGAAGGTCTACGGGAATAGCCGCATTGCGGCGGGTAACTGGCTGTACTTCAGGGGCGCACCCAAGCCGGGCATTGTCAAGAGCATTTTCCAGACAGCCGACAAGGAGGTCGTCGTCATGAATTACGATGGCGGCCCCGACAAGAAGATAGAACTCGAACGTGTCCACGAGATAGATGAAAAGTCGCCGGAAGGTTACCGCCTGTTGCCGGCCCAGAGTGCGCAGACGCTTTTGGGCGATCACGTTTTCCACGCCATACGTAACCAGTTCGGTGTCGCTGTGGGGCTCGTGACGGACGGTAGCAAGGATAAACTCGCCGTGTTGCTCGAGGATGCCTCGGTGCTGTTCATTACCCTGCCCGAAAATGCACAGAATATTCCGAACGACAGGTTGTCCGAAATTGTGCAGAACAGGTTGCGCCAGCTTTTCCCGGACGACATGCGCCGCGTGTCGGTAACGGTGGGGCAGGGAATCGTCTACTTGGATGGACTCGTACGCAGTTTCCAGGTAAAGCGTACGTTGCAGGCCTGCATCAACAGCATGCCGCGCATACGCGGGTGTGTCGACTTTACGAAAATCATTCCGGAACCGGGCATTACGGATGCTCACATCGAAAACAGGGTGTACACGCTCCTGGAATCGTTCGGGCGCAATGTGTTTAACTACAGCGTGGATGTGTCGCAGGGCAAGGTGCGTGTTTCGCTGTTCTGTTTTGAAAGTACGCGCCCGAAGGATTTAGAAAATCGCATTGCCGAAATTCCAGGCGTTCAGGACCTCGCTTTTTCCATGGTCGCTGTACCGGAGTCGAATTTGCAAAATAGCGATATCTGCGAAGACATGGAAAGGGCTTATTCCCTGAATCCGCGATTCCAGGGCGCGAAAATCAAGGTCTCGTACGTAGATGACCACTACCTGCTCGAGGGGCGCGTGCATTCGTCGATACAGAAACAGTTTGCGTTTGTCAATGCGATGAAGAAGGCTTTTTCGACATCTGTCGAGAATAGGCTTAGGGTTGTAGAATAATTAGAAAGGAGTACTCATGACATCAGGATCAGGATACGAAAAAATTAACCGGGTGAAAGCCAAGCTGAGAAACCCGATGTCGATTAAGCAACTGGCAGAAGCGCTTAATTGCAGCGAGCGTACCATGTTCCGCCACATCGAGATTATCATGGCGGAAAACTGTGGCCTGCACAAGATAAAGGCGGAAGGCGAAACCCGCTATGTGATCCAGACCGAAGAGGCAGCGAATTTCAACCAGGACATTGTCAAGAAACTTGAAAAACTCAAGAAGACTTTTTCGGAATCTAATCCGGCCGATGTCAAGAACCGCAAGGTAGTCGACAAGATTATCGATATGCTCTCGACGACCGACCCGGATGAATTCAAGGCCGAGGCGGTTACGCTTGACCCGAACTACATTCTCGATTACGGCCCGTTCTGCGACAACCATATCGTAGATAGCATGGTGAACAAGGTGCTGAAGGCCATTCGCGATGGGTTCAAGATCCGCATCAACTACAAGTATTCTGCACGTGCGGAGGAATCTGACGAAATCGTGGTGAGCCCGGTGAAGGTCATTATGCGCATGGACACGCTGTACCTGATTGCAGCCGACGATACGTATGAGGAAACGCAGGTTTTCAAGAACTACATGTTCGAAAACATCGTGAGCCTGAATGTTACGAACGAGAGCGTGCGGCCGATGCATTTTGACCCGGCCATTCATTACCAGTATGCGTTCGGCAAGTACACCGATACGAGCAAGCCGCAGGATGTCTCGCTCCTGATTGGCCCGGAATCCAAGTGGCTCCAGACGCAGTTCGCGAAGTCAAGTTTCCATCCGCAGGCAAGCCTCCGCATGGACAAGAACAAGAACATGATTGTGGACCTGAAAATCCGCATTACGCCGGATTTCAAGACGTGGCTCCTGGGCGTTTCCCCGAACGTGAAAATCCTTAAGCCGGAATCGCTCAAGGCTGATGTTGTCAAGATGCTCAAGGATGCGCTGGCATCCATGCAGGCAAAGTAAAGATGGAACATAACCTTTCGGACTATACCTTCGAATTTCCGAAGGAACTGATTGCTACCCGCACGGCGGGTAAGGGCAAAACACGTATTCTGCATTGCCCCAAGGATGGCGGCGAGCGCCGCATCATGAAGGCTCCCGAAATTGTGGAGCTATTCCGCCCCGGCGACTGCCTGGTGGTAAACAACACGAAGGTGATTCCCGCGCGTCTTTACGGTCACACGCTGCACGGCGGAGAGGTGGAAACCCTCCTTGTGCAGTCGCTCATCCCGGCAGAGAACGGCGACGCCCGCTACGAGGCGCAGGTCCGCCCGGGCAAGGCCTTCAAGATCGGGCGCGAACTCGAGATTGCCGGCGTGAAGGCGACGGTCGAGGAAATTCACGAGGACGGCGCCCGCGTGCTCCGCTTCGCGACGACCCCCGTGGAACTCGAGGCCGTGATGAACCGCGAGGGCCACGTGCCGCTGCCGCCGTACATAAACCGCCCCGATGACGAGGACGACAAGAAGGCCTACCAGACTATTTTCGCGAAGTATTCGGGTGCCGTTGCCGCCCCTACGGCAAGCCTGCACTTTAGCGAGCAGATGCTTGCTGACCTCAAGGCGAAAGGCGTGTACGTTGCCGAGGTCACCTTGCACGTAGGGCCGGGCACGTTCCAGAACATCTCGGTCGAGGACTTCACCCAGCACAAGATGCACGGCGAGCATTACGAACTCACGAAGGAAAACGCGGAGATAATCAACAAGGCGAAACGCGAAGGCGGGCGCATCGTTGCCGTGGGTACCACGAGCACGCGCGTCGTGGAGACGATTGCCGATGCGAACGGGATTGTGAAGGCCCAGTCGGGCGTGACGCACGCATTCTTTTACCCGGGTTACCGTTACAAGATTGTGGACGGGCTCCTCACGAACTTCCACTGGCCCAAGAGTTCACTCATCTTGCTTGTGTCCGCATTTTACGGCCGCGAGAATACGCTCGAAGCCTATAAAATGGCGGTAGAGAACAAGATGAAACTGTTCAGCTACGGCGACGGAATGCTAATTTTATAAACGAAGGCGAAGTCCTGCTTTGCCGAGTCCGCGCGAGCGGTCAATTAGAAAAGGAAAAGACATGAAGATTGCAGTTATCGGCGGTGCCGGCTACATTGGATCCCACACGACGCGTGAACTCCTTGACCGCGGGCACGAAGTCTGCGTTTTTGACAACCTCAGCAGCGGTCTCGAGCAGAACCTGTTCCCCGAGGCGGGCTTCGTGAAGGGCGACATTCTGCACCCCGAAGAGATTGGCAAGTTCCTGAATGATTTCAAGCCCGAGGGCCTCGTGCACCTGGCCGCCTTCAAGGCCGCCGGCGAGTCGATGATTAACCCCGAAAAGTACAGCGTGAACAACATCACGGGTTCCATCAACATCCTGAACGCCGCCTCCGCTGCCGGCGTGAAGTACTTTGTGTTCTCGAGTTCCGCGGCCACCTACGGCGCCCCGAAGTACCAGCCGGTCGACGAAAAGCACCCGACCGAGCCCGAGAACTACTACGGCTACACGAAACTCGCCATCGAAGGGTTCCTCAAGTGGTACGATAAGCTGCGTGGAATCAAGTTTGCGGCTCTCCGCTATTTTAACGCCGCGGGCTACGACGTGAAGGGCCGCCTCTGCGGGCTCGAGAAGAACCCGGCGAACCTCATCCCGGTGGTGATGGAAGCGATTCTCGGCAAGCGCAAGGAACTGCTCGTGTTCGGTAACGACTACGATACGCCCGATGGCACGGGCGTGCGCGACTACATCCACGTGAACGACCTCGCGATTGGTCACGGGATGGCGTTCGACTACCTGCAGAAGAACAACAAGAGCCTCATAGTGAACCTCGGCGTGCAGCAGGGGAGTTCCGTGCTCGACGTCATCCACATGGCAGAGAAGGTGAGCGGACGCAAGTGCCCGTACCGCATCGTGGAGCGCCGCCCGGGCGACCCGGCATCGCTTGTGGCTAACCCTGCGAAGGCCCTGGAGATTCTTGGCTGGAAGGCGCAGTACAGCGATCTGGAAACGCTCCTTTCCACGACCTGGAAGGCCTACCTCGCCAACGAGAAATAGGCCCTCTTGTCGCCCCCGCGAAAATAAAGACATCCCCGGCTAGGCCGGGAATGTCTTTTTTAAACGCCCGCTTTTTCCAGCATCCGCTTCGCCTGCTTTGCAAGCAGGTCTTCGCCGTCCATCTCGACGACCTTCTGCAGGCGCTTTACGCCTTCTTCGGGTTCAATCTTGCGGTTGATGCGTATCTCGCCGATGGTGAACAGCGCGCGCCTTGCAATCTTCGCGTCTTTCTCGAGCTTGAGCCCTTTTTCGAGCAGTTCGAGAGCCGCTTCGTAGCACATGCGCGACCTTGCCGTATCGCCCCATTCCAGCCACTGCGTGCTCGGGACGTCGATAAACAGGTTCGGGCTCACCATGCGTTCTGCGAGTTTCTTCAGGCCTTCGGTATCGAGCGGGTGTTCCTGCAGCATGCCCGTCATTGCCTGGCACAGGTTGATTTTTGCCGCATCGTAGTGGCCCTTCTGCGCCTCGCTGAACCCGGTATCCATCTGCATGCGCGTCTTGACACGGCGCTCTGCGGTAATGTTCCTCTGGGCAGTCTGCTTCATGCGGGTTTCGAGGGCATCCTTGCGCAGTTCCGAGGAACTCTTCCTGCGTTTGGGCATCTTGTTGCCGGCGAGGGCGCCCAGGCCGAATGCGGGGAACGAAGCGACCGCCGTCGCGGTGGAAATGCTCGGGTTCACGAACACGTTCACGATGACGTCGAGCATGAACCCCATAACGGCTATCCCGCGCACGATTGCGGGCTCGTCGTCCTTGTTGTGGTCGAACGCCGTGGCGCCCAGCATAAAGGCGAGCGCGATACTTGCGCCCATGTAGCGTTCCGCGTTCGCGTGGCTAAAGAGGCTCATGTCGGTAAACACTCCGACAATCGGGCCGCCGGTGACGGCAAGCAACAGGAAGAACCCTGCGGTAATGGGCACGCCCCAGCGCTCGCACAGTCTCACGTACGCAAACAGGAAGAGTATTGCAAAAAGCAGGTAGCTCGCAAAACTCGGGAACAACAGCCAGCTTGTGGTAAGGCGCTCGAGTTCGCCGTCCTTGGGCACATACGCCATGTTGTACCGCAGGAACTTGTCGGTGTAGTTCTTGATATACTTGTAGCATTCGCGCTCGAATTCCCTTTCGGTGGGGTATTTCCCGTGCTCGCGGGTGTACTGCTCCTTCCCGCCGCCGATTTCCCACCATTCGCGGAACTCCGTCCTCATGGCCTTCTTGCGCTCGTCGATATCGAAACCCTTGCCCGCAGAGATAATCCTGTCGCGGTACTGCACGAATTCCTGCATCTTGGTCTTTTCGTCGTCACTGAGCCCTACGGTCCTGAACTGTGCGGCGCCTTCCTCGGCCCACCATTTCTCGAACGACTTCTCGATGTTGCTCTCGAGTTCTTTCTGGCTTATCATGGGCGAAAGCGCCGTGACGGCATTGAACACGCCGATGCCGAGCACCACTGCGAATGCGATGTAGTGGTGTACCCTGAGTCTCTTGATAAACTTCTTGCAATCCCTGACAAACTTGTCCATATTACCGTTTCCCGTATTCACCAAGTTGATTCCACAAAAAGTCGGTATTCACGTCGCGGTAGCCCTGCGCGTTCACGCGTTCGCGGAGCTTGTGGGCTATGTCGAAAAGGTTCGGGCAGTTCTGCATGCGCTCGAAACTGTCGAAGAGCGTGAGGCTGTCTATCCATTGCGCAAGTTCGGGGAACCTGCTGTCATTGAAACGGTTCTCGCGCCCGGTCTTCAGGTATTCGAGGTAGCGGTCCGTAATCTTGTGGCCGTCCTCGATAAAGATGTCCATCGCCTTCGGGAACAGCTTGTAGCCCGTAAGGAACTCGTGCACGATGATGCCGAAGCTGAAGTAGTCTACGGAGTAGGAGAGGTTTTCTCCCATTATGGCCTGCTCGGGCGCGCTGTAGCACGGGGTGAGCTGCCCGCCGTATTCGTTCACCGTCTCGCGGAGTTTCGCCTGCGCGTAGCCGAAGTCGCAGATAAGTATCTTGTGGTTGTTCTTGTGCAACGGGTTCTGGCACAACAGCAGGTTCTTCGGCTTCAGGTCCTTGTGCACCACCTGGTAGTAGTGCAGCTGGCTAATCGTATTCGCGAGGTAGGCAATCTGGGCGACGCGCTTCAATATCTCGTCGTCGGTAAGATTCGTGTCGAACAGGCGGTCGAGCGAACAGCCCTTGATGAACTCCATCTTCAGGTAGGGGTGCCTTCCGGCAATGCCCCCGCCAAAGCTCTGCACCACACCCTCGATGTTTGTCGCGCGTATCAGGTTGTTGATGCGGATTTCGTCCTGGAATGCGCTCAGGAGCATATTCAGGCGGTGGAGCCTGTTCTTGCCCGGCGTGGCCCAGAACTTGCATATCTTCACCACGATTTCGCGCTCGCCATAACGGCGCTCGTCGTTTGGGTGCTGTATCCAGAAGTTCGCCCTGTACAGGTTGTTCGTGCCCTCGAGCGTGAGCGGCTCAAGGAGCTCGATTTTTTCCATCGCGCCGTTGTGCAAAAACTCCGGATTCTGGTCGAACCACCTCTGGTATTCCTGCATCGTGTACTGCGGGCGCAGCGCAAGATTGCGGGAAATACGGTCGAGCGATTCAGCGAGAAAGTTCCGGAGCATCATAATCAAGCCTTCCTGTTTGGCGCCCAAATATAGGTTTTTACCGGGACGCGGGCCGGACTATTTCTTCTTGATTTCGCGGTTCCAGGTAAGGAGCGTCCACTCCTCTTCTTGCTTGTCGAGCACGCCCGTAATATAGTCGTAAGCTTCGTCCACGGTGTCGCAGAACTTGAAGAGCTTGAGGTCTTCCGGGTTGATCATTCCGGTCTCGGCGAAGTACTCCCAGTTCACCGCCTTCTTCCAGAACTTGGAATCGAAAATCACCACCGGCAGCTGCTGCGCGTACTTGTCGGTCTGGATAAGCGTGAGCATCTCGAACATCTCGTCGAGCGTGCCGAAACCGCCGGGGAACACCACGAGCGCGCGGGCCTTCTTCAGGAACCAGTACTTGCGGATAAAGAAGTAGCGGAACTGCAGGTTCAATGCGTCGTCGAGGTAGGGGTTCGGGTGCTGCTCGAACGGGAGCTTGATGTTGAGGCCGATGGAGGGCGTACCCACGTCGGTTGCACCGCGGTTGCCCGCTTCCATGATGCCGGGGCCGCCGCCCGTCATGATGGCGTAGCCCTGGTGGCGCTTGTTCGCCCACTTGCCGAGCCTCTGCCCGAGTTCACGGGCGGCGTTGTACGATTCCGCCACCTTCTCGAGCCTTGCGAGGCGGGCGAGTTCCTTCTTGTCCTTGCAGCCCTTGCGGCGCTTCTTGATTTCGTCGGGCGGGAGCGTGCGTGCCGAACCGAAGAAAACGATGCTGTTCTTGATTTCTTCCTGCTCGAACACCTGCTGGGGCTCGTAAAATTCCGAAAGTATGCGGAGAGGGCGGCCTGCGTCGCTTTCCATGAATTCCTTGTTCAGGTATGCCATCTGGCCCGGTGCGGGGGAGAGTTTCTTCTTAGCCATAAAAAGGGTCCTTTTTGCTGTTTTACTATAATATATGTTGCAAAATACGAAATTGAACTAAATTTTTTTAGAAATTTCACTTATTTCCCGAAAAAACTTTATATTTAGGCTATGCTAGTAAAGATTTGGACAGACAGCTTTATCATTACAGGTGAAATCGACACGCTCCGTGACGAACGCCTTACCGACTATATCCGCGAGAACAAGGACTTCATCGCCGTGACCCAGGTGAAGGTCAGCGACAGGAACGACAAGGACCTGTTCCGCACGCACTTCCTCAACGTGAGCACGAGCCACATCGAGATTATCCTACCCGCAGAGTAGCGGTCACTTTTATTGTATTCATCCCCGCGTAATATTGTCGTCATCCCCGCGTAGGCGGGGATCCCTCCTAAAAAAAGAAGCCGCCCCGATTGGAGCGGCTTGAATTTTTGTATCCCTCTAGAGATTACATGAAGAACCAGTGGAGGAGCACGCCGGTCTTGAAGCCGACGTCGATACGGCCGTAGTCGGCGTTAGCGTCTTCCCAGGAGTAGTACTGGAACGCGAGACCGACCTTACCGGTGAGGTAGAGGTTAGCAACCAGGTTGGCGCGGAAGCCTGCGAGGAGGTTCAGGTCAAAGCGGTTGTTGTCTTCGCCGAAGTGGTTCATGATGAGCTCGCCACCGAGGGAGATGGGGAGGAGCATCTGGGCTGCGAAGAAGTCAAAACCGACACCGAGTGCGATAGCGGTAGCATCATCGCCACCATCTGCTTCACCTCCGTTCTTGTATTCAGTAGAGGTTTCACCGTGGTGGTACAGGCCCAAGATAGCGGAAAGTTCCATGTTCGGGGCAATCTTGAACGTCAGGTAGAACTGGTTCGTTGCACCGCCGAAGGTTTCCTGGATGTCAAGACCGAGACCCATGAAGCCTGCACCGGACTGGGCGGGGGCTGCGGCGGGTGCGCTGCTGCTTTCAGATGCGGCAGGTGCCGGAGCGGGGGCGGCGGCCGCCGGGGCTTCGTCTTCTTCGTATTCGTCTTCGTCGTCCTGGGCGTAGCTGTAGCTGCAGAGTGCCATAGCCGTGAGGGCTGCGAGGAAAATCTTCTTCATTTTACCATACTCCTTGTGGAAATTTGATTTGCTACTTGAAATATAAACTATATCCAGGTTCTTGTCTATACAATTTATAAGGTCAACAGTCAATAGTCATTGGTCAATGGCCTTTTTTTACTATTGACTAGTGGCCAACTACTAATGACTAGATTTCCATGCTGACTTTCGCAATCAGGAACCGCCTGGAAACCTCGTCGAGCTTGGCGGGGTCGATTTCGAACCCGAGGAGGCCCGCGTAGATTACGAACGGGCTCGCCGTACAGCCCTGGTCGTTGCACTTCACTTTCACGAAAAGGGCTCCGTCCCTGTTCTCGATGCCGAGCACGTGCTCGTTCAAATCGATTTCCTGCCCGCGGTGGTTCTTCACGACGGGGAGCGCCTTCGCGTTGAACCGCTCTATCAGGTCGGCGGGGATGCTTTCGGGCGTGTGGCGGTAAACCATCGCCTTCGGGAAGTGCTTGCTGAGCTTTTCCTTCAGCGGCTCGATGTTCACGATTTCCATGCCCCGCGGGAACGGCGCGCTCAGCTGTTCCATGAGTCGGGGAAGGTTCTCGGGCGAAATGTCGAGCTTCTGCAGCAGGTCCACGCTGATGATTTCGCAGTACGTCTCGAGCCCTAGCGGGAGCGCGCCCATGTTCGAGATGCGCGGTTTGGGGCTGAAGCCTTCGCTGAACTTGACGGGGATGCCCGCACACAGGAACGTGCGCTCGAAGAAGCTGAGCATGTTCTGGTGGGGCAGGAAGCGGCTGAGGCCGGTCTTCTTGAAGGTAATCTTGTAGCTGAAACTTTCCGTCTTTTTCGGGCGGCGTTCCGCGACGAGCTTCTTGATTTCTTCGGGAGTGCGGCTCGGTGCCTTGTGGCGCACGGGGTCGTCGGCGAGCCTGATTTCGTCGCCGAATCCGGGAATGCCGCACTTCTGGCAATCGCCCCACTTGCAGTTGGGGACGGGCGCGCTGTTCGGGTCGAACGCCTTCTCCCACTCGCGCCTCAGGTACTGCTTGGTGGTGCCCGCATGGATGAAGTCCCACGGGAACACTTCGCTCTTTTCGCGCTCGCGGTAAACCCAGCTGGTGTCGTAGCCCATCTTTTGCCAGACGGCTTCCCACTTGGCAAAGTCGAACCGGTAGCTGTCGCTCTCGAAAATGATTCCCTGCTTGTAGGCCTCGTAGATGACCGGAGCCAGCGAGCGGTCGCCGCGGCTGTAGATGGCCTCGAGGAAGCTCGTTTCCCAGCTGGCCCAGTTGATTTTCACGTTCGGGTGCTTGAAGAACTTTTCGCGCACGAAGCGGATATGCTTGAGCGCGGTTTCCTTGTCCATGTAGGGCGCCCACTGGAGCGCGGTAAAGGATTTCGGGATGAGGATGCCGATGCTGACTGCAATCTGGATGCCGCGGTTGTACTTGCGCCCGATTTTCACGAGGTTGAAGATGAGGTCGCAGAACGCCTGCATGTCGTCCAGGTTCTCGGTCGGGAACCCTATCATTGTGTACAACTTAATCTTGTTGAACCCGCTGCTGAACGCGTGCTCGGCGGCATCGTACATGTCCTGGTCGCTGATGGTCTTGTTGATCATCTTGCGGATGCGCTCGGAGCCCGTCTCGGGGGCGAACGTGGCGCTGCGGCCACCCTTGAGGGCTGCAATCTTGCCGGCGAGCGTCTGCCCGAAACTGTTCACGCGGATGCTCGGGAGGCTCACGTCCACCGTATCGAAGAACGGGTCGTCGATGATGCTGTCGGTGAGTGCCTCCACCGGCTTGTAGTCGGCGGTAGAAAGGCTCAAAAGCCCGAGTTCGCGTTCGCCGGTGGCGCGGATGCCCGCCTTCGCGATGTCCAATACATCGTCCGGGTTGAGTTCGCGGCACGGGCGGTACCAGATGCCCGCCTGGCAAAAACGGCAACCCTGCGCACAGCCGCGCATGACTTCCACGCTGAAGCGGTTGTGTACCAGCTGCATGTTGGCGATGAGGTTTTTGACCGGGTAGTCTTTCGGGTCCATTACCGGGATGAACAGGCGGCGAACCCCGTTCGTGGTGGCGTAGGCGCCGGCGGCAGGTTCCGCCGGCACAATCGCGCCGAATTCGTTCGTGACTACCGGGCGCAAGCTCGGCACGTAAACGCCGTCAATCTTTGATAGGTTCGCAAGGATTTCGGCGCGACTGAGGCCCGCCTTGCGGCCCTCGCCTACGCACCGCAGAAAGTCAATCATGACTTTCTCCCCGTCGCCAATCATGAACGCGTCGAAGAAGTCGGCGACGGGCTCGGGGTTCGCCATCGAGGGCCCGCCGGCAACCACGATGGGGTCATCTTCCTTGCGGTCCTTCTGCCACGCGGGAATGCGGGCGAGTTCCAGCACGTAGGGCACGTTCGTGAAGTTCAGTTCCGTTTGGAGTGTCATGCCCACCACTTCGAAATCACGCACCGGCGTGTAGGTCGCGTAGCTGTACAGCGGAATATCGTACTTCGCCATCTCGCGGGCCATGTCGTCCCACGGCGCGAACGAGACTTCGCAAAGCAGGTCGCTCTCGCGGTTGATCACGTGGTACAGGATGCGGATGCCGTTGTTGCTCATCCCGATTTCGTAGGTGTCCGGGAATACGAACGCCATGCGGCAGAGCATCTGGCTGTGGTCCTTTACCACGCTGTTCGCCTCGCCGCCCATGTAACGGGCTGGACTTTCTACGGCGGGTAACGCTAAGGCGATTTTTTCGAGGATGGTCATAGTGTCAAATTTAGAAAAAGGAACCTTAAAAGCACGTTTTTTTATAAAATTTTCGTTTACTTGAGAACGAAAACATATTTCTTTTGATAAATTTATGGTATGAGCTTCTTTTCTTATTTCCTTTGCCTTGTATTTTTTGTCGGCGGTGTCGTCGCGGCCTATTTCGTACCCGAAAAGACTTTGGCCCTGCACCTGAAATTTGTATTGATTGGAGCCTGGGGCGCGGTTCTCGGCCTCCTGTACTACAGCCATTGCAAGCGCAAGTTCACCGAAGCCGAAGCGAACTTTACCGAAGCCCTCAATGAGACCCGCAACGCATCCCCGAAAACCGAGTATGTGCCCGTTGTCCCGTCCCTGAGCGATGAACCGCAGCCTTTTGAAGGCCCGAGCGTAAAGAAGAAGCCTTTCGACAGCATTCTCCCTCCCGAAGCGATTCCGGCAGCCGAGGCCCTCAAGCAGGTGGATGCCGTACAGCACGCCTTCCCGCTCGATGCCTGGAACACGTTCTGCAAGCGTATCCTCAAGAACAGGCCGTTCCCCGATGTGGTGGAGGCTCTCGAGAAGTCGCTCCCCGAACTGTTCCCGGGTGGAGCCGGCATCCTCTACATGTACGGCGGCGTGCAGACCGAACTCCACAAGATTCTCTCGTTCGGCGATTACGTTATCAGTGATGACGTGATTATGCCGGGCGAATGCGCGAGCTACAACGTGGGCGATGTCGTGGTGAGCGACTATACCTCCGGTGAATTTACGGGCGGATGCACCCACCTGCACCACCACCCGCAGGGTGTTTCCTTCTGCGCCCCGATTGAAGGCCTCGAGGAGCATTTCGGCATCCTCTCGGTCCAGGTGGACAAGTTCCCCGAGGGCGATTCTCTCGAATTCTGGAAGGCGAAGGTGAGCATCGTCGCCGCGACCTTCGGGCTTTACGTGGCAAACCAGAACCTCAACTTGCGGTTCCAGCAGCACAGCATCCGCGACAACCTTACGGGGCTGTTCAACAGGCGCTACATGGAAGAATCCCTGCGCCGCGAAGTGGCTGCCGCAAACCGCCATGCGACCCCGATAGGGATAATCATGATTTACCCCGATGCGGCCGAAGCCATCAAGACCGAGAAGGGCAACCACGCTCTCGAGCAGCTGCTCTGGGAACTGGGCCAGCGCCTGCCCGGGTTCATCCGTACCGAAGATATCCCCTGCAGGTTCGACGGTAACGTGCTGTGCGTGATTCTGCCCGGCGCCGATTGCAAGATTACGCTTGAACGCGCAGAACGCATCCGTAACGAGATTTCTCAGTTGCAGATTTCCTACGGCGACGGAATCCTCGCGACCAAGCTGAGCCTTGGCGTGTCCGTGATGCCCGACCACGCGATTGATGAGGGAACCCTCATCTACAACGCGCAGGTGGCCCTCAAGGCGGCACTCGAGAACGGCGGCGACAGGGCTGTGTCGTTCGGCGCTCTCCGCACGTAGTTTCCCGCAAAAAACAAGGACTATAAACCAAAACACCCCGACCGAAGCCGGGGTGTTCTTTGGGGTTAGGAGGAGAACAAAGAGTTCTTGTACTATAAGATAGTAAAAAAAATAGGTCGTGGACATTAAATTTGTGTTTTTTCCAAAAAAGTGTAGAGAACTTCACACCACCCGTAAAAAAGCGGGGCGAAGCGTCCCGTTTTTCAAAAAGGGGCGATTTCGCCGTTTTGCCTGGAAATAATCGGCCTTCATTTTCTAAATTATATGCCGTATGAAGAAGTTTATTGCTCCAGTTGTCTTGTTTATCGTGGCAGCAGGGCTTGGCGCCTATTTGCTCCTTGATTTTTCCGCGGTTAAGTCGTCTTTTGATGCGGAATCCTACCTGGAAGCCCGCAGCAGGATAGATTCCCTGCAGGTAGCCCTGTTCGAGGCTCAGGGGAACCCCGATTTACAGCTTAGTATACGCACCGAACTGGAACAGTCCTGGGAATCCCTGGGCGATATGAGGACTGCACCCGTGCCCGTCGCTGCGGAAAACCCGCTGGGAGTTTCCAGCGAGACCATGCTCTGGATTGCGGGGGGCGTCGCTGCGATTATCCTTTGCATTATCTTGCTTTTCGCCGTCCTTGCGCACAGGAAGAAGGTCCTCACCATGAAGATGGAGGCCATCAAGGCCGCGGAAGAACAGCGTTTCAAGGAACCGAAGGGAGGGCTCGACGACGAGACGATTGCGCGCCCCCGCCCGCAGAAGCGTTCCATCATAGATGAAGTGTCCGAGTTCGCCGAGCGTGAAAAGCAGCAGGAACTGCCCAAGATGGCTTTCGAGGACGAGAACGGCGTGCCCGAGAACAAGATTATGACGACCGACCTCGATGCGCCGCGCCCGCAGCTCAGGCCTACGGCGAAAGAACGCATTACCTCGGCCATGCAGTCGCTTTCGGACGTGCTCCGCTCCCCGCGCGGCGTGACCCGTGACCGCACCATGAAGATTCGTGCGCAGAGCCACAACATGACGGGCGACCCGACCTTGCAGGCGAAATCGCCCCTCAAGACCAGCAGGTTCGACCGCGAACTCACGGAAAAGACGAAGATCATGCAGATGTCCCGCCGCGGGTTCCCTGCTTCCGCAATCGCATCGCAGTTGAAGATTCCGCAAGATCAGGTCGAGGCCGTTATCAAGGAATCCCTAGAATCGGGGAACTAGATGCGTTACCGCTTCCGCTGTGAATACTTGGGAAGCGCCTTTTACGGCTGGCAAGAACAGAACTGCGCGGGCAAGACGCGCTTTGTTACGGTGCAGTCCACTCTCGAGGAAGCCCTGACTACGGCTCTCCGCGCGCCTATCCGCGTGGTGGGTTCCGGGCGTACGGATACGGGCGTGCATGCCCGCGGGCAGTGCGTCCACTTCGATTTCGACGGCGAACTGGACCCGGTACGTACGGTCCGCTCTGTAAACGGCCTCACCAAGAGACTCATCCGCATACGTGACCTTGAAGCGTGCCCGAGCGAGTTCCATTCCCGCTACGACGCGCTTTCGCGTTACTACCAGTACACCATCTTTACACGGCCCGTAGCCCTGATGCGCGACTTTGGCTGGGAATGCGGCAGCGTTGACCTTAACTTGGATGTAATGGAATGCGAGGCGAAGGCCTTCCTGGGCGAACATGACTTTATCGATTTCTGCATTCCCCGTAACGACGGCAAGTCCACTCTCTGCACGCTGACGGAATTCCGCCTGGAACGCCTGAACGACTGGAGCTGCATGTTCCACATCAGGGGCAACCGATTTTTGCACCGGCAGGTCCGCGCGATGGTTGGTACGTTATTTGATATCGGCCGCGGGCGTTACCCGCTGGGTACGGTGGAAAAGATATTCGCCAAGGATTTCAAGGGCGAACGTACCTGGGCTCCTCCCCAGGGGCTTGTGCTCCAGGATGTAGAATACAGCGATTACTGAGTTCTTGTTGTTGGTCGTATAACTAATGACTATAGACCAATGACTAGTGACTATTGACGCCTGAGCAGGTCAAGCATTTCCTTCACGGCGCGTTCAAGGCCCACGAGAACTGCCCTCGCCACGATGCTGTGGCCGATGTTGAGTTCTTCAATGCCCTCGATGGCTGCAATGGCTTCCACGTTCCTGTAGTTGAGACCGTGACCTGCATTGACGCGCAGGCCGTACTTCTTTGCAAGGACGGTCATGTCCTGGATGGCGGAAATTTCGCGGTTGACTTCCTGGATGCTGCCGAGGTCGCAAGCCGAGGCGTACCTTGCGGTGCTGAATTCCACGAAGTCGGCACCGACCTTCTTCGATGCCTTCACCTGCTCGGTTTCGGGGTCGATGAAGATGCATGTCGCGATGTCGTTGTTCTTGAGGGTCATCACGATTTTTGCAATCTCGTCAATCTTTGCCGCGACGTTCATGCCCGCCTCGGTCGTGATTTCCTGGCTGTTCTCGGGTACGAGTGTCACCATATCGGGCTGCACGTTGATGGCGAACTGCACCATCTCGGGATTGGTAGAAATCTGGAGGTTGAGTTTCGTGGAAACCGTGCCGCGCAAAAGCTTGAGGTCGCGGTCCTGGATGTGACGCTTGTCTTCGCGCAGGTGGGCAACAATGCCGTTGCAGCCTGCGAGTTCGGCAATAATCGCTGCGGCAACCGGATCCGGTTCACGGATCTTGCGTGCTTCACGGATAGTGGCGATGTGGTCTACGTTGACACCCAGTTTTACGGTCATGGAAACTACTCCTTGTTGGTGTTCATAAAGGTAGATAAATTTATGAGCGTGGTACCCTGCGCGGTCGTTTTTTCTTTCAATGTCTTGACTTTCTGGACGCTCTCGAGCGTGAGGGGGAGAATGATTGCCGCCATGCCGCTCCTTGCCGCCCCGCGGAGTTTCTTGTGGACGAAGTCGTCAATGCTGCTGTTCGAGGGGTTGTAGGGCGTGATAATCTTGCAGTTCATGCCCACTTCGGGGCAGACGTCCGAAACCTTGGACTTGCTGTTGCCCGAAAGGTCAGCAAACCACAGCTGGTGTGCCTTCGCTGCGTTGAGTACCGCCTGCAGCAGCGGCTTGTGTTCGACTGCCTTGTCGGCGAATCGCGTGGCTATCCCGTTTGCCGAGGGTACGAGCGTCTTGGCGTCCGCAATGATTTCTGAAATCTGGTCTTCCGTGAGGTAACTGCGGATGGCGCGCATGTTCTTGTGCCTGCTGTCAAGGCTGTTCGATTCCATGAGGAGCCACAGTACGAGTTCTTTGTTCTTTATCTTGTCCAGGTCGGGGTAGAAGCCCTTCGGCATGTCGAACGGGGTTATCAGCAGGTCGTAGGGGTAGTCGAGCGAATTGAGCGCCGCGATGATTTCGGGCATAATTCTTTTTTGCTGGAAAGCTTCTCCGGTTATCTGGAACGAGACTGAAAGGTACGATGCGTTGTCGCGGAATATGTTGCGTGATATTTGCAGGTTTATCCGGAGCGTATCGCCATCGGGGGAGAGCGCGTCCAGGTTTGCAGACTGGAACGCGTCGTTGTCGTTGAAAAGCTCCTCCATGTAGAGGACCTTCCCGTTGTTCTTGTCGATGAACCGCTTCGCCTGCAACAGGTAGCGGATAATCGTGGTTCCGTTCCCGAGAGTCCACACGTCGCGCTTTTTCCGGCGGGAGAACTGCGCCTGGATAACGCCTATGTCTGCCTTCATGCGGTCGATAAACGGCGTGGTGTCCTGTACGGAAACGGTCGTGTCTGCAATTTCTTCTGCCGGAGTATCGCTCTTCGCCCATAAACTTTCGATATCGCTCTTGGGGAGTAGGTAGGCTGCCGTAGCGAGTACCCCGAGAACAATAAATATGGCGATTATATGCTTTGCGTTTTTCATCCCCTCCAAATATAATTATATTGCGGGCATGCCAATCCTCTTTGCAATCGCCGGAGCCACGGGAATAGGGAAGTCGCGCCTTTCGCTCGACCTCGCGGAACGATTCGATGCCGAAATAATCGGGGTGGATTCGCGCCAGATATACACGGGCTTCGCGATAGGGACGGCACAGCCTTCACCTGCAGAAATGGAGCGGGTGAAACACCACATGGTAAACTTCCTTGACCCGCGGGAAACTTTTTCGGCGGGGGATTTTTGCAGGAACGTGCGCGAACTGCTGGAAGCAAATCCCGGCAGGAACTACATTGCGGTTGGCGGTACGGGACTTTACCTGCAGTCGCTGATGCTCGGGCTCCCGAAAATCCCGAAGATAGAGCCGGGTGTGCGTGCAGGCCTTGAAGAAAAAGCTGTCTGCGAAGGTCTTGATAGTTTGTTCAAAACTGCGCAGGAAGTAGACCCCGAGGCGATGGCCGGAGTCGAGAAGGAAAACGCCCAGCGCATCATCCGCATACTGGAAGTGTGGCAGGCGACGGGCCGCAAGCTTTCGGACTGGCAAAAGGAACGCGAGGGCGGTATCGGGCAGATTCCCGTCTTCTGGCTCCAGCGTTCGCGCGAAAACCTGTACGCCCGCATCAATGCCCGCGTGGACAAGATGATGGCGGATGGCTGGCTCGATGAGGTTCACCGCCTTGCAAAGAACGTGCCGCTCGATGCTCCCGCATGGCAGAGTCTCGGGTACCGTGAACTCCTGCAGGCGACATCACCTGCGGATGTGGCGCGGGTTGTCGATGAGGTCAAACGCAAGACCCGCAACTACGCGAAACGCCAGCTGACATGGTTCCGCTGGCAAATTCCCTCTGTTTCCGTGGATTTGGAAACTCTCGCGAACCCGTACGAGTATATCGTAGGCCAGATTTAATATATTTGCTCCATAAAATTGGAGTTTTTATGAAGAATATCGTCATTACCGGCGGTGCAGGCTTTATCGGGAGCCACGTGGTTCGCCTGTTCGTGAACAAGTACCCGGAATACAAGATTATCAACCTCGATAAGCTTACCTATGCGGGCAACCTCGCGAACCTCAAGGATATCGAGAACAAGCCGAATTACAAGTTCGTGAAGATGGACATCTGCGACTTTGACGCGTTCTACAAGCTCATGCAGGATGAGCATGTCGACGGTATCATCCACCTCGCGGCAGAAAGCCACGTGGACCGCTCCATCAAGGACCCGTTCACGTTTGCGAAGACGAACGTCATGGGAACTTTGAGCCTGCTTCAGGCTGCGAAGCTCTACTGGGAATCCTTGCCCGAAAAGTACGAGGGCAAGCGCTTCTACCACATCTCTACCGACGAAGTCTATGGCGCCCTCAAGATGAACCACCCGGAAGGCATTACGCCCCCGTTCACCACGACGGCTTCCAGCTCCGAGCATCACCTGGCCTACGGCGACGACTTCTTCTACGAGACCACAAAGTACACGCCGCATTCTCCGTATTCTGCATCCAAGGCGGGCTCCGACCACTTTGTGCGCGCGTTCCACGACACCTACGGCATGCCGACGATTGTCACGAACTGCAGCAACAACTACGGTCCGTACCAGTTCCCCGAAAAGTTGATTCCGCTGTTCATCAACAACATCCGCCACAAGAAGCCGCTCCCGGTTTACGGCAAGGGCGAGAACGTTCGCGACTGGCTCTTCGTAGAAGACCACGCTCGCGCCATCGACGTGATTTTCCACAACGGCAAAATTGCCGAAACCTACAACATCGGCGGTTTCAACGAATGGAAGAACATCGACATCATCAAGGTCGTCATCAAGACAGTCGATAAGCTGCTCGGCCGCGCGGAAGGCGAGGACATGAACCTCATCACCTACGTGACGGACCGCCTAGGCCACGACGCCCGCTACGCCATCGACTCCACCAAGCTCCAGAAGGAACTCGGCTGGGAACCGTCCCTGCAGTTCGAAGAAGGCATCGAGAAGACGGTGCGCTGGTACCTCGACAACCAGGAATGGCTCGACAACATCACCAGCGGCGACTACGAAAAGTATTACGAAAAAATGTACGGGAATAGATAGCCTACGTGTCATCCTGAGCGAAGCCTGTAAGGCGAAGTCGAAGGATCTATAGGAGATTCAAAATGGGAAAGTTTAACTTTATCAAAACCTCTATCGAGGGCGTAACAATCGTTGAACCGACGGTCTATGGCGACCATCGCGGCTATTTTATGGAAACCTACAACAAGGCGGAATTCGATGCAGCCGGCCTGGATATGGTTTTCGTACAAGATAACGAATCCCGCAGCAAGAAGGGAGTTCTCCGCGGACTGCATTTCCAAAAGAAGAATCCGCAGGGCAAGCTCGTCCGCGTGATCGAAGGCGAAGTCTTTGACGTGGCCGTAGACCTCCGCAAGGGCAGCCCCACATTCGGCAAGTGGGAAGGCGTTACGCTTTCCGCCGAAAACAAGAAGCAGTTCTACATTCCCGAAGGCTTTGCCCACGGTTTTGTAGTTCTCAGCGAAACGGCTACCTTCGTGTACAAGTGCACCCGCCTCTACGATCCCAAGGACGAAGGCGGTCTTATGTGGAACGATCCTGAAATCGGCATCAAGTGGCCGGTCGGCAACGGATTCGAGCCCCTCCTCTCCGAAAAGGACACGAAGAATCCGGCGCTTAAGGACCTGGGCTTCGCCTTTGAACTGTAATTCTAATTGTCATGCCCGCGCAGGCGGGCATCTCTTATGATATAATTTTCTAATTTAAGAGCCAATGAAAAACATTCTAGTCGTTTGTACAGGCAACATCTGCCGCAGTCCTACGGGGGAATACCTCCTGAAAAAGGAACTGGGCGAGGGCTTTAACGTGATGAGTGCCGGGCTTGGTGCCCTGGTGGACCATCCTGCCCATGAAATCAGCCAGAAAATTGCCATGCAGCACGGAATCGACATGAGTGCACACCGTGCACGCCAGATAAACTTGGATATCCTCAAGTGGGCGGATCTGGTTCTCGTGATGGAAAACGGTCACAAGACCGAACTCCAGCGCCGTTACCCGGAATTCGGGGACAAGGTTCACCGTTATGGCGAAGCCCAGCAGGTCGATATTCCCGACCCGTACCGCCGCCCGGAAAATGCGTTCGTGCTGGCCTGGAATTTTATTTCGAAACTTACGCCCTATTGGGTTGAAAAAATCAAACAGAGCGAGGCTCAATAATGAAAAAGTTGAATCTTTTGCTTGCCGGTGTGGCTCTTGTCCTGGGCGGCTGTTCGCTTGGCCCCCACATGCGGATGACTGTCCCGGAAGGTGATGCGGAAGGCTCCGCAGAATATAACGGAATCAAGGTGGTTGTTCACTCTATCGAAAAGGGCGATTTTGGCACGGGCACGACTGCTACCGGTGATTCTTCGAAGTCGGATTTCGGTGACCTCGCCGAACTGATTGTGGATTCCCTGCCGAGTCTTGAATACCGTATCGGTCCTCTGGACATGGTTCAGGTGGTTGTCTGGGAACACCCGGAACTTACCTCCCCGATGGGCCAGTACCAGCCTGCCGGCCAGCGCGTGACGACTGATGGCACGCTATTCTACCCCTATGCTGGCGAGATTAAGGCCGCGGGTCTTACGGCGCAGGAACTCCGTACCGAAATCACGAAGCGTCTTTCTGACAAGATCTTGAACGACCCGCAGGTCGACGTGCGCGTGACGGGCTACAACAGCCTCAAGGCGTTTGTCTCCGGTGCGGTGAACAAACCGGGCTACATCGCATTCAATGAACTGCCGATGACTATCCCCGCAGCGATTGCCGGTGTAGGTGGCTTTGCCGAAGAGGCCGACCCTGCCGGAATGCAGCTTCGCCGTGGTGACAAGGTGTACAACATCAACTACCTCGATGCGTTCAAGGCGAACCTTCCGCTCGACAAGATTCTGCTCAAGCCCGACGACCAGATTTTCATTCCGGCGCTCAGCGAGACCCAGAAGGAAAATCGCGTGTTCGTGATGGGCGAAGTCGCAAGGACTGGCGCCGTGAACGTGAACCAGGGTAAGCTCTCGCTCGTCGAGGCATTGGCTGCGGCTGGTGGCCTGCAGACGACATATGCGTCTTCTAAGTCTATTTATGTTATCCGTAACACTTCGGAAAAGCAGATTGACGTGTACCACCTGAATGCGAAGAACGCGATGGCGCTCGCGATGGCCGAACGCTTCAACCTGAATTCGCGCGATGTTGTCTATGTCGATGCTTCCGATCTTGGTACGTGGAACCGTCTCGTGAATTTGATCTTGCCTACGGCATCGATCATAAACTACGGGGCTAGCACGACTCGTAACATTGAGCTGATTTCTAGAGATGGGTGGTAATAGATTATGATTAACCTTATCCTTTGTGGCGGTTCGGGCACGCGCCTCTGGCCCGTGAGCCGTTCCCTGATGCCCAAGCAGTTTGCCCCGCTCTTTGACGGGCAGTCCCTGTTCCGCAAGACGGTCGTCACGAACGCTGCCGTCTGCGAGTCGCAGTTTATCGTTTCGAATGCAGACCAGTTCTTCCTCGCGAAGGACCAGCTCGAGGCCGAAGGACAGACCGGCAGCAAGTTCCTGCTGGAACCCGTGGGCCGCAACACCGCACCCGCGATTGCGCTTGCCTGCCTTACCATGAACCCGGAAACCATCGTGCTCGTTTCTCCGTCGGATCACGTGATCCGCAAGAAGGAAGAGTACAAGAAGGTGCTTCTCCGTGCGCAGGAACTCGCCGAGGCGGGTAACCTCGTGACGTTCGGCATCACGCCCACGAGCCCCGAGACGGGTTACGGCTACATCGAGGCCGACGGCGAGAACGTGAAGCGCTTTGTGGAAAAGCCCGACTTGGCGACCGCCGAGAAGTACCTGCTCGCAGGCAACTTCTACTGGAACAGCGGCATCTTCTGCTTCAAGGCGAAGACCTTCCTCGCGGAACTTGGCAAGTATTCCCCGGAGATGCTCGCCACCGCACAGAAGGCGCTCGCCAACGCGACCATCGAGGATGGCGAACCCATCCGCATCAACCGCGACGACATGCTTGCCATTCCGAGCAACTCCATCGACTACGCCGTGATGGAGAAGTCCAAGAAGGTGAAGGTCGTGCCGAGCGACATCGGCTGGAGCGACCTCGGAAGCTTTGATAGTTTGTATGGGGAATACCCGCACGACGATAACGGCAACAACGTGAACCCGCGCCACATCGCGGTGGGCTCGAAGAATTCTCTCGTGATGGGCACTCAGCGCGCTATCGCCACGATCGACCTCGACAAGATGCTCATCGTCGACACTCCGGATGCATTGCTGGTCGCCCCGCTTAGCAGCAGCCAGAAGGTGAAGAAGGTGGTGGAAGAGCTCAAACAGCGCGGCTCCGACCTCATCAACGTGCCGCAGACGGTGATCCGTCCGTGGGGTACTTACTCCGTGCTCGAATCCACCGAACGCTACAAGATGAAGCGCATCGTGGTGAAGCCGGGCAAGCGCCTTAGCCTGCAGAAGCACCTGCACCGTTCCGAACACTGGGTCGTGGTGAGCGGTACTGCTACCGTGACTGTCGGCGACAAGGTGTTCTACGTGCGTCCGAACGAGTCGACCTACATCCCGATGGGCGAGGTGCACCGCCTCCAGAACGAAGGCCGCCTCCCGCTCGTGATCGTGGAAGTCCAGGTGGGCGAGTACACCGGCGAAGACGACATCATCCGCGTGGAAGACGACTTCCACCGCTGCAAATAACAAGCGTCATCCCCGCACAACAATTGTCATCCCCGCGAAGGCGGGGATCTCTTTTTTATACAAGAAAAGCGGGCCTTGCGGTCCGCTTTTTCGTTTCCTTCGTCTACCAGCGCAGCGGTCTTTCGTCTAACCTAAAACTGGCTCAGGAATCTCTGGTCGTTGCTCGTCAGGAGGCCAATTTCCGGAATCGCGTGGCGGAGCATGGCGATACGGTCGAGACCGAAGCCGAATGCAAAGCCCGTGTACTTCTCGGAATCGATGCCGCAGTTCTTGAACACGTTCGGGTCCACGGAACCGCAACCGCCGATTTCCATCCAGCCGGTTCCCTTGCAGCGACGGCAACCCTTGCCACCGCAGAACACGCAGCTCACGTCCATTTCGGCGCTGGGCTCCGTGAAGGGGAAGAAACTCGGGCGGAAACGCGTCTTGACGCCTTCGCCGAACAGCTTGTTCATGAACACCTGCAGCACACCCTTGAGGTCTGCAAAACTGATGTTCTCGTCGACCACGAGGCCTTCGCACTGCTGGAACATCGGGGCGTGGGTCGCATCGTTATCGACGCGGAACACGTGGCCCGGAGCAATCATGCGGAACGGCGGCTTGTGCGTTTCCATGTAGTGAATCTGCGTGCCGGAGGTATGCGTACGCAACATCACCTTGTCGTCCACGTAGAACGTGTCCTGCATGTCGCGGCTCGGGTGGTCAGGAGGCGTATTGAGCGCCTCGAAGTTGTACCAGTCCGTCTCGATGTCGCGACCGAAGTCCACTTCGAAACCCATCTGGCTGAAGAAGTCGATAATCTCTTCGCGCACGTCGTAAAGCGGATGCGTGCTGCCCGCCGGAATGCCTGCGCCCGGGAGCGTGGTATCTACAAAGCCACTTTCCAGCTTCTTCTGGAGGGCGGCCTGGTTCGCAGTCTCGATAGCCTTGTCGATTGCCTCGGAGACGGCGACCTTAAGTTCGTTCACGAGCTTGCCGTAAGCCGGACGTTCCTCGGCGCTCAAGCTCCCCATCTGCTTCATGAGGTCGGTGACGGCACCCTTCTTGCCCAGGTACTTCACGCGGAGGTTGTTGACGGCTTCTTGGTTCGTAAGGTCGGTTTGCGCAAGTTCTGCGTCAAACGCCTGCTTCACATTGTTAATAGCTTCACTCATAGTGGCTACAAATGTAGAAATTTTTAGTCAAAGGGGGAGGTCTCCCCCTCGCTTCTGCCCCATGTCATCCCCGCGAAGGCGGGGATCTCCTTGTGGCATCCGCTACCCCCTCTACGGGCGCTCAGGCGCCGTGCCCGTAACGCCTGGCTTTGACTTCCCGGTAAAGTTCGTGCTCGTTATCTTGAGGACGGTCACGGCGGCGGCCTGCGCGGGTGTGAATTCAAACTTGTGCGGGGCCGCGTGCGTAGACTGCGCCGGTTTTTGCGGACTGCGCGGAACTTGAACCGTGCGCGGTGCCTGCAGCTTGCCGTTCCATCAGGAGCGAGAGCCCGTGGCATTTCTCGGCGCTATCCTCGACGATTTCAGCCTTGCCCTGCCCGACAACGCTCGCGTAAAAGCGCCCGCTCTTGCAATAAACGTCCTCGTGAATCTCGATGCGGTTCTCGACGCACATGCTGAATGCGACATTCGGATTCTTGCGGATGCAGCCGAGTTTCTTGCCGACATGCGCGCAGTGGAAGTACAGTTCCAGAACGTCATCCTTCAGGCTATACCCGAACGACATCGGAATCACGTAGGGCACGCCCGCATTCGCATCGTCCTCCATCGCAATGTGGCATGTCGTACACTGCTCGATAATCTTTGCGATATTCTCGTCGCCTAAAACTTCTCTATCCTTGCGCCGCATATTTAATTTGTCCTTTCCTTTTTTTCAAATCTAATTTTTTTCTCGGATTCTTCTTTCGCTTGCAAAATGTTTTTTACGTAAACGGGCGCTTGAAAATTTTTTCGGGATAATGCGTAACGCGCGGAACTTAAACTCCCGATTTTTCGGGTTTTGTTGTTCTCGACTTCAACAAAATGTTATAGGCCGCAGTGGCGTGTTTGGAGGGGTCAATCTATATTAAGTAAAAAAGGAGTCAGATATGAAATTAGGGCTTTTGGCGTTTCCCGCCATTGGAGTCTCGTTGGGTCTTGTAGCCTGTTCCGAAGATGCGGGCACGAATCCGAATGTCGATAGTGGGGCCTTGAACCCTGTGGAAATTTCTTCTAGCAGCGATTTCCTGGGGGCAGGTTTCCCCGGCGTAGAACTTTCCAGTTCCAGTTTCTTCATGCCCGGCGTTGAACTTTCCAGTTCGAGTATTGCTGGCCCCGGCTTTGGCATCTCCAGTTCAAGCTTCGTATGGCCCGGCCCGGTTGTCTCTAGCTCGAGCGTCGTGATTCCCGGTGGCAACAATCCCGGCAACGAGAGCGGCGACGACGAGAACGACAACGAGGATTCAAGGACGTTGGATGGCTCGCAGATTCTCCTGAAGCTTGCGGGCACATCGGCCACGGTTGAAAACAACAACGGCTGTGTCGAAGTTGCAGACAAAGTTGCAACCATTACTTGCCCGGGCGCCTACTATGTAACAGGAGAATCTTCCGATTTTCAGGTGGTCGTAAACACTCCGGGCGCCGAGAACGAGGGCAATACCGGCATCTATCTCCATAACGCGACCACCAAGAGTTCCAATTCCCCCATCCTCGTGAAGAATGCCGACAAGACGGTGATTCACCTGGTGAAGGGGACCACCAACGTGGTCGAAGACGGCAACGGGAATCACTTGTTCACGAAGGTCAACGGCGCGCAGGATACTTCGAAGGCTGCAATCTATTCCCGCGACGACTTGAACATCAAGGGCGCAGGCACCCTGACCGTCAAGGGCAAGTTCAAGAACGGCATCCAGTGCAGCAATGACCTCAAAATCAAGAACGGCAACATCACTGTCGAGGCTGAAGAAAACGCCATCAAGGGCAAGGGAAGTCTCCAGATTTCGGGCGGTGTCTTGAACGTGACCGCCAAGAAGGGCGACGGACTCGAAAGCGACGAATGCGAAGAGGCGGGTGGCGCCTGCAAGGATACGGTTGCCGGCAAGGGCATCGTGGAAATCTCCGGCGGAAACATCACCATCAAGGCGGGTGACGACGGCATCCAGGCGGCAAACTACATTCTTGTGAACGATTCTGCCGAAGCCTCCACCATCAAGGTGACTTCTACCGGCAAGGGAATGGTCGCCACGAAGTTCATCTATGTGAACGGGGGCGATATCAATGTGACCGCCGATGACGATGCAATGCATACAAAATGGCGTGTCTACATGAATGCGGGCAACGTGACGGTCAGTTCGAAGGATGACGGCATTCACGCCGATTCTGCCCTGTACCTGAAGGGCTCTACAATCAACGTGGTTACCGCTAGCGAAGGCCTGGAAGCCTACAGGATTTTTGCGGAAGGCGGAATCACTTCGACATTTGCTACAAACGACGGCTGGAACGGCGCCGGTGGCCCGAAGGAAAACGTGGGCCAGTACGCTGCGTTCAGCGAGAGCGGTGGCCATATTGTCGTTAGCGGCGGCTACCACTACATCAGCGCGAAGGGCGACATGATCGACGTGTTCGACGCGAACGGTTCCGGAAAGATGACCGGCGGCGTGCTGATTCTCGAAATCACTGGCCAGAGCTACGAGAACCAGGGCGGCTTCAACTTTGGAGGTTGGGGCGGCGGAGGCATGGGTGGCGGCATGGGCGGTGGTAGCGGTGGATGCTCTTCCAACATGGCGGGCGGCCTTATCGATACGGATGCCGGCTTCGAGATTACCGGCGGCGTTCTCCTCGCGTTCGGCAACTACTCGACCGACCTTCCCAAGTGCGCGACCGTCACCTACAACAACAGCAGTTACTACGGCTCAAACAACGCTGCATTCAAGCCGACCTACCAGGGCAACGCGATTATCTACGGTGGTTCCGTGCAGTCGGTTACACAGGTAAATACTGCCGGCATGCAGGAACTCAAGTTCCCCAATGGCGTGAGCTACATGTACAAGTAAGTTTATTGCTTAACAGGTAAATGCATAATTACGGGCCGGTTCTTGCCGGCCTCTGTTTTATGTATCGTGAGCTTGCCGGTGCTGTCGTAACCGAACTGCTCGCCGACGCGTTCCCCGTTTACGTAGTTGAGGCTGTCTTTCAAGATTCCGTTCGGGTACCAGTTGCGCCAGATGCCGTGGCGTTTGGAGCCGTCTAGGTTTCTCTGCCAAAAGCCCTCGCTCGCCATTCTGCCGCCCATGCTGTCCGGGTAGAAACTGCGGCTTACAAGGAGAGCCGGGTCTCCGTAACTTGTCGGAGGATCGTCGTACGCCCAGAATTCTTCGTACAAAAGAACGTGCCCGACCTTGATGTAGCGTAGCGAAGCTGGGTACTTACCGATGCTTAGCTGGTATGCGTCCTTAAAACTTAATGTACTGCTGTCTAGTGTCCCGCTCGGGTTTGCCGAACGGACAAACGAAGTTTCTGCACAGAAAAGTGTAGATGAGGTGTCACATGTTCCGTAGGCGATGCCTGAGCTTTCTACAGGCCCATCTGTTTCTTCGGTAATGAAGATGCTTTCGCGCACAACATTGTTTTGCTCGTCGAACCATTGTATCTTTTCGCGCCCCTTGAACGGGTCGGACGTAATTTTCTTAAGAAGTGAACCATCTGCCCTGTATGTGGTATGTGGGGCAAAGAGGATGTCGTTGTCCGCAAGCCCTTCTTCCTTGATTTGTGCCTGCTCGCAGTTCCCTGCTGCGGAATCGGCGGGTCCGTACGATTCGTAGTATTTCTTCCATTCGCCGACCAGTAGGCCATTTTCGCAACTGAAGTATTCTAGAATCTTGCAATTCCTTCCGTAGCGCTTAATGTATCCATGCTCTTCGTGACAGTTGTTTTCTTCCGCAAGGACTCCGTTATCGTGCCATTTTTTCAATACACCGACGGTGTCCCCGTTCTCGTCGTAGTGTTCCTCGAAGGCCTTATTGCCGTTGAAGTGCCAGCCTTCCCAGTCGCCTACGGGGTGGTCGTCCTTGTAGTGTCGCACGGCTTCCTTGCGGCGTGAGTTCAGCCGTTCTACGAAGTAGCTTGTCCACGTCCCTTCGCGCTTGCCGTTCTTGTATTCGCCGTCGAGCGCCACGTCGCCGAGTACGGTCCAGCGCTTGATTTTCCCGTGCGGTACGCTGTCCTTGTACTGGATTTCGAATTCCTTGATGCCGTTGTCGTACCACTCGTTGCGCTTGAGGATTTCGCCGTCGGGGTATACCCACACGGAGGTTTTCTTCGTGCCGTTCACGTGCTTTTCGAGGACTTGCTCTTCGGCATGCTCAATGGTGCAACCATAAAGCACGCCACATACGCCCAAAAGCGGCAAAAAGGCCAAAAATGTCGAAAAAATCTTCCCGCGCATGTCCACCAAAGTAGAAAAAAGGTAATTTCTAGTTGTGGAAGATACAAAAAACAGGACGATTGCCGATACCTTCAACGCGAAGCTCAAGACTCCGTGGGTTTGGCTGATTATCCTCATAACGCTCGGGCTTACCGCGCTGTTCTACTTTTCGCAGAAACCGGGCGTCATCGTCTACTCGCGCTATATCAAGTCGCTTTCCGATTACCAGCTGATGGACATGGAACTCATGCGGTCCATGAGTGCAGTCCGTTGCGGGTACGCGGGCGATTCCATGAAGGTGCTTTCGCAGTCCATGTCGCTGCGTGAACTGGCAGTCTCGTTTGCCCGCGAGATGGACGAATTCTCGTCGCGGGGAGTCGTTGCCCCTCCGCCTTATTCCGTTCACGAGTTTGAACGCCGCGTGCTTTCGAAGGTGGCCGGCGTCCGCCGTTATCTGTCTGTCCGTCAAGCGTGGTTCGGAACATACGACAAGGTGTATGCCGACGTGGCTTTCTTGCCGGATAACGTTTCGTACCCGCTGCTCGTTACGCTTGACTCTGCGCGTTTCGGGTTCCCGGTCACGCTCCCGCAGGGGCTCGACGTTCCCGATTCGCTCGCGCTGCGCGTGAAGGCCCTCCTGGACGAGAACGTGGAACATGCGCTTGCGTGGAACCGCCTTGACAATCACGAGACCGTCCTCGCGGGTGAAGACCTCATACAGTACTTCCAGCAAGAAAGCATGAACGAGATAACCCTGAAGGCGAAGATCCCGCTGGTGTTCTATTTCCTCACGCTCATCCTGTTGCTCTCGACTTTCTTTTTTATATTCAGGTCAAAAAACTAGTTTGTTATGGCATTTTTCCACACGCGCAAATACGTCTACTTTAATGCGGCACTGCTGTTTCTGCTGGTGATAGTGTGGTGCGTGTCGAGTACGCATCTTGTGGTGCGCAGTTTCCGGGAAGAGCCTCACCTCTTTTACGGCACGTTGAGCCACGCCTCTATCCCGAGCCTCTTTGGCGGTACGGATATCCCGTTCCTGGACAAGACGTATTTCCAGATAAACGGCGACAAGGATGTCACGTTCGTGCTTTACGCTACGGGCGAAATGAACGAGATCTTGTCGGAATGGTATGACTTTGCCGATGTTGATGCGGCGAGCATTCCGCTCGAAATATGGGCTTCGCGTGTCAAGGACAACCTTTTCGTGGTGCAGTCCATCTCGACATCGGAAGGCGGACTGGAATGGGAGGAACTCGCCGACTACATGGTGGGGAACCTGCTTGTCGTTGCTGGCATTGTCCTGTTCAGCTTTATCGGGATGGTCGTGTTCGTAATCCTGGGTATCAAGACGAAGGTGCCGCGCCGCCGCCTGGTCCGCCACATGGGTGGTAATCCCGCATAAGCGGTTTGCCCTATGCGCGTAGTTGCCTTCCTTTTTTTGTTCGTTGCGTTTGTGTGGGCAGGCAACCCCGATTCACTGACCGTGCGTTCGATCAATCAGGAACGCAGGACGTTCTTCAATAGCGCGACGGGCGTGTGGTGGCCCGCGCAGCCGAAGTCTTCCAAGGCGAGTTTTCCTAGGTATGCGGCAAAGTCCGATGTCGTTGTGTGGTTCCATGGTGGCATGACGAGCGGCAACTGCGAGAAGGGGCTTGTCGCGGGTGGCGACTTCGCGAAACTTTTTCCGGATGTAATCGTGGTGAGCGCTTCTGCCTGCAGGGAAACCCACTGGGTGACGGGTGCTATGGTGGCGGCTGTCGATGCTGCTCTCGATTCCGTGGCCCAAAGGCGTGGCAGATTTGTGGACGAGGTCTCGCTGGTGGGTGTCTCGGACGGGGCGCTGGGCGTGCTCTACTACTCCATGCAGGGCAAGCGTCGCGTGAAGGACCGCCTGCTGATGAGTTCTTTCGGCAAGTTGCTGGGGGGCGCCCCCGAGGTTGCCGGGGCGAGCCCCAGGATGCGCGACGGACGCTGGCGTTTTTTGCAGGGCGGCAACGACAGGCTTTTCCCGGCGGGGGAGGCTGCTCCCTGGATAGAGGAATTTTGCAGGTCGGTTCAGGCGGACTGCATGCTCCGGTTCGACCCCGCGGGCGAACATGACTGGTCGTACTGGCGCGAAAAGCACCTCGACTGGATTCGCGAGTCGATTTCTTCTGGGAAATAATTGTGCCGCCCCCTTTTTTATGAAGAAACCCTTGACAAAACGGGCGAAATTTTCAAAATTTGGTGCACCACGCGGATGTGGTGGAACTGGTAGACACGCTAGATTCAGGTTCTAGTGCCTGCAAGGGCATGAAGGTTCAAGTCCTTTCATCCGCACTGAAAACCCGTCGGATTCGTCCGGCGGTTTTTCTTTTTGTTGCATTGCCTTTGCGAAGCCGAAGGTCGGAAAATGCGCCGTCAGCAGACTAAAAGGCTGTTTTACTTCGATTTGGTCTGCTGATTCAGCTCAAAACACCATTCCTGTTGCCCGGAAAATGCGCTGTCAGCAGACTAAAAGGCTGTTTTACTTCGATTTGGTCTGCTGATTCAACTCAAAACACCATTCTTGTAGCCCGGAAAATGCGCCGTCAGCAGACTAAAAGGCCGTTTTACTTCGATTTGGTCTGCTACTTTGGTCAAAAAGCCGGCGTCCTACATCAAAAAATCGCATTCCCAGCAGACCAAACGGCGCCGTCTTCGTGATTTGGTCTGCTCAAGCATCTAGCCTGCATTCCGTTTGCTAATTTTGCTCCACATGGAAAACTTCCTGGACGAAATTCCCGACGAAGAACTGCGCGGCGAGCGAGTTACGCTCCGCCTGCTGCATGAAGGCGATGCGCCCGCGCTGTTTTCCCTCATAGACGGCAGTCGCGAGTTTCTTGCCCGCCATTTGCCGTGGCCCGCGGAATGTACCTGCGTCGAGGATGTCGAGTCCCGCATCGATTCGTGGGAAATCCAGGCCCAGATGGCGAACGGCGCCTGCTGGGGTATCTTTGCGAAGGGCGCGGGCAGTTCGCAATCCGCGGGCAGTTTAAGGCCCGCGGACGGTTCAGTTCCCGCAAGCAGCCAGCAACACGCAAGCGACCTTCAACTCGCAGGCGTCATCATCCTCGGCTGGATTCAGGCGGCACACCTATCCGCGAGCGTGAGTTACTGGCTCGGCGAATGCTTTACCGGCAGGGGGCTTGCGACCGATGCCCTGAAGATCCTCTCGCATTTTGCGTTCAACAGGCTCGGCCTCAACCGGCTAGAAATTTCGGCATCTGTAACCAACAAGGCAAGCCAGGCCGTCGCCACCCGCGCAGGCTATACGCAAGAGGGCTTTTCCCGCGAATTTGAGCGAATTAACGGGAAATTCGAAGACCACGTGCGCTTTTCCCGCCTTGCCCGCGACCCGCAATAAACGGTCTTGAACCAGCAATAAACGGTCCAAAACCAGCAATAAACGGTCTTGAACCCACAATAAACGGTCCAAAACCCGCAATAAACGGTCCAAAACCCGCAACTCTAATAACTAATGACTAATGACTCCCCTGGTTTCTTGGGTAAACACGAAAACGTAAATTTTTTTGTTCCTAAAGCTTACATTCTGCTATCTTATAGGCATGGACAATGGTGAGAAAATAATTTTAACTGAACCGGATGTGCTGCAGTACACCAACTTTCGTGTGTATCTCCGTGATTACTACGAATACAAGAAAAAGACGCAGCCCTCTTTCAGTTTGCGTTTCTTCGCTGAGAAGGCGGGGCTGTCGAGCCACGCCCACCTGAAGCTTACCATCGACGGCAAGCGCAATATCACGAAGGGAACCGTACTGAAGCTCATCCAGGGTTTAGGCCTCGAAAAGCAGCGTGCCGCTTATTTCGAAAGCCTGGTGTTCTTTAACCAGGCCCAGAACGACACCGAAAAGCAGATATACTATGCGCAGCTCCTCAAGGCGAGCCCGCGCTCCAAGCTGCACAAGATGGACCAGGCGCAGTTCCGCATCTTCCGCGAATGGCACCACTCCGTCATTCTGGAAATGGTCGCCCTCAAGGGCTTCCGCCCGATTCCCGACTGGGTGAGCCGCAAACTCCGCGGCATGGTCACGCCCTCGCAGGTGCAGGAATCTTTTGACCTCCTTATGGAACTCGGCCTCCTGGTGAAAACCGCCAACGGTTACCGCCAGCGCGACCCGATGCTCACGACCGATGACGAAGTGCAAGACATGATGGTGAAACTCTATCACCAGCAGATGCTGCGCATCTCGGCCAACATGATGAATGAACTCCCGAGTGCGGAACGCGATATATCTGCACTGACGTTCAGTATCAAGCGCTCAGATTTTCCCAATTTGAAAAAACATATCCAACTCATGCGCAAAGAACTACTAGATTTCTCCGCAAAGCCTGGCGAAGCGGACGATGTGGTTCAGGTGAACATACAACTGTTTCCGCTTACTCGAGGAGTATAATGCGTCTTGTTTGGTCCATAGTTTGTTGCGTGCTGGGAATGCTTGCCGTCGTCGGATGTTCTTCCGGCGGTAACTCCGATCCTATTGCCGGTATCGAAATCGGTAACCCGGCGCTCGCGCTCACTGCGGATTTTTCTGTGGATTATTCCGAAGTTGAAAAAAATGCCCTCTTGAAGTCCGCCGCGAAGGATGAACCTGTGTTGCTGGATTCATTCTCGATGTCTCTGTTCGAGGTGCGTTCTTATTCCAGCTATTACGTTGCAGTTTCCATCGATCCGATCGAAGGCTTGCCGATCTGGCCCGAGGAAGACTCTCCGGAAACTTCCTTGCCCATTTCGTTCACGGAAGGCTCCTCGGTGGAGGAACCGTTCAAGAACATCAACCTCGAAGATCAGGGCTACCTGAAAGAAATAGGCGTGTCGTTCAAGCCCGAAGGGGCAGAGTCCACTATTTGCGGTCGGGTACTGATTGACGGCAAGTATGTCCCGTTCGTGTACGACCTGAACGGATTCCAGAGGGTAAGGCTGCGCTACCACTTCTCGCAGATTGAACGCGTGTCCGATTCCGTTGCAAACTTGTCTGTGATTTTCCGCGTGCGTTACTTTGTACAGGGCTTGGACCTGACCAAGGCCGAAATTGACGAAGACGGGACAATCTACTTCAACAATGCCAACAATACGGCGCTGTGGAATGCCCTCAACAACAACTTTGTATCGGCATTCCGCCCGCTGCGTTACGACTTCGTGGATGCCCAGGGCAACGAGGGCGAGGATTTCGTCAAGGATATTTGGGACGGCGTTGTCGGTGCCATGAGCGACAATACTATTGAAAACGGTAATTTCGCCGACGGCATGGCTCACTGGATTTTCTTCACGCAGATGAACGGCGTGGCGACGGCCAACGTGGTAGAAGAAAAGGGCGGCGAACGCTACCTGAAGGTGGTCGTGACCAATGGTGGCAACAAGTCCTATAGCGTGCAGCTTATCCAGGAAGACGTCGCGCTTGTCGCGAAAAAGAAGTACAAGTGCGTGTTTACCATCTGGTCCGATGTCGAAGGTCAGATTACGGCACGTATCGGTACTTACGATGATTACGAGACCGTGGGCTTCATGGAACATCCGATTGTGAAGACTTCGGGCCAGTCGTTCGAGAAGGAATTTACCCCGAGCGAAAGCACTCCGTTTGCAAGGTTCGAACTGAACCTCGGCAAGATGGAACGCACGTTCTATATCAAGGACGTGAAAATCTACCGTATCGAGGAATAACCGAAAGTTTGGTGTATGAGAAAGCCGGCAGATTTTTCTGCCGGCCTTTCTGTTGTTTTTGATTGACTCGCGCAATATTTCTTTGCGTTATATTTTTTTGCGCAAAGATTCTTCGCGCTGCGTTTCCTCGCTACATGTCCTCGAGTTCCTTGCCCTTCGTCTCCTTGATGAACTTGGCCACAAAGAAGATACTGAAGATGGCGAAGAACGAATGGATGGCATATGTCGGGCCGACACCGATTCCCTGCTTGCCCGTAAGCACCGGGAAGCTCCAGGTCACGATGAAGTTCGCCGCCCACTGGGCAAGGCCGCAAATAGCGATGGCCACCGTACGGATGCGGTTGTTGAACATTTCGCCCAACATAACCCACATGACCGGGCCCCAGGACACCGCGAAGAACGTGATGTAGAGGTTTGCGGCAATGAGTGCGATAACGCCCGCAGCACCAGGGAGGCTACCGTCTGCACCGGCAGACATGAAGCATACCGTAAGCGTACTGAGCGTTACAGCCATACCGATGCTACCGATGAGCAGGAGCGGCTTACGCCCGATTTTATCAATAAGCATGATGGCAGCAATGGTCATGACGAGGTTAATGGCGCTAGAAATGACGCTCGTAAGGAACGCATCGCTTTCACCAAAGCCAACACTCTGCCAGAGCATGGTGCCGTAATAGAAGATGACGTTGATGCCCACCAACTGCTGCAAAATAGCAAGGCCAAGACCCGCCCAAAGAATCGGGGTAATGCGCTTTTTGCCGCCAATCATTTCGAACAGGTCGCTAAACTTGGAAGGCTTCTCGTTGCGGAAGGTCTCATGAATGGCCTCGATTTCCCTATCGACGCCTTCGGAATCAATCTTCGCGAGGACGCGCTTGGCATCTTCGAGGCGGCCCTTGTGGACAAGGTAACGCGGAGATTCCGGAAGCCTCCATGCGGCAATGCCGTAGAGCGCCGCCGGAATGATTTCAACCCAGAACATGATTTGCCAGGCCTTGAAGCCGCCAATAAACGTATTGTTCGCAGAACCCGCAATGCGTACGATGACGTAGTTCGAGAGGAGCGCTACGAAAATACCAATCACGATAGCGAACTGCTGCATGGAGCCAAGACGCCCACGCAAGTGCGCAGGAGCCGTTTCGGCAATGTAGATGGGGGCGATGATGCTTGCAACGCCGATGCCCACGCCACCGATAATGCGCCATATGATAAAGTCAGGAATGCCGAACGGAACACCGGAACCGATGGCACTAATCAAGAACAGGAACGAAGCAGCAAGCATGCAGCGCACGCGGCCGAAGGTGTCGGCTAGGCGGCCCGCAAAGAATGCTCCTGCTGCGGCACCGATAAGTGCAAGGGAAACGGACCAGGCGAGTTCATAATCGGTCGCATGGAAGTGTGCTTTAAGGGCTCCGTTCGCCCCGTTAATCACGGACGAATCGAAGCCGAATAGAAATCCGCCAATCGCGGCAGATAGGGTTATGAGAACGATATGTCTCATATTTGACCTTGCATTGGACATTTAAGCCCCCTTTTGGGTTAAAGGATTTATAGACAATATAAGTGTTCAGTCCTCCCAAAAGCAAGATTTGACGCCTTTTTTTATGATAAATTATATTCCAAGTTGGAATATTCGGGGTGAAAATCAGTGCTCAAATTTGTATTTTTGTATTACTTTTTTCGAATAGTTGGATTACGCAATGTCGGAACAAACATTAACAAGAGAATCGTTGGTGGAGTTCTTCGGCGAAGAAGAATTCAAAAAGTTGTGTAACCATGAGGCGGGTCACGCACTTATTGCCTTTTTGTTTAAACGCCCTCTCGAATACGTTAAAATGGACAAGTCCAAGGATCGCCCCGGCATTACCCACATCGCCGGAACCGAGCTCGAAGGCGATGCCCACATTGCCATGGCGGGTCATTTGGCCGAATTCCTGATGCGCAAGGATTTTGCCTGCGACTTGGATACGGTCATGAAGGATCTCCCTGCGGAACTCTACAAGAGCGATCCGGATTACCAGCGTTTTCAGGCCGCTTGCTACTATTTTCAATTGTCCGAGGCGAACGTGGTCGAACAACTCTTCAACATTCTGATGGCTTGCCGCAAGCCCCTTTGCGAAATTGCCGCAGCCCTGAACGAAAAAGCCTACCTCAGCCGCGCCGACATCGAAGAAATCCTGAAGAAAGGGTAGCTTTTCTCATGGCACCCTGGAGGGAGCTTCGCGACCGATAGGGCCCACCGGGTCATCCGCAACCTCTACTGCGGGTGCTCTGGCGCCATATTCGCAATGTTCGGCTTACCCCACCCACCCGCCCAAATGCCCCAAAAATGCAATGTTTTCCCCCAAAGACACCTTTTGACAGCAGAATAATCTATATTTCTCATAGAAAATAGGGTTTTCTCTTATTCTCAGCTAGAAATCTCGACAGTTTCCAGATATAGAGAGTAAGACGAACGCTCACGTCTGCGGTAGATTGGCTCTACCGTATCGTTTAGCTGTAGGCAGATTTATTTTTGTCTTTTTGGCTTTGCGGCCTTTATGGGGCGTGAGTTGTTTGTGTTTATTTGTATCGGGCAGTCGAGAGCCTCTAGCTGGTAAATGCATTCAACTTCACGCCTTTTTTCTTAAAATCCGTGATTCAATGCCTGAATGGGATTAAACTCGCATCCAGAGTTTAACTCTTGTTCTTGGCTAGAAAACTCGACACTTTCAGATACAAGGAATAAGACGAAACTCGCAACGTCCGTACTGTATATGGGCGTATTGTATCCTGTGCGTATTGTATGCACTGGGTTTTGCGTGTCGTTGATTCTATGAAAATGTCATGATCAAAGCTCCGACGAGAGTGAACTCGTTCACCTCGGAACGGAGTAAAAATGCTGGGCTTACAGAGAGCAAAAAATCAATGGACGCAGAAAAGCATTGATTACGCGGCCAATCAATCGTACCTTGACGATTTGTACTCGGTTTATCCCGTCGTGCATGAAAATGTTCGCAAAATTGACGTGTCCGTCATGCATCGTGTAGAACGATATTTCAACGAACGGGATAATTACAACTTAATCAGTTCGTTGCTGGAGTTACCGCTGTTCCCCGTAAAAGACAGCTACATTCCTTACCTTAGAAAATCAAAGGATGCGATAAGACGAAACCCTAATATCATCAAGCGAATTTGTGGCGACTTGTATGAAATGGGCTATCAGGAACTTTTTAAGCGATGCACTGAACCAAAAGAAGCGAACCGCCAGATGGGTCCTATGTTTAGGAACTGGTTGAAGTCTGGTGCGCTTGGCTTAACGCCTGTTGGTGAAAACACCTTTGAAAGAACAACATGTAATGCAGTCTTAGACGGCTCCGATAATTCAATGATGGAATTTGCTCGCCGAAAATTTGGGTATAAGCGAGAAAAAGGACTTGATTTTATTGCGCGTTATAATGGAACATATGTAATCGGAGAAGCGAAGTTTATATCAGATTTTGGCGGTCATCAAAACGACCAATTCGTTGATGCCATTGAAACCATTAAAGCTCCTTTGACGAGAACCGATGTTGTCAAAGTCGGTATTATTGACGGCGTTCCTTATATACGAAATACGGGGAAACTATTCCTTAATTTGTTGAAGACTGAATACAACATCATGTCGGCTTTGGTTCTTCGTGAATTTTTGGAGTCCTTATGAGAAATATACTTATCAAGGGCGACAATAAAAAAGCCTTACATTACCTTATAGATGAAAAGGACCTTGCTGGCAAGGTTGATCTTGTCTATATTGATCCTCCGTTCGCAACAGGTGGTGAATTCAAGAAAGACTTGACGGGTCGCGTATCCACAATAAGTAATTCGTCTTCTGGGAAAATCGCCTACTCTGATAAATTAAAGGGTAAAGATTTTATACAGTTTCTTCAAGAACGCGTAGAAATAATTTACGATTTACTTTCTGATCGTGGTTCGTTTTATCTGCATATTGACTACAAAATTGGTCATTATGTGAAATGTATGCTTGATGAAGTTTTCGGAATAGAGAATTTCAGAAATGATATTACGAGAATTAAATGTAATCCGAAAAATTTTTCAAGAATCGGCTATGGCAATATTAAGGACATGATTCTCTTCTACACAAAGGGCAAGAAGCCGATTTGGCACGAACCAAGAGAACCCATGTCGGAAGAAGATATTGCTAAGCTCTATGCAAAAGTCGATAAAGAGGGACGTCATTACACAACTGTTCCTATACATGCACCGGGAGAAACGAAGGATGGAAAATCATCCCAAAAATTTAAGGGCTTGTTGCCTCCTCCAGGTAGACATTGGCGTTGTAGTGTAGAGGAATTAGAAGAACTAGATCGACAGGGCCTAATAGAATGGTCTGCAAAAGGCAATCCTCGAAAAATTAATTATGCGGATGAACATTCTACAAAGAAAATGCAGGATATTTGGACATTTAAGGATCCGATAAATCCGCTTTATCCGACAGAAAAGAATCATGAAATGCTTCAAACGATAATTAAGGCGTCTTCTAATGCAGACTCTATTGTTATGGATTGTTTCGCAGGTTCTGGAGGAACTCTTGTTGCTGCTAGTCAATTGGGTCGAAAGTGGATTGGAATTGATCAATCGGAAATGGCCATTGAAACCGTAAGAAAGAATTTATCTGATAATGGTATCTTTGCAAGCGAAGATACTTATGACTATTTTGATCTGTCTCGGTAGACATTTCCATTTCCCTTCTGTGCAGATAATTTTCGTTCAATATTTTTTTTAGAAAAATGTTGCAGCGCTCTTGACAATCCGATTCTAGAAATTTATATTAGTGCACAAGTGTGTAGAAAATAGTTTTCGACGCACGACATAAAACAATCTAAAGCCCTGCCTTTTTAAGCTTGTAGGCGGGGAGGAGTGAAAGATGAATGATACGCTGAATAGCGGATGTGTTGACATTTGGCTGGATGAAATTGTTCCTTGTCTCAAGGATATTCAAACAGGCGAAATCAAAGAAACTGTGGTATTCAAAATTGAAAGTCGCTCGTTTCTAAGAAAATTCAAGGAAAAGGATGGGTGGGGAATCAATTGGATCAATGTCCCCAAAGAAGTAGATGTGTATGCTCTCGCCTTGAAAGAGAATAACGAAATTCAGGGGCTTGTTGGAGTGCGGAATGATGTGGATGCTCACGCTGCCTATTTGCATTGGGCTTGTGCTGCTCCGCATAACAACAAAACACTTACGGAAAGTCCCAAATATAGCGGTGTTGGAGGGCATCTTTTTGCTGTTGCTGTGGATCGTTCTCTTGCGTGGGGGTATGAAGGAACTGTTCATGGATTTGCCCTTAACAAAAAGCTTTTAAATCACTATATTGAAGTTTTGGGAGCGTCTTATTTGGGCGCCTTGCATCCCTATCAATTCTACATTGATGGCGAGGCATCATTAAAACTTTTGGAGGTCTATACTTATGAGTGGAATTAGGAAACCCGCTGTTATTTTGGCGGATTCTATGGAAGAGTATATGGCTCCTCCGAATCCGTATAAAAATCCTCCAAAGAGCAAATTGAATCTCTTGGAGCTTGGACGATATGCAAGGCGTGTCGGGAAAAAAATTGAAGAACTGACCGCCGAAGAGATTCTGCAGTTTAAGATAGGCTAGTCGTTAGGGCGGTTTGGGGTGCTTCGTTGACGGTCTGTATTGCCGCAACAATCATCATTTTTCTAAATTTACCGCCGAAAATTTAGTGCCCGCAGCGCTGTGCTGCGGGGTTTGAGGTAACCCATGTTTCGTGAAGTAAAGAAAGAAGAGACCTTTCCACAAATAGAAGAGCGCGTGCTCGCCCTGTGGGATAAGGATGAATCGTTCAAGAAGTCGCTGGACTCCCGTCCGGAAACTGAACCGTACACTTTCTACGATGGCCCTCCGTTTGCAACGGGCCTTCCGCACTACGGTCACTTGCTTGCCGGTACCATCAAGGATATCGTTCCGCGTTACTGGACCATGAAGGGCAAAAAGGTTCCCCGCGGTTTCGGTTGGGACTGCCACGGCCTTCCGATTGAATCTCTCGTGCAGAACGAACTCGGTCTCGCTGGCGTTGCCGAAATTCAGAAGCTCGGTGTGGACAAGTTCAACGAAACTTGCCGCGGCAAGGTGCTCAAGTACACCAGCGAATGGAAGAAGACCGTGCGCCGCATGGGCCGCTGGGTGGACTTCGACAAGGGCTACAAGACCATGGACAAGAACTTCATGGAATCTGTGTGGTGGGTGTTCAAGCAGTGCTTCGACAAGGGCCTCATCTACCAGGGCTACCGCATCCAGCCGTACAGCCCGGCTCTCGCGACTCCGCTTTCGAACTTCGAAACGAACCAGGGCTATAAGGACCGTCAGGACCCGTCCCTCACGCTGATTTTCCCGATTAACTCGAACGAGCCCAAGTTCAAGGACACGAGCATCCTCGTGTGGACGACGACCCCGTGGACGCTGTACTCCAACTTCTGCATCGTTGTGGGCCCGGACATGGACTACAACCTTGTGGAACAGGATGGCAAGAAGTACTGGATTGCCGCAAGCCGTACCGCCGCTTACTTCAAGAACCCGAACATCGTCGATACCTGCAAGGGGTCTGAACTCGTGGGCAAGGACTACGAGCCGCTCTCCCGCATTTCCGATGCATTCGTGACGCCGGACCAGCTGTCCCGCCACTACAAGATTTACCCCGCCGACTACGTGAGTACCGAAGATGGTACTGGCGCCGTGCATACCGCTCCCTCCTTCGGTGAAGAAGACTTCCAGAAGGGTGCTGAACTCGACCTCGGCCTTTTCGACCCGCTCGATACCGAAGGCAAGTTCACCGACAAGGTCCCGATGTGGAAGGGCCTCGGTGCGAAGGAAGCCGACAAGGAAATTATCCGCTACTTCAAGGAACAGGGCCGCGTGTTCAAGCAGGACGTGATTGTCCATAGCTACCCGCACTGCTGGCGTACCGGCGTTCCTCTGATTTACCGCGCCCTCAAGACGTGGTTCCTCAAGATTGACGCGCCTGTCACGAGCAAGGACGGCGTGACCAAGACCCTGAAGGAATGGATGGTCGAAAACAACCAGACCGTGAACTGGGTGCCGGACCACATCAAGAACGGACGCTTCGGCAAGTGGCTCGAAGGTGCCCGCGACTGGAACCTTTCCCGTAACCGTTTCTGGGGTACGCCGATTCCAGTGTGGCTCTCTGATGACGGCGACATGATTGCTGTTGGCTCCATTGAAGAACTCCAGCAACTCACCGGCGTGAAGCTCGACGACTTGCACAAGCACTTTGTGGACAAGCTCACCATCGAAAAGAACGGCAAGGTTTACCGCCGTACGCCGGAAGTTTTCGACTGCTGGTTTGAATCCGGCTCCATGCCGTATGCCAGCCGCCATTACCCGTTCGAAAACAAGGAACTGGTGGAACGCAGCTTCCCGGCGGACTTCATCGCCGAAGGCCTCGACCAGACCCGCGGTTGGTTCTACACGCTGACGGTGCTTTCTAACGCCTTGTTCCAGAAGCCCGCATTCAAGAACGTGATTGTGAACGGTATTATCTTGGCCGAAGACGGTTCCAAGATGAGTAAGTCCAAGCGCAACTATCCGGACCCGAACGACCTCATCGAACGCACGGGTGCCGACGCCATTCGCTTGTTCATGATCAACTCCGCTGCCTTGAAGGCTGAAGACCTGCGCTTCAGTGAAGAAGGCGTGAAGGGCATCGTCAAACAGGTGATGCTCCCGCTTTGGAACGCTGTGGCATTCTTTGTGTCTAACCACAATGCCGATGCCGCCAAGGGCCAGCTCAACTGGAAGCCGGGGCAAGAAGTCAAGAGCGAGAATGAACTTGACCGCTGGATGCTTGCAACGCTGCAGGATTTGGCCGCCAAGGTTGAAGTGGAAATGAAGGCTTACCGCCTGTACAACGTTGTGCCTGCTGTGATTGCCGCGGTTGATGACCTCACGAACTGGTACGTGCGCCGCAGCCGTCGTCGTTTCTGGAAGTCCGAAAACGATGGCGACAAGAACGCCGCCTACGCCACCATGTACAAGGTCTTGGTTGACTTCTCCAAGATTCTCGCTCCGTTCCTCCCGCTCCTCGCCGAAGAAATCTACCAGATTCTCGTTCGCGAAGTCGATGCTAACGCTCCGGTGAGCGTGCACCTCTGCGAATTCCCGAGTGCTGACAAGTCCCTGATGGACGAAAAGCTCGTGGAACGCATCGCCATGGTGCGTGGTATGGTCGAAATGGGCCGTGTGATCCGTGCAACGAACAACGTAAAGAACCGTATGCCGATTGCCAGCATGACGGTGGTTGCTCACGGCACCGAAGAAAAGAACGTCGCCGAGACTATGAAGGACTTGATCCTCGAAGAACTCAACGTTCGCGAAATGAAGTTCCTCGAAGACGAAACCAAGCTCGTGAAGCTCTCCGCTAAGCCGAACTTCCTTGCTATCAAGGCGAAGGGCCCGGATTACGCGAAGAATATGAAGGTGATTTCCGCCAAGCTCAACAGCCTCACGGTTGATGAAATCAAGGCTCTCCAGGCTGGCGAAACCATCAAGTTCGACTTCGGTGAAGTCGGTGCCGACTGCCTGATGCTCAACCGCATCGTGGCCGACGGCATGGCCGTGGAAGCCAACCAGCACTTCACCGTGGCTCTGGACTTGAAGATCACGGATGAACTCCGCCGCGCCTGCGTGGCCCGCGAACTCGTGAACCGCATCCAGAACCGCCGTAAGGACCAGAACTATGCCATCACCGACAAGATCGAAGTGACGCTGTTCTCTGCAAGCGAAGTCTTCAAGCAGGCTGTCGCGGAGAACGAGGCTTATATTGCCGGCGAGACGCAAGCAGTCGCAATCAAGTGGGCTGCCGCTGCCGATGGCCTCGAAGCCAACGACGCCGACGGTGAAGCGTTCAGCTTCACGACGGTCCGCGCATAAGTTCGCTGAGCTTGCCGAAGTGAACACCGCAAAGTCGGTTCGGCAAGCTCACCGACCTTGAAACCGAAGGTTCGCAAGACAAAAATTTAGACCGTAGCTCACCGCTGCGGTCTTTTCTGTACAAAAATCACTCTAAATCAGAGATTGTTAAGTTCTTTATGCTAGGGGACAGAAACCCTTGTGTTTGGAATTAAAAATTTTGATTTCTCTTCTTTGGTCAATTGCGAAATCTGGACGCATTTCTTTTTCGCATACTCAAACATCGCCCGCATATCAACGAACGCGGGTAATGTATTGACGTCAATGGGCGAATAACTGTCGTTGAGGTATTCTTTATATTTCTTCGTCAGTCCAGTCATAAGTATATACCTCCATAATATTTTTCATCTGTTCACTGAAAATCCCAAAATGGAATTGGTGCAACATGCAAATTGGAACCGCTCCCAATTTTTCAACATAATGACCAAGTAACTTTTCGCTTGCAGCAAACCCAAATACATCGCCGTTGTATCCATAATCTTCCGATTTTTTCCCGGCTATGGCAAATAAATGGCCGCCTACACCAGAATATTTAATGTTTTCGGTTAGCAGTTTGTTGTTTTGTGGGGCGGAGCACATCCACTGGATGTAGATTGCCTTAGCGTCAGAATTGTTTTGAAGAGAAACTAACCCTTGAATATCTACGGTTCCCTTAACAACAAGAGCATAGATTTCAGAGTTTTTTGCCAAAGAGCCCCAATTTACATACCAACCATTTTGCTTGTTGTATTTTGAAAGAAAGGATGACCGACGAATGCGCACGACCTCGGTATCCACAAGCTCACCTGTGGAATTGTCCTTGAGACAAGGGGTAAAATCATCAATATGTACAGAAATAAATCCAGCCATATCACCTCTTGTACAATATAGATTTTTCATTGTGATTTAGCAATCGATTTAATCGGCTTAACCTTATGCATTACAACCTGGAATACCCTTTTTCTTTACAAAATAGCGAAAATTCAACGTTTTCATTGCAAAAAAGAACTTTTTTGTAAACTTTTAGGACTTTTTTCTCGTTTTTATGTTATTTTTAAAGAGTAAAAGAGTTTTTGCTCTTGTTCTCCAAACGGAATCTAGACACTTCCAAATACACGAGGACAAGGCGAACGCTCACGCAGGTATGCCGTTTTCGGCATATCTCGGTTTGTCGTGTCAGCTATTCGGCTGATTTACGGTCGTATCGACCAATGGCAACAGCCCTTTTGGGGCGTGGGTCGTTTGTGTTTATCGTGTAGAGGCAGTCTAGAGCCCCGTTTGGATAAATGCAACGATCTGCGCCTTTTTTGTATTCATACAAAATTTGGCGAAGTTCCTTGTTGAGCAGGGGCGGAACTCATTAGGTTTTAACCCAACCAGTGAGGACTGTATGAAACATCTCAATAGAATCGCCGCTGCCGTAGCCTTTATTGCAACGACATTCCTTTTCTCCGCCTGCGGTGGAGAATCTTTCACCGACCCGCGTGACGGTCAAAAATATAAGACCGTCAAAATTGGAGACCAAGTGTGGATGGCGGAGAAACTGAAATACAAAGGGAATGATTCCTACTCTTGGGATGAAGCCCTCGTTGCTTGTCCTGAAGGTTGGCGCCTACCAAGTAAAGAGGAATTGGAAGGCGTTGTTTCTGATACCAGCATTGATTATACTTGGTCTTCGACAGAAAAAGAAGACTTGTCTTTAGGTGCTTATGTAAAAGACGGAGATAAGTTTGCGTATGCTTTCAAGTCAGAATTATGGTCGGTTCGTTGTGTTCAGGGGAAAGGCGAGCTACAACGACTTCAAGAAGTCAACGGTCATAAAGTTATTCGCATCGGAAACAGTATTTGGATGGCGAACAATCTAAACATAGAGACGCCTACTAGCATATGCTATCTTGAAGACGAAAGCGAATGTTCTAAAGGTCGATTCTATACCATTTTAGAGGCTAAAAATATATGTCCCGAAGGATGGCGTTTGCCAAATAAAAAAGACGCTTCTACACTTATTAACAAACTATCAAAGTACTGCAAGGAAAGAGAACCATATAAACATGCTCTTGAAGATTGCTCTGTTGTTCGTGAATTTTGGGGTCAAAAAATGGGCTACTATAAAGAAGATGGTCAATTTAAATATGGAACAGGATCTATGATAATAGGTTATTGGCTCCTTTCCGACGGAAATACTATTGAAAATCACGTCGATCTTAGGGTTGAAAAAATTGATAGATGGGATTTTAAGGGAAAATTTAACGTTCGCTGCATCGCTGATACTGAAGAAAAAAAGGAGGAATAGTCATGTCCAAAACATATTCTCTCCTGTTGAATATCAAGGTTGATACAAAAGAGACCAATGATGGAAAGGAATTGCATTCCTATTCTTTCAAAGCATGGAAAGATGGAAAAATTACTAAAAGTGCTAGGGCATTTGATTGGACAGAGCCTATGGTCAAAAAACAGACTGGCAATATGCAAGAATTAGGAGAAAAAATCTTTTCTGTCATTCAAGATATTGTTATTAGAAAAGGTTAAAGGAGTGATTTTCATGCCCGTTAATTTCACAATCCATGGTCCATTTGATGTTCCGACAAAGCTTAAAAAAAATCAAGGGTGGAAAATATTCCATCCAACAGCTTGGTGATGTTGGGGCATCACTTTGGAAGGATAAAGATTTTTCAAAATACGCTGATAAAAAAGGGTGTTATGTTTTCGCTAATGCGGTAACTCGTGGCTCAAATCCCATCTATGTCGGTAGAACAAATAAATCCTTCAAGAACGAATGCTTTGCAACAGCAAAGAAAGCTATGCTCAATGATTTCTTAGCGGAGGCTTCCAAGACTGGCTTAAAAATATATTTTGTCGTCTTAGAACATCGAAAAGATTGCTATGAAGAAATTGACCTTTGTAAGACCTTGCTTATCCAAAAATGCAAAAAGCGAATGAAAACTTATTGAACATCAAAAAACTCGCCGAGAAATTTACCATCAAAAGTTTCTACGGCGATACAAGTAGAGCTAAAAACGACGTAATCGAATTCAAGAAATGTCTCAATATTAAATAAACAGGCCATGTTTCGTTTTTCATTACTATTTATATTCATGATTGTTCTCACCTCCTGCATGGAGGTGGAGCATCATGTATATGGAAATAAAAACGATATCAAAATTCGCTTTGAAATTCTAGCCAATCATTCTATGGTTCAAATGTCGGATAGCCAAACGGGCGGTGATGTCATGGGCGATGCTGCAGACCAGTTTCGTGAAGCAGGAAAAGGTATAATCGTTAAGGAAAGTTCTCGGGAAAAAGCCGGTGAAATATATGATGTCATTTCAGGAACTTTCTCAACGAATTCAAAGAATAATGATTTTTCCGCATATGCTCCGCTATTTGAAAAGGATAAAATTATCATTCCAACGCCATTTGACAACTCCGAATGGAATGATGATAATTCCTACCTGTTCGCTAGCTCAACATACTCCGTCTTTGTTGTTAAATCTCTTTTTCCAAAAGCCTCCGCCGCCTATACGCTCCGGCACAACGGCAAAATTCATGAAGTGGACTTGAAAATCAAAGGAGACTCATACATCATAGAATTTCCAATCCTATGGTGGTTGAATGGAAATGTTAACGCGGTTATTTTGGCAAAATAGCATTTCCTACCAAAATACGCGTTAGGGATAGTGACCCCTTGGGGCGGCACTGTGGTGCCGTTTTAGGAGACGGGTGGCGAGCGAAGCGATGACAGCGGTCCCTAAAATATAGCCCGACCCACGAAGTGGGGAACGCCCCAAAAAAGAAGAACTCAACGTTCGCGAAATGAAGTTGGCACGAAGTGCAAACCAAGCTCGTGCAGCTCTCCGCCAAGCCGAACTTCCTCGCCATCAAGGCGAAGGGCCCGGATTATGTGAAGAACATGAAGGTGATTTCCGCCAAGCTGAACAGCCTCACGGTTGATGAAATCAAGGCTCTGCAGAATGGCGACAACCACGCAAGGCGAGAGTCGCGAGAAGACTTGTCTTCTCATGACCGAGCCGAAGAGGTTGGGCGCGAAGCGCAAACCATCAAGTTCGACTTCGGTGAAGTCGGTGCCGACTGCCTGATGCTCAACCGCATCGTGGCCGACGGCATGGCCGTGGAAGCCAACCAGCACTTCACCGTGGCTCTGGACTTGAAGATTACGGACGAACTCCGCCGCGCCTGCGTGGCCCGCGAACTCGTGAACCGCATCCAGAACCGCCGTAAGGATCAGAACTTTGCAATCTCTGACCGTATCAGCATTGAACTTTATTCTGAAAGCGAAGTGCTGAAGCAGGCCGTGAAGGAAAACGAATTTTACATCAAGGGCGAGACTCAAGCTAATGCTATTGTATGGAAGGATTCTACTGCTGGTTTGCAGGAATCTGATGCAGATGGCGAAAAGGTCTTCGTCGAAGCTGTGAAATAAGTACATCGCAGGTGACAACCTCGCAAGGCGAGAGCAGCGGCCACGCTTGCGTGGACATTGCCGAGCCGAAGAGGTTGGGCACGAAGTGCCAAACGCAAGCAGTCGCTATCAAGTGGGCTGCTGCCGCCGATGGCCTCGAAGCCAACGACGCCGACGGCGAAGCATTCAGCTTCACGACGGTCCGCGCTTAATTGACAGGAATGTCATTCTCGACGCCCTAATGTCATCCCCGCGCAGGCGGGGATCTTTTTTTATATTCATAATCATGAAATTTGTCAGGAACATAATTCTCGCTTTGGCTTTGCTCTTGCCGGGTTATTCCTTGGCGCAGGCTGATTCTGTTTACACACCTAAGAAAAAATCCTCAGATTATATACCAACACCTCTTGGGTTAGAGGCGGGTGGCGGAAGTATGTTCATGGCGGGGCTGGAATGGGGATCTCTCTTAAGTTTAATCTATCCACAAGAGCCCCCCGAGGGAACAGAAGGATTATGGGTTCCGGATTATGCATTTGTATGGTCCATTCGTACCAGGTATGTCTATGATTTCACCGATCATGAACATGGCGTTTTGCTCTATCCGAATATTCAGTTCTTGCTCGGCCCCCTTTTCGGCGTTGCTGTCGGCCCCCAGGTGGGTTGGTTTTCTTCAACAGGATTTGACTATGGAGTATCCGCCCGTTTGGACTTGATATGCATATTCAATGTCGAAATTGGCTATTTTTTTGAAAAAAAGGCCCCTTACGTGAGTTTCCTGTTCTCGTTTTCCATTCTGAGATTTGGACCTTTCGATCCCTAAACTGATTTTCCTATTCCACAAATCCCGGAGGGGGCAGGTGCATGCCGGCCATCAGGAGTTTGTTGTCGCGGGCGTATTGCATGATGCGCTTGCGGCTTTCGGCGGATTTCGGCTTGTCCATGTCGTAGTTGGAATTGATTTCGGGGTGGTCCTTCTGCAGGGCATAACCATGCATCAGGTCGCCGACGATAAGCAGGTTCGCCAGCTGGAAAGCGGTGTGGCCAGGCGTATGTCCGACGGCGTCCATCGCGAGCACTCCGTGGGGGAGCGTGTCACCGAAGGCGAACAAATGCAGGCTATCCTTGTAGAGCGCCATGATGTTCTTCTGCAAGTCGTTTTTCGGGATGTCGTTCATCCAGGCGTCGTATTCCACCTTACCCGCATAGACGGCGGCGTTCTTGAATGCCTTTGCATCGTTGCCTGCTTCGTCCTTTGCGACAAGGCCCGCGATGTGGTCCACATGGAAATGCGTAAGGTAGATAAGCCTGATGCTGTCGGGATTCACGCCGAGAGCGGCGAGGCGCTTCTGGAGCTGTCCGCCGAATGCCCCGAGGCCTGCGTCGAACAAGATGTACTTGCCGTCGACCTTTACGAGGAACGTGCTCACGCTGGCCGGGATGCCGTCGGGCATGTTCAGACTGTTGTAGAGCGAGTCGCTGGCGTCGCTGAAGAGCGAGCGCGGGTTCAGCTTGTTGCCCGTGTTATCCTGAATCCAGGTGACGCTCGCCCCGTTTGAAAGCGTAATCGTCTTGGTGCCCTCGACCTGTGGGGCGGTTGCTGAGCCAGCCGAAGCATCGGCAGCGGGCGTCTCGGAACCCGCGACAGCAGTATTTGCCGGTGCGGCAGTTTCAGCCGTTTCCTTGGCGATCTTGGTATCGCTGCAGGCGGCAAGCATCGAAAGCGAGATGGTTCCGAGGATGGCAAAGAACTTGTTCATATAGACTCCTTATTTACAAGATCCTCGCCTTCGCGAGGATGACGACGAAAGTGTTCACGGGGATGACAAAAAAATAAGAAATAGCATCCCCTTTTGTGAAAGATGTATCTATCTTTTAGGGTATGAGTGATAAACTTGTTCACAATGTCCGCACCGCCGGATTCGAAATGGAATACGCGAAGTTCGGGAACGGCTCGCGCGCCCTCGTGATTATTCCCGGGCTTGCCATCAAGAGCGTGATGAAATCCGCAGCCTCCCTGCAGGTGCCCTACAAGATGTTCACCGAGGGCTATACGCTCTACTTTTTTGACCGTCGCAAGGACGTGGACCCGGGTTACTCCCTCGAGGAGATGGCTCGCGACCAGGTGCTTGCCATGCAGGCGCTCGGCCTCAAGGACGTGGCGCTCTATGGCGTTTCGCAGGGTGGCATGGTGGCCCAGCATATCGCGGCGACGCACCCGGAACTCGTGTGGAAGCTCGTGCTCGGCTGTTCGACTTCCAAGCCGGAGCCGCAACAGCTTGAAGTCATCGGGAACTGGGCCCGCCTTGCCCGCGCGCACGACCGTGAAGGCCTAGTGGAAGCCTTCATCCGCGACTGCTTCTCGTCGAAGTTTGCCGAACGCTACAGCCGCGCACTCCGTGCCATGTACAAGGACGTTTCCGAAGCTGAAATGGACCGTTTCGCCATATTCGCCCGCGAGTGCGATAACGTGGATACCGGCGACATGCTCGCAAGCATCAAGTGTCCTGTGCTAGTGCTTGCCGCAAGCGAAGACCGCGTTGTTTTGCCCATCGCATCCGACAAGATCGTGGAAAAGTTAAGGACCGCGAATGTCCCCTGCGAGTACGAGATTTTCGAGGGCTACGGCCACGCCGCCTTCGACGAAATCAAGGAATACAAAGACCGCATCTACGAATTCCTGCAGAAGGCCTGACCCGCCTCAATCTTCCAAAAATATTTCAAAAAATGTACAACGGGGCCCGTGCGGCCTTCGCACCCCCGATCTGGGGCCTTCAGTGCCTTTTTGGAGCGTGTTTTTACAAAAATTTCGCTTTCGGGCGGCAACCCTTTTATCTAAATTTGTTCCCACTATGGCAAAAATTCTCTTTAAAAAACAGTTATCTCCTGCGGTATTCCAATTCCGCGTCGAGGCCCCGCTGATCGCCCAAGAGCGTAAGGCCGGCCAGTTCATCATCCTCCAGACGAACAAGGACAACGGCGAACGCGTGCCCCTCACCATCGCCGATGCCGACACGACTGAAGGCTCCATCACCCTGATTTTCCAGACCGTCGGTAAGACCACCACCGAACTCTCCAAGTTCGAAGTCGGTGACGATATCCCGGTGCTCGTGGGCCCGCTGGGTTCCCCGACCCACATCGAGAATTTTGGCCACGTGGTTTGCGTGTGCGGTGGCGTGGGCATTGCCCCGATGCATCCGATCGTCCAGGCCATGAAGAAGGCCGGCAACAAGGTCACCATCATCATGGGTGCCCGTAACGAGAGCCTCTTCCTCATGAAGGAAGAAATGACCGCTCTCGCCGACGAAATCATTTTCATGACCGACGACGGCTCCTACGGCCGCAAGGGTCTCGTGACCGAACCGCTGAAGGAACTCTGCGAAGACACGAAGGGCAAGCCGGATATGGTGCTCGCCATCGGTCCTCCGGTTATGATGAAGTTCTGCGCCCTCACCACCAAGCCCTACGGCGTGAAGACCGTCGTGAGCCTCAACAGCATCATGGTGGACGGGACCGGCATGTGCGGTGGCTGCCGCGTGACTATCGGCGGCAAGACGAAGTTCGTCTGCGTCGATGGCCCGGAATTCGACGGCCACGAAGTCGACTGGAACAACATGCTCCAGCGTATGGGCGCCTTCAAGCCCCAGGAACAGGAAGCCTTGCACCGCTTCGGTGCCAATGACGGCCACAAGTGCAACATTGATAAGATGGCTGACGCAAAGGCCAAGGAGAGCAAGTAATGTCTGAACATTTGACTCGTGAACAGTTGGACGCCGCCGCCAAGGTGGAACTTGAAAAGATTAACGCCCTCCCGAAGCCGCTCAAGCCGAAGGACAAGACTGCCATTCCGGCCCAGCCGATGCCGCAGCTCGAACCGAGCTATCGTGCCCGCGTGATGGAAGAAGTGGCTCAGGGTTACACCGAAGCTCAGGCTATCGTGGAAGCTAACCGCTGCCTCGCTTGTAAGAACCAGCCTTGCGTCGAAAGCTGCCCGGTGCACATCGACATTCCGGCCTTCATCGCGAAGATTGCCGAAGGTGACTTCAAGGCCGCTATCGCGAAGATTAAGGAAACCAGCTTGCTCCCGGCAATCTGCGGCCGTGTTTGCCCGCAGGAACGCCAGTGCCAGATGAACTGCACCATGGGCAAGATGCACAAGGACGTGAACCAGGCTGTGGCTATCGGTCGCCTGGAACGCTTTGCTGCCGACTACGAACGCAACAACGGTGGTGCTTCCGTGCCGGCCGTGAAGCCTGCTACCGGCAAGAAGGTGGCTGTGATCGGTTCCGGTCCTGCCGGTCTGGTTGTCGCTGCCGACGTGCGTCGCGAAGGCCACGACGTGACCATCTTCGAAGCTTTCCACAAGCTCGGTGGTGTGGTCCGCTACGGCATTCCTGAATTCCGTCTGCCCAAGAAGATTGTTGACAACGAAATCGAATCTCTCGCAGCCATGGGCGTGAAGTTTGAGACAAATTTTGTCATCGGTCGTACCCGCAAGCTCAAGGACTTGATTGAAAAGGATGGCTTCGATGCCGTGTTCGTCGGTACCGGTGCTGGCCTCCCGCTCTTCATGAACATCGAAGGCGAAAACCTCGTCGGTGTGTTCGCCGCTAACGAATACCTGACCCGCGCTAACCTCATGCGCGCCTACGACAAGGAACATGCCGATACCCCGATGTGGCCCGGCAAGAACGTGGTCGTTCTCGGTGGTGGTAACGTCGCTATGGACGCTGCCCGTATGGCTCTCCGTCTCGGTGCCGAAAAGGTCCGCATCGTTTACCGCCGCAGCATGAACGAACTTCCGGCCCGTAAGGAAGAAGTTCTCCATGCCCAGGAAGAGGGTGTCGAATTCTGCGTCTTGCAGAACCCGGCCAAGATCCTTGGCGACGAAGCCGGTCACGTGCGCGGCATGCTCGTCGACAAGTACGAACTCGGCGAGCCCGACGAAAAGGGCCGTCCGCGTCCGGTCAAGGTCGAAGGCGCAAGCTTCGAAATCGAATGCGACACCGTGCTCGTTGCTATCGGTAACGGTTCTAACCCGCTTATCAGCAACACCACGCCGGAACTCTCTGTCGACAAGAAGGGGCACATCCTTCTCGAAGATGCTGCCGCCAACAAGACCTTCATGGAGAAGGTTTATGCCGGTGGTGACATCGTGCTGGGTGCCGCAACCGTGATTCTCGCCATGGGTGAGGGACGTCGCGCTGCCGCAGGCATCAACGAGTTCTTGAAAAAATAAGCTTCGCATTACGGCGTCGCTCGCCCCCTCACGTATTACAATACGCTACGGGGGCTCGGCTCCTGGTCCTGCTCGCTTCTTTTTCAAGACCTAAAGCATTATAAGAGGATGGCTTTGCGCCATCTTTTTTTTGTGCGTGCTTTCTTTTCTTGGAACGAACTGTTCCGAAAAAATACCGCTTTTTGATGTTCTCTTTTACAACGGAGAATGCTTTATTAACGCATCTTTACAAGGAATTTCGGGAGTTTTTATCTATTTTTCGGATGAAACGTTATTATAATGGCTCTTTGTTGACCCATTTTTACAAGAAAATGCCCTAAAAACGGCGTTATTTAAGTAGATTATGGAAACAAAAAGCAAACCTATATGGAGTAAAACATGCTCGACCTTCTTGCGGTCCAGTCCAGCACGACCAACGCGACTCTCATCACGCTGGTTTATACCCTTACGCTGGCTTTTATCCTTTCTTCCATCATCGGCTGGACGTACGAAAAGACGTTCCTCGGCCTTTCCTATTCCCGCAACTTCGTCCAGGGCATTGTCCTGAGTTCGGTTGCGGCTGCGATGATTATGCAGGCCATCGGCGATAACGTCGGGCGTGGCCTCGGTATGATGGGCGCTCTCTCGGTGGTCCGCTTCCGTACGAGTTTCAAGGACCCTCGCGATATCATGTTCATATTCGCCTCGCTGGGTGCGGGTATCGGATGTGGCGTGTATGCCTGGGGTGCCGCTGCCGGCGGTACGATTGCCTTCTGCTGTGTCGCCTTCCTGCTTTCGCGTACGGGCCTCGGCACCAAGCACTTCTTTGACGGCATGCTCCGCTTCGCCCTCCCGAACGAAGGCCCGGTCCGCGAGCAGGTCGAACATATCATGAAGACGAGCCTCAAGACGTTCATCCTTATCACCATGCGCGAAGTCGATGGCGGTGCCCGCCTTGATGTCGCCTACCAAGTGCGCCTGAGGGCGACGAAGCCTGCGGCGGAAATCCTGAATGAACTTTCCAAGCTGGAAGGCATCTCGGACGTGCAGTTCATGATGCAAGACGCAACGACGGAAATGTAGGGAGGCAACGATGAACAAGCTTGAAGATTGGCTCGATACATTCTGGAATACCCACAAGAACAATGCGGGCGTGGCCTACGTCTACGGCCACAAGCTCTCCATAGCATGGGTTATCTGCGTTATTTTGGCAATCGTGGTCGGGTTTGTCTACCAGGGCAAGGTCGCCATGTTCAGGGGTATTGCCGAGGCGAGTGAAACAATCATCAGCGTGCCCAGTGCTACCGAGATTGTGAAGGTGCACGTGGTTCCCGGCCAGGAAATCCATGCGGGCGATACGATTGTCGAAATCAACCGCCCCGACCTGACTCTCCGCATTGCCGAACTTACCCGCGAGATTGATGCGCTCGAAGGCCGCAGCAACCTGAGTTCTGCCGAAATCGACCAGAAGGTGGCCGACGTGAAGGCGAACCTAGAGACCCGCCGCCTGACCCTCACCGCAGAAATCCGCAACCTTGAAGCCGAATACAACAGCAACAAGGCTATTTCTGCAAAGCTCAAGAGCCTCTCGAACTCCAAATCCCAGAGCGACGGCAACGACGCGATGGCGATGCGCATCAAGAGCCTCAAGAACGAGCTCGCCCTTGCTACCAAGAGCGCGAACGAGCAGATTGCCCTCCTCCGCGGTAGCAGCAAGCTCCAGAAGGCGAGCGGCAAGAGCGAAGCCGAGAACCTCAAGAAGGAACTTGAGGAAATGCAGAAGCAGCAGGAAGAACTTATCCAGATTGCGAAGGAAGACTGGGTCGTGGGCGACGTGAACGTGCGCGACGGCGAGAAGGTATCCAGCTTTGCTCCTATCGTGACATTGGCCCACAAGTCCCCGACGCTCGTGCGCGGCTACATCAACGAACAGATTTACCAGAACATGGACCTGGGCGAGGCCGTGAAGGTCACTACGCTTGCCGGTTCGGGCAAGGCCGTGGTGGGCGAGGTCGTTGGCCTTTCGAGCCGTATTGTCGCATTCCCGGAACGCATGTGGAAGATGCCCGAGATGCCGGTCTACGGCCGTGAAGTGACCATCAAGATTCCCGAAAACAATCCGTTCCTGCTGGGCGAGATGGTGACCATTTCTGAAACTAGCGGAAAGAAACTCAAGAAGAACGAGAACAAGTAATGAAACGCATTGCAGTCCTCCCCGCCATGCTTGCGGCAGCCGTATTCGCGGAACCGCTCACATGGGATAAGCTTGTAGAATCGGCCAAGAACGACCCCCGCTACGAGGCGGCGCAGAAGCGTTCCGAGGCCACCTCGGGCGAACGGAATACGAAACTCTGGGACAAGTTGGAACTCCGTTACCAGCTTGACGGTTTCAGCTTTGCAAAGCACGATTTTGAACTGCGCATGACCCCGAAGAGTTTCGGCGAAAGCAGTGCCGACAAGGAAAGGGCCGATGCCGTAAGGAATTACGAGAAGGCGAGGTTCGGCGTCGAGCGTTCGCTGTTGCTCTTTGACCGTTATGAACGTGGCGTGCGTTACGTGATGCGCAAGAAGATTAACGAAATCAACAAGCAGTTGCTGCAGGTAAACGCAGACCGCGTGGAAGTGCTGCACATGAAGTCGGGTTCTGCCTCGTTCAGTGCCGAAGATCTGATGTCCACGCTCGAGAAGGGTGCTACCATCAAGGCGGATTTGCTTTCGGACAGCACGGCGCTCCGCGATGCGGAACTCAAGATGAAAATCTGGGTGCCCGATTTCGAAGGCGTCGATCTGGATTCGTCGTTCCTCCCCACGATGGACGAACTTGCGCAGAATCTCTCGAACGGCGTGGAAGTGAACGAGAACTTCCCGCTGGTGGCGATGGCCCGCGGCAAGCGCGATAGCGAAGTGGCGCAGGCCAAGCAGGACGTGAGCAAGGGCCGCGACTACATCTCGCATATCGGTATCGGGTACTCCCTGCAGATTGAATCCCTGCTGGAAAAGTACAAGGACCTGGACGCCTCCGACATTTACGGTACAGGCGCGTATGCCGACTACAAGGACGAGTTCCAGTCCAAGACGGGTTGCACGAGCGCGCTCAACTGCAGCGCCACGGCCAGCATCCTCGTCCCGGATAAGGATAACAGGAAGACTGCCGACAAGTTCTTCGTGAATCTGGCATTCCGCCTGCCGTTCTTTGACAGCGGTAAGGATTCTGACCTCAAGCTCCAGGTGGCAAAGCTCGATGCCGAGAGCGACTACCTCGCCGACGTGCGCGATATCAATCAGAAGGTGGCTCGCCTCACCGAAGAAGTGCTCGCGCTGATTGGCCAGTGGAAGGTGCAGAAGGAATTTGTGGAACAGGTGGGCGCGAGCGGGTTTATGGAACAGTTCGCCCGCAATGCCGGTTCTGACCCGCTATTGCTCCTGCGTGCAAAGGAAAGCGCGCTCGAAAGCGACATGAAGGCGGTCAAGCTCGAATACGATATCTTTGCCCGTTATCTTGAACTGCTCAACTACGCAGGCATCCTTGCCCGCGAAAACAGCGCAAACCACCTGCGCGAGGCTCTGAAGTAGTATGGCAGAAGCCCGCGGTTTTAGCCTCCTCGAGCGTTTCGAGCTCAAGTACCACATCCCCGTCGAATGGGCGGACCGGATTGGCGCCTTCCTTGCGCCGTACTGCGAGGAGGATTACTACTCGAAGATTACGCCGGGTGGCTTCTACTGGATTACGAACCTTTACCTGGATACCCCGAAGTGGACGTTCCTTGGCTGGAAAAAGAAGCAGTTGCTGGACCGTTTCAACATGCGTATCCGTACCTACGGCGAACACCCCGCACAGGACGGCACGTTCCATTTCGAGGTCAAGCGCAAGATCAGGAGTATCTGCTACAAGAGCCGCGCGACCATCAAGGGAATCAACCCGGGCGAAGTCTGGCACATGAAACCCGATGAATGGCCCTGCAAGGGCGAGAAGGACCGCATGTACCTCAAGGATTTCCTGTACAAGACGGAACTTCACGGGGCACACCCGCGCCTTTTGACGCAGTACAAGCGCCGCGCCTGGTTCGGGCTCCGCGAGGAATATTCCCGCGTCACCATCGACACGGGCATGCGCTTCCGCGAAGAGAACGGATTTGACTATACGGTGGACCCGCACTACATGCATTCGACGGGGCTCCCGAGGTTTTTCCAGCCCGGTGCCGATGCAGTGCTCGAATTGAAGTGTCCTTGCTCACAGGTTCCTTACTGGATGTTCGACCTGATAAGATTTTTGAACCTCAAGCACGCCGCATTTTCTAAATTCGGTAATGCGGCAGCCGAATGGAAACGTGTCTACGAGAACCCTCGCCGGTTCAAGTCCCCGTACTGGACAAAGCTGGCGGGCAATTTCTAGGATTTTTTTAAAGAGCGAAAACCTCAAAAAGGATGGCCCTTATGGATATGAAAAAGTGGCTTTTGACAGGAACCCTGATTTCTACCCTCGGTGCTTTTTCGGCATGCTCCGAAGACCCGAGCAGCGACCCGGTGGGGCCGGTAGATTCTAGCGGCAGTCTCGTTCCCGATAGCAGCGGGGATGTTCCCGGCAGTAGTGACGGTCAGCCTACGGCGAAGTCCAGTTCCTCTATTGCGGACAATGCCGAACCGCAGATGGCCTGTTCCGAAATCATGTACAATGCGCCCGGTGAATCTCCTCTTGAGTGGGTGGAAGTCTACATCGCTGGCGGCATGGACATGGACAACATGCAGAATTTCTTCCTTCACCTGAGCGGTGCTGTGGACTACACCTTCCCGGAAGAACCCCTCAAGAAGGGCGAGTACGTGGTGGTCGCGAACGACACTGCCGAATTCAGGAAGATGTACCCGACCTTTGCGGGAAGGCTCTTTGGCCCGTGGGTTGGCGGAACTACGGTGAAGCTAACCAATGAAGGTGACGTGGTGAACGTGAAGGTTCAGGGTGAAGGTGACGTGAGCTGCGCCTTCAGTAACGAACCTCCCTGGCCGAGCATTGCCGATGGCAAGGGCCGTACCCTCGTGTACGTGGGCGGCAACGCTGCCCAGCCCAATTCCTGGGCGGCAAGCAAGGTGGATAAGGGCAATCCGGGTGTAGGTGGCGATGAATGGGTTGCCCCGACGCAGGTGCGCATCAACGAAATCATGCCGTTCAAGCTTGGCGAAAAGTCCTGGATTGAAGTGTACAATGCGGGCGACCAGCCGGTAGATATCACGGGCTGGACTCTCGAGGCGAAACGCCGCGGAGAAACTCTCACAATCAGTGCGGGCGTGGTCCCTGCGAAGGGTTACCTCGTTCTTGATGCAGAAACCGCCTTTGACAAGGAACTGGTTGTCGCTCCCGATGGTGGCGAGTTCTACCTGCGTGGCCCGCAGGAAGGCGACGAATCGAGCATCTGGGTGCCGGCGACTACTGCAACGAGTGGCGTTGTTGACCTTTCCGATGGTTCTACGGCGCAGGGCCCGCTTGCCGCGGCAACCCCCGGCGAAAAGAATTCCACCCTCGCTGTCGGTTCTCTCTATATAAACGAAATCCATTACCATCCGGCTTCTGCCAACACCACGGTTCCGTTCGAATTCATGGAAGTCGTGAATGGCTCGGAAACCCCTGTCACTCTTTACAGTTCTTCCGTCTCGAAGGGTTGGAAGGTCGAAGGTATCAATCTCGAGTTCCCGAGCATGGTTGTCCCGGCGAAGGGCTTGATACTCCTGATTCCGGAAACGCTTGAGGATGTCGACATGGCTTCGTTCGGCATTACTGCATGGAATGCGGATTTTGTCCGTGAGACCTACCAGATTCCTGCGGACGTGCAGATTGTTGCCTACAAGGGCAAACTTTCCAACCGCGGTGAAACCATTGCCGTGAAGGAGCCGTATTCCAAGGAAACAGTTGATGGCGTAACGAAGTACTTCTACATCTGGCACGATGCGACCCTTTACTCTGATGGGTGGGATGGCCTTGCCGAAGCGGATGGTTACGGTTACAGCTTGCACCGCGTCGATGTGACTACCATGGGTTACGAGGCGAAGGCGTGGAAGGTGGACGTTCCGACCCCCGGTAAGATTTAAATCAGTTCAATAGAACAATAAGGTAAACTTTGAAGGAATCCCGCGAAAAACGGGATTCTTTTTGTTTTCATAAGGCCGGATGTTTTACACAATTAGTAGGATGGGCGGAGTTGCCCCTGCTTATTTAAATATGTATTTTTCATTATATGAGAAAGAGTTTGGTCTATATCGCTTCCCTGAGCGTTGCCGCCATGGCAGCCCCGCTTACGCTGCAGGAAGCCTTGGAAATGGCGAAGTCTAACAACTCGCAGATTAAGGCCGAAAAGGCAAAGGTCGAAATGGCCGAAAGCGGGCAGAGCGAAGCCTTCTCCCGGTTCTTGCCGAAGGTTTCCCTTTCGGCGGGTGTCACGAAGATTAACGACCCGATTACGATTGACTTGAGCCGCCTCCAGGGGCCCCTGAGCGAGGTGGCCGGTGCCGCCGCGTATTCGAAGGCGTACCTTTCGGCATACAACATGGCGTACACGCAGGCCTACAACGATGCCGTGAAGCAGGCGATGGCCGCCGGGCTGGACGAGGCGACTGCCAAGAGCATGGTGGACCAGAGGGTGGACGAAATCCGCAGCGGTGTCATGGGGAGCAACAAGGTAAATACGCTTGCCCAGCAGGCTGCAGAAAATTACGGCGCCGATGCGTCGAATAAGATAAACGATACCGACTTTGGCATGAAGGTACAGGACGACGTGTTCTTCAACGCCCGCGTGACCGTGGTGTGGCCCATCTTTACCGGCCTCAAGATTTATTCGGCATACGATGCCGCGAAAGAGAACGTGGCTGCCCGCAAGGCGGAATTCGACATGGCGCAGAACACCATCCTGATGGATGTGGCGACCAAGTACTTTACGCTCCGCCTCACCGAGGAACTTTCCGTGATGCGCGAATCCACGATGAAGAACCTCGAAGGCCACCTGGAACGCTCCAAGAAGCTCGAGGAAGGCGGCCAGATAAGCAAGGCGGAACGCCTGCGTGCAGAAGTCGCGCTTGCAGAGGCGCAGAATGCATACGAGGATGCTCTGCGTGACCAGTCGCTTGCCCGAATGGCGCTTGCGAGCTTGCTGCACACGGACACGAGCATTACGGCGACGACCCCGGTGGAAGCGCCGGACGTGGTGCACGGCATGGAGGAATTCAAGCAGCTTGCGCGCGAAAAGCACCCGGGGCTCAGGCAGCTCCGTACGGAACGCAAGCGCAGCCAGGATGCCGTGCGGGCCGCACGCGCCGACTGGTTCCCGACAATTGCCCTGTTCGGTTACAGGGAACTCTACACGAAGGATTTGACGATTCTGGAGCCCGAGTGGGCTGTGGGCGCGAAGGCCCAGTGGGACTTGCCGATTCTGGGCGGGAAGGAATCCCGCGCGAAGGTCAGTTCCGCGAAGTCGATGGAACGCTCGCTCTCGAACATGGAGGAACAGACTCTCGACAATATAAGCCTGCTGGTAGAAAAACGCTGGCGTGAACTGGAACATGCGCGGGGCCGCCTGCAGAGCCTCGTCAAGACGCGCGAGCTTGCCGACGAGGCGCTCCGCAGCCAGACGCGTGCCTACGAGGCGGGTCTTGCAACCGGGCTTGACGTGGTGGATGCGGAGCTTGCGCTTTCGCGCTTGCAGGTGGCCGACCTGAAGGCGCATTTCGATGCTGTGATTGCATGGCTCGGCCTGCTGGAAGCATCTGGCGAGGTTGCCGATGCGGGCACGATGCTGAATGCGACACGCCCGGTGGAAAAGCCGGAGGAATCCGCGCCGGCAGAAACGCCTGTCGAACCGGCTGCACCCGAAACGCAGCCTGCCGCCGATGCGGCTGCCGCGCCGGCCCCCGCTGAACCTGCCGCCGTGCAGCCCGCAGAAAACACTGCGGGTGAACCGCCTGCCGCGGTCGGAACTGCCGCAAATCCCGCCGAACCCTTGCCTGCAAATGAAAATACGGAGAAGAAATAATGAACGTGCTGAAAACTCTCGGAAAGGTTATAGTTGTCGCCGCGTTGATTGTCCTCGTGGTGCTTGGAATCATGCAGTTGCAGAAGTTTGCGACCGCTCCCCGCGAGCAGTTCCTGCAGGGGCAAATGGAGGCTAGGCGCGTGCTTGTGGCCGGGAAGGTCCCCGGCCGCATCGAACGCTTGTTCGTGCACGAGGGCGACATCGTCATCAAGGATTCCCTTGTGGCGTTAATCAGCAGCCCCGAAATCGAGGCGAAGAAGATGCAGGCGCAGGGCGCCCTCGGTGCCGCACGCGCCCAGGCGAGCAAGGCCCGCAATGGTGCCCGCAGTGAAGATATCACCGCCCTCAAGGCGATGGCCGACCGCGCCCAGGATGCGGCGACGCTCGCGAAGAACACCTACGACCGCGTGCAGAAACTCTACAACGAGGGCGTGCTCCCGCTGCAGAAGCGCGACGAAGCCGAAACGCAGATGAAGGCGAGCCAGTCCGCTGCCGACGCCGCGAAGGCGCAGTACAACCAGGCAGTGGCCGGCGCCCGCAGCGAAGACAAGGCTGCCGCGAACGCCCTCGTGATGCAGGCCCGCGGCGCCACCGCCGAGGTGGACGCCTACCTCGAAGAAACCAAGATTCGTAGCCCCATCAGTGGCGAAGTCTCGCTCAAGCTTGTCGAAGAGGGCGAGGTCGTGGGCTCGGGCATGCCCGTAATCGCGGTGACCGACTTGGACGATGCCTGGGCGGTATTCCACCTGCGCGAGGACATGCTCAAGAACGTGTACAAGGGCAGGAAGTTTACCCTCAGCATTCCGGCGCTCGACAGGCAGGTCGAAATGGAAGTGAGCTACATCGCTTCCGTGGGTGACTATGCCACCTGGCGCAGCAGCAAGGAAAGTGGCGGGTTCGACCTCAAGACGTTCGAGGTGCGCCTGCGCCCCACGCAGAAGGTCGAAAACTTGCGCCCCGGCATGAGCGTGCTCCTTTCTGTAGATGCAATCCAGTAGCAGGGATTTGCCATGATTTTGAGTGGCCTGCTGAATACCATCAGGAAAATCTATTTCAGCCACAATATCGTGTTGTGGATGATTCTCCTGGTGTTGCCCGTGGGCGTATCGCTGTTTACCATGGGCATGTTCACGTCGCAGATTGTGCAGCACGTGCCTATAGGCATCGTGATGCAAGACGACAGCAGGCTTGCGGACAAGATAAACGCCCGGTTGCGTTCGAGCCCCGTTCTGGATGTGAAGCTTGAATGCGGCAGCATGAATGAATGCGAACGTGCGGTAGTCCGCGGGGATTTGCAGGGGTTCCTGGTGCTCCCGAACGAACTGGAACGCCGTGCGCTCCGGCTCGAGACTCCCGTGATCCCCGTGTATTCCAGCGGGCAAAATTACCTCACGAACATGTTCGCGACCAAGGAAATTCGCTCTGTAATTTCTTCTGTGGGTAGCGAGATGTTCGTGCCCGAAATCGCCGACCCGGTAAAGACCGAAATCCATTCCGTGGGGAACGTGGAGGGCAACTACCAGGGGTTTTTAGCGCTCGGGCTCGTGACGGCGATTTTCCACCTCGCGGCGATGATTGTGGGCGTGTATGTACTCTCGTTCCCGCTTCGTGACCATCGCGTTACCGAGATGATCCGCTATGCGGGCGGTTCGCGCCTTACCCTGTGGGTGGCGAGTGTATTCCCGATGAACATCGCTCTCTGGCTCGAACTGATGGGCTGCTACGCCTATTGCCACAGGATGCTCGCCCCGCTCACGTTCGATGAATTTGTCATGACTGCTGCCGCGCAGTTGTTCATGATATGCGCCTGCTCGGGTGCAGGGATCGTTTTTATAGGCGTGGTGGGCGTGATGCGCATAGCGACAGGTGCGGCGGGCGTTATCGGGAGCCCCGCGTTCGCCTTTGCGGGCCAGACCTTCCCGGTGATGGCGATGCCCTTTGCCGTGCGCTGCTTTGCGTTTGTTCTCCCGCTCACACACGCACTCAAGGTGCAGTCCATGATGCTCTTGGGTGACGTGAGTACGGCCCCCGCCTGGGATTCCATAAAAATTCTTATCGGGATGGCGATATTCTGGAATATACTCGGAGCGCTCCTCATGTCGATGCGCTGGAAACAGCACCTGCGCCGTGAAGCGGCCTGCGGGCAGTCCTCCGGCATGGATGTCACTGGTATGGATGTAAAGACGGAGGCGGTATCGTGATTCGTCGCCTTTGGAAAGTTGCCTTTGCGGAGTGGAAGCTCTTCTACACGGACCCTGCCGCAATTCTCCTCCTTGTGGTGGCAGGGGTCCTGTATGCGTTCTATTACCCGACCCCCTACATATACCAGACGGTATCGAAGGTGCCGGTTGCAGTTGTCGACCTCGACAATACTGCGATGTCGCGCGACCTTATCCGCATGGCATCTGCTGCCCAGCAGATAGAGGTCAAGTCTATCTATGCCGAAATGAACGAGGCCGAGGCGGCCATGGCCCGCGAGGAGATATTCGGGTTTATGGTTATCCCCGAGAACATGGAGAAGGACATCCGCGCCAAGCGCCCCGTTTCGGTGAACATCTTTACGCACGGTGCCTACGTGATGCTGCATGGTGCCATAGGTACGGCGTTCTCGACATGCGCGCTTACCGTCGGTGCTACAAACAAAGTAAAACAAATTGCCCTGGGCAAAAAAGTGCCTTCCGCGAAGGCGATTGCCATGCGCGACCCGATTCCCATCAGCATCCAGACAATGTTCAACAGTTCGGGCAGCTATTCCAACTACGTGGTGCCGAGCGTGCTCGTGGTGATTCTGCAACAGTCGCTCATTATCGGTATCTGCGTCTTGGGCGGTTCGCGCGCCCACAGGCGGTTCCGCAAAAAATTCCGTGACAGTCCCGTCGAGAACGAGACTGCCGAATACCGCTACTTTGGCCGTGCGCTTGCTTATTTTTTGCACTACTGCTCGTTTATCCTCTTCTATCACTGCATCATCTACAACCTGTTCGATTTCCCGCGACGTGGTGAACTTTTGCCCATGATGGTGTTCTCCCTCGTGTTCCTTGCTTCGGTCATCAATTTGGGCATGGTCGTCTCGCAGGTATTCTTGCGCCGCGAATCCAGCATGCAGCTGTTCCTGTACCTTTCCATCCCGATTCTCTTCCTTGCGAATTTCAGTTGGCCCAGTTACCTGATGCCCCAGTGGATGGTCTCGATATCGTACATACTGCCGAGCACTTTTGCCATACCGGCGTGGCTCTCCATCGAGCAGATGGGGGCCGATATATACGAGGTTGCGCCCAAGTTGTACCAGCTTGCAATCCAGGCGGTCGTGTACCTGGTTTTGGGGCTTGTCCTGACCCGCGCCCGCGACAAGGCGAAGATTGACATCGGCGACATGTAGCCTGCTTTTTTTTGATGAAATGCGAATACGCCGGACAGGGTGTTACCTTTTCCGGCTTTGTTTTTATACATTTAGAGTGTAAATATTTCATTGAGGAAACACAGATGTATTTTGATCCGCTTTACATGATGATTCTCGTGGTGACGCTCGCTCTTTCGGGCGGTGTTTCGCTGATGGTCAAGTCGCGCTTCAATGCGGGGCAGAAGGTGAATATTTCTAGCGGGCTTACCGGCGCCGACGTGGCGAAGGCAATCCTCATGGATGCAGGCATTACCGACGTGAAGGTGCTGCAGCATCACGGGTTCCTTTCGGACCACTACAACCCGCTTAACAAGACGCTTAACCTTTCTCCGGAGGTATACAACGGCCGCAATGCAAGTGCCGCGGGTGTCGCCGCCCACGAGGTGGGGCACGCCATCCAGCATGCGCAGGGGTATTTCCCTATGTGGTTGCGCTCTGCCATCGTGCCGGTCGCTAACATCGGGAACAATCTCGGGCCGTGGCTCGTGATTATCGGCATCATGCTCATGGGATTCGGGAAGGCGATAGGCCAGCCGATATCTATCGTGGGAGTGCTCCTGTTTGCCGCAACGACGCTCTTTACGCTGGTGACCGTTCCGGTGGAATTCGATGCCTCTAGCCGCGCTAAAAAGGCGCTCGCCCGCATGGACGTGGTGGCGCCGGGTCGTGAGTACAATACGGTTTCGGGCGTGCTGTTTGCCGCAGGCCTGACCTACGTGGCTGCAGCAGTCAGTTCGATTCTCCAACTGCTCTACTGGGCGTACCGCGCAGGTCTCATCGGCGGGCGCAGGGACTAGGGGGCGTTATGGCCGTAAGGACGCTTACCATCGAATGCCCCATGTGCAAGGGCGAAATCGTAGTGGATGCCGATACGGGCGAGGTGCTGAGCCACAAGGAGTTCAAGAAGGAGGTCAAGTCCTTCGATGACTTCTTGAAGGAGCAGAAGTCGCGCAGTTCTGATTTGGAAGCGAAATTTGCCGCCGCGAAGGAGGCGCAGAAGAACCGCGCCGAACTCCTGGAAAAGAAGTTCGAGGCGGCCAAGCAGAACAAGGACCTGAAGGACCCGCCCCCGAGCATCAACTGGGATTAAATTTTTGCACCGAAGGTGCCCGTGCGAAACCCTCCCTAGTCGCATTAGTCGTCGCCGGAATGTACTTCTAGCGACGGAAAATCGTCATCATCATCGTCGGATTCTTCGGCGATGTTTTCGCTTGAGGTGGTTTCCTCGGCCTGGGTGTCGTAGAATGCCTGGGCCTTTTTCATGAATGCCTCGAATTCCTCGTCGCTCATCTGCGATGTTGCAGGAGCCGCCGGCTTTTCCGTTTCTGCGGGAGGTTCGGACTGTGAAGAAATTACTTTGTCTGCGCTTGCGGTTTCTTCAACCGGCGATACCGTTTCAGTTGTCGGCGGCACGTTTTCAACCGGAGCGTCGGTTGGTGAGCCCGTCGAACCATCTGCAGGAGTATTTTCAACAGGGGCCTGCGCAGTTTCGTTACCTGTCGGAACGCCTTCTGCCGGAGCCATGGCATTTTCCGCCGCATCATCTTCTTTCATCATTTCGGCGAACGGGTTTTCCTGCACTTCGCTCAGGTCTTCGCGCCCTTCGAGCATGGCCTGCAGGTTTTCCTCGGTTACCTCGCGCCCGCGGGTCGTCCAGAGTACGGCCTCCTTCATTACGGCGGCGATATCGCCCACGCTGCCTGCCTGCGAGCGGGCCAGCGCCATGTTGCGGATTTCTTCCACCAGGCCGGGTTTCACGTCCGGGTCCTTCGAGTAGAACACGGTCTCGCGCGCCATCTCGTCGGCATAGTCCGGGTTGTTCTTCTTGCGGTAAATCCAGATGGGACCAAAGAGTTCGCTCTGGCGGAACACCACCTCGTCGGTCTTTATCATCTCGAGGAGTGCCATGAAGGTCACTGCGGCTACAATCGGGTGGCTGTCGTTGTCGAGCAGTTCCTCGAAGAGTGCGCGCCCGTTTACCGAGAGGTAGTTGTTTATCGCCTGTTGCCGGTCCTGGATGGTCACGTAGTCGAGTTCGATGTGGTGGACCGTATCCGAAATCTTTGTCTTGAGGCTCTTTTGGTACGCGCGGAAAAGCTGCCAGATGTTCGCGTCGGCGAGCGTGTCCTCGTCGCTCTGCGTCTTTTCGAGGCGGCCACGGCTGTACGTGCCGAAGTTCTTGCCTTCCATGTCCTGGAGCCCGCCCGCGACCTGCTTGTAGCGCTGGTACTCGAGCATCTCCTGCATGAGCTTTTCGCGGTCGGCGTTGTATTCCTCGACAAGTTCCGGGTCGCGTTCTTCTGCCGGGAGCAGTTCCTGCACCTTGAGGGCCATCAGACGGCTCGCCATGTACAAGAAGTCGCCCGCCTTCGAGAGGTCGGTCACCCCAATCTTGTTGACCCATGCGAGGAAGTCGTCCGCGATTTCTGCAATCGGGATCTGGTCCAGCGACATTTCCTTCTTCTGGACAAGGTATACGAGCAGGTCCATGGGCCCGTTGAACGAACCTATGCGGACTTCGTAGTCTTCCTGTTCCTCGATTTCGGTCATTATTCACGAAATGTAGTAATAATTTAGACGTGGAAGGGCTTTTTTCTTTGTGTGGCGCATTCCCTATTGACCGTAGAATAATGAAAACGTATATTTTCAAACAGGTACCTGTGGCCTTTTTTTGCCATAGGGTGCAAAGGGACGGATCCATGAAGGTTTTTGAAACTCTGAAGAAATGTATAGCGGTGTTTGCGCTGCTTGCGATTCCGGCATCGGCAACATACGTTGCCGTTCTCGAGACGATGGCACCGAAAGACGTGCTTTCGCTCGAAGAAAAGCAGTACTTGACCGACGTACTCCGTTCCGAGGCGGTGAAGGCTCTCCCTGCCGAGATGAACTTTACCATCATGACGCGAGACAACATCCAGATGATGCTCCCGCCGGGCAAGGGAATCGAGGAATGCGAGGGCAGTTGCCTTGTAGAGACGGGGAAGAACATTGCTGCCGACTACATTGCGCAGGGCCGTGTGGGGCGCTTTGGTTCGAACCTCACCATCACGGTCGAGATGTACGAAACTGCGGGCAATAAGCTCATGGGGTCCTTTACGGCGAAGAGTTCTGACATCGAGAAACTTGAGGTTGAAATCCGCAAGCAGGCCAAGCCCCTGTTTATGAAGGCGCGTGGCAACGCCTATGCGCAGCCTGCATTTGCTTCGGGAATCTCTGCCGGCCCGCAGATGGTCGCCCTCAAGATACAGAGTGTTCCGATGGGTGCGTCCATCGCAATTGACGGCAGGCCCACAAAGTGCATGAGTACCCCCTGTACTGTGAATATCCCCGAGGGAGAACACCGTGTTCTAGCCGCCCGCGATGACTACCAGGACAAGGATTCCCTGCTGATGGTCGAGGGTGCCGAGATGGCGTTGATGATGAACCTCGAACCGAACTTTGGGCAACTGAATGTAGACCCGAAGTACGATGAGTATCTGGGTGACGGAAGCCCGATTGTCGTGACAATTGATGGCAAGACTAGCCGTAACGATGTCGCTTTCAAAAAGGGGATTAACAACCTGCCAGCAGGCCCGCATTCCGTGCAGATTTCGCACCCCTGTTACGAGACTGCTTCTTTCAATGTGGGCATAACTGTGGCTAAGACAGAAAAGTTTGACCAGGAACTCAAGCGTGGCAAGGGATGGCTTACGCTCAAGGCGGTGAAGGACGGCTCAGAACAGAAAGTCCCTGTGTGGGTCGATGGTGCAAAGGTTGGCGAGACTCCCTTTGTGGGCGAGGTTCCGCTCTGCTCGAAGATCGAGGCCGGTGACGGAGAATTTCGTGGCGTAGTTGCTGCGGAATTGAAGGTGAATGCGAACGTAGAGGTAACTCACGAACTTGTAAAGTCTGGCCAGCCCGTGGTGGCCGAGGAAAAAGCCGAACCTGAAAAGGAACAGCAGCCAGCACAGGCGAATGTTGACGAAAAGCAGGCCCAGGCAAGTGAGGCCGCTGCAGATGTAGCGAACAAGGAAAAGGGAATGAGCATCGCGAAGCCTATTGGTATAGGACTTGCCGTTCTCGGCGCTGCCGCTTTTGGAATAGGCATCTACGAGAATTCCGTGATGAAAGACGAACGCGGAAAGTACGATGACGCTACGTTTACATCCGAAAGCGAAGCTGACGACCAGTGGGACAAGGTGAAAAAGGCTAGTACATTGCGCAACGTATTTTATGGTGTCGGTGCGGGTCTCCTTGCCGCAGGCGTTACCGTGTTCTTTGTGTTCTAGGAGGCTTGACGAATATGAAAAAGTATCTTGCTTACGTGATGCTTGCCTTGATTGCCTCCTTGTGGGGTTGTTCCGATATGGGTGACCGCGATAACCCGACAGATCCGGGTGCCGATAACTTTGATGCAAGTCTCGTTTCTGGCGATGGAAACGGTGGCGGTGATGAACCGGGCGATGGTGGTGAAGGTGACGATGGAAAGGGCTCTTCTTCATCGAACGGTATTTCGTCGAATAGTTCTTCTTCGAAGGGTTCGTCATCCAGCGTCACACCGAAGTCGAGCGATAGCGAGACAAGTGTGTCCACCGGAACCATGACCGACTCCCGCGACGGCCAAACCTACAAGACGGTAAAGATTGGCGACCAGGTCTGGATGGCGCAAAACCTGAACTACAAGAGCGATAATAGTTATTGCTATAACGATTCTGCCAAATACTGTTCTGAATATGGTCGCCTTTATACTTGGGCCGACGCGATGGAAAGTTGCCCTACGGGGTGGCATTTGCCTTCGAAGGATGAATTTGTGATATTGGCTAATATTGCTGGTGGAAGTAGCAAGGCCGGCAAGCCGCTAATGGCAAAGGATGGTTGGAACAGCAATGGCGGAGGATATGATACGTATTCCTTTGCGGCGCTTCCTGGCGGAGCAAGGAATGAGGATGGGGAATATGTGCTTTTGGGTGAACAGGGCTCCTTCTGGCTTGCCTCTGAGGAGGCTTTCCGATTCGTAGTAAATAATTTGCCTCTTTATATCGCCCCTAATAACCGAGGGAGGGGCTTGTCTGTGCGTTGCCTGAAGGATGCTGGGCAGTCTTTGAGTTCTTCGTCGCAGTCTGGTGTGAATAGCAGTTCAAGTGGGAAAGTCAGTGTTGAACTAGGTACGTTTACCGATGAACGTGATGAACAAACCTACAAGACGGTAAAGATTGGTGACCAGGTATGGATGGCGCAAAACCTGAACTTCAAAACGGACTCTAGTTTCTGCTACAACGACGAGGAAGCCAACTGCACCAAGTACGGAAGGCATTATAAGTGGGCCGCGGCGGTTGGCAAGTCGGAGAGTGAATGTGGCTATGGTAATGAATGCTCCTTGCCATCGGGTGACATTCAGGGAGCATGTCCCAGTGGCTGGCACCTGCCTAGTAAGACTGAATGGGAAACCTTGTTCACGACTGTTGGCGGAAATTCGACGGCTGGCAAGGTTCTTAAGTCTGCCTCTGGTTGGAATAATAGTGGCAATGGTACGGATGCTTTCGAATTTACGGTGCTCCCTGCCGGCGGCAGGTACGGCAGTGGCAATTACTCCAACGAGGGCAAATCCGCAATCTTTTGGAGTTCTACTGAGTTCGAGGACAAAGACGCATATATTGTGTCCTTGTTCTACGATGGCGGTGCACCGTATTTGAGTTACGCTGAAAAACGTTACGGGTATTCTGTCCGTTGCCTAATGGATACTGAACAGCCTTCGAGTTCTTCTTCTGCGATATCTGTTTTGTCTCCGTGCAAGACTGCTGATAGCGATGATTGTGAATATGGCACCTTTACTGATGAACGTGATGGTCATACCTATAAGACAGTTAAGATTGGCGACCAGGAGTGGATGGCGGAGAATTTGAACTTTGATTATAATGTTGGCTCGGCGAAGAGTTACTGCTATGATCAGTCGGAATTGAATTGTGACAAATATGGAAGGCTTTATACATGGGCTGCCGCAATGGATAGTTCTGCTGCGTTTTCGAACAGTGCCGCTGGATGCGGGTATCTGGTTGATTGCTCTTTGTCTTACCCTGTTCGAGGGGTGTGTCCGGAAGGCTGGATTTTGCCTGATTCAACAGATATGGTAAAATTGATAAAGGCGGTTGGAAATTATTCTGTTGCGGGGGGTACGTTAAGGTCTGTATCGCAAGGAGGTACGGACGGCTATGGTTTTAATTTTATGATGGCTGGAATGCGAAATAATAGTGGAAATTATGTCAATAAGGATGCTATCGGTTATCTTTGGACGTCTCACCCGCGTGGCCGCTATAATGCAGACCATATTTTATTTGAAAAAGTTGAAAGCGCTAGGTATTACAACAATTACAGGTATAACAGTTTTTCTGTTCGTTGTCTCAAGAATTGACGAGCCTAGCAGTAGTCTCAAAAAAACGCAAACGGCTCCCTTCCGGGAGCCGCTAATTTTTTTTATTAAACTGTCCGATGGACTTTATTCCACCGTCACGCTCTTCGCGAGGTTGCGCGGCTGGTCCACGTCGTTTCCGCGGAGTACGGCGATGTGGTAGGCGAGGAGCTGCAGCGGGACGCATGTCACGATAGGCATGAGCATCGGGATAGTCTTCGGCACCTTGATGAGGTGGTCCGCAAACTCGTCGAGCGGCTTGCAGTCTTCGGTGGTGACTGCAATGACGCGGCCGCCACGTGCCTTGATTTCGCGCACGTTGCTGATGACCTTGTCGAACAATGCATCCTTCGGGGCAATCACGACCACCGGCATGTTCTCGTCGATAAGGGCGATGGGGCCGTGCTTCATTTCGGCGGCGGGGTAGCCTTCGGCATGAATGTAGCTGATTTCCTTGAGTTTCAGCGCGCCTTCCATGGCCACGGGGTAGTTGAAGTGGCGGCCCAGGTACAGGAAGTTGTTCGCCTTCGCGTACTTCTGCGCAATGCCTGCAATCTGGTCCGAAAGTTGCAAGGTCTGTTCCACGAGAGTGGGGAGTTCCTGCATGGCCTTCACGATGTCCGCGCCGCTTTCGAAACTGAGCCTGCGCTGGCGCCCGAGCAAGAGGGCGATCATGGCGAGCACGGTCACCTGGCTTGTGAACGCCTTGGTGCTAGCCACGCCAATTTCGGGACCCGCGTGCAGGTATACGCCGCCGTCGCTCGTGCGGGCGATGGTGGAGCCCACGCCGTTGCATATCGCGAGCGCGGTCGCACCCTTCTGCTGAGCCTCCTTGAGGGCCGCAAGCGTGTCGGCCGTTTCGCCGGACTGGCTGATGGCGAGCACGAGCGTGCCCGGCTTGATGATGGGGTTGCGGTACCGGAACTCGGAGGCGTACTCGACTTCCACCGGGACGCCCGCCAGGTCTTCGATCATGTATTCGCCGACCATGCCCGCGTAGTAGCTTGTGCCGCATGCGGTAATGATAATGCGGTTGATGTTTCTCAGTTCCTTGATGTTCGTGTCGAGGCCCGCGAGTTTCGCGTTGCCTTCTGCGCTGAGCAGGCGCCCGCGCATGGTGTTGCGCAACACTTCGGGCTGCTCGAAGATTTCCTTGAGCATGAAGTGCGCGAACCCGCCCTTCGCGACGGCGTCCGCGTCGAATTCCACGTCCTTGACTTCGCGCTGCACCTCGTGGCTGTTCATGTTCACGATGGAGTAGTTGTTGCCCGTAATCTGCACGATGTCGTTATCGTCGAGGTAGACAACCTTCTGCGTGTGGTTGATGATTGCAGAGACGTCACTCGCGAGGAAAAAGTCGGAATTGCTCCCGATGCCGAGGATGAGCGGGCTGCCGCGGCGTGCCCCGATGAGCGTGCCCGGTTCCTCGCTGCAGATGACGGCAAGGCCGAACGTGCCTTCCACCTTGTCGAGCGCCTTGAGCACGGCCGCCTTCAGGTCGCCCTTGTAGAAGCGGGCGATGAGGTGTGCTAGGACTTCGGTATCGGTTTCGGACTGGAACTTGATGCCTTCCGAAATGAGTTTTGCCTTGAGGCTTGCGTAGTTCTCGATGATGCCGTTGTGGACAATCGAAATTTTCCCGTCGTAGCTTGTGTGCGGGTGGGCGTTTTCGACGGTGGGGGCGCCGTGGGTGGCCCAGCGGGTGTGCGCGATGCCGGTCTTTCCGGTAACTTTCTGCGTTTTCAGCTTGTCTTCGAGTGCGCTAATCTTGCCCGAAGCCTTCACCACGTGGATGCTGCCGTTCTCGATGACAGCGATGCCCGAGCTATCGTAGCCGCGGTACTCGAGCTTCTTGAGCCCGCCGACCAGGATGGGTAACGCTTCGCTTTGACCGATGTATCCGACAATTCCGCACATAAAAATTCCTTGAATGGGGTAAAAAAGAACTATACGGCAAAATATACGAAAAGAAAGTGTAAAAAATACTTTTATGTGAGAAAAATCACGTTTGATTTGCTATTTTAAATAGCGTCTAAAATAAACTCAAAAGAGGACACTATGAAAACAAAATTGATTATTGCCGCTGGCGCTCTCGCCATGCTCATGACCGGCTGTGACCAGCTGTGCCCGAGCAAGAGTGCTCCGGCCAAGACCTCCCTGGTTACCCAGAAGGATACGACCAGCTACGCCTTCGGTGCGCACTTTGCCAACCAGGTGTACGCCCAGCTCGTGGCCCGCGATTCCATCGAACTGGATCTTGACCTCTTTATCCAGGCTTTCAAGGACCGTTTCAACCAGGATTCCAGCAAGTACCTGATGAACGATTCCACCGTGTTTGCTACCCTCATGAACATCCAGCAGCAGAAGCAGCTTGAAGCTCAGAAGAAGGACAGCATCGCTTCTGAAAAGCGCAAGAGCGAAGGCGCCGCCTTCCTTGAGACGAACAAGACTGCCGAAGGCGTTGTGACGACTGCTTCGGGCCTCCAGTACAAGGTGCTTACCGAAGGTACGGGCGCTACTCCGGGTGATTCCGACGTGGTCAAGGTGCACTACACCGGAACGCTCCTCGACGGAACCAAGTTCGATAGCTCCATCGACCGTGGCCAGCCGCTCGAATTCCCGATTAACGCCGTGATTCCGGGCTGGACCGAAATGCTCAAGCTCATGAAGGTGGGCGAGAAGGTTACCGCATGGATTCCGTTCGACCTCGCTTATGGCCCGTACGGCCGTCCTCCTCAGATTCCGGGCTACAGCCTGCTCGTGTTCGAAATGGAACTCATCGACACCAAGGCTCCGGAAGCCCCGAAGGCTGAACCTGCTGCCAAGCCCGCCAAGGCTGTGAAGGCTGCAAAGCCCGTTGCCCCGAAGGCCGAAGCCAAGCCTGCTGAAGCCCCGAAGGCAGAGGCCAAGCCCGCCGAAGCCCCGAAGGCTGAATAAGGCGGTTTAGAAAATCAGTAAAAACACCTCCGCTCAATGCGGAGGTGTTTTTATTTGCACCGCAGGTGCGCACGTAAATAATTCGTGCTTACCATAATCTTGTGACTAGAACGAAACGAATTATTAAGTGTCGGGAGGGTCTTAGGGAGGGCTCGCCCTCCCTAGTCTAAAAAAACTACCTGCGGATTATCCTGAACAACCCGCGGTCGAGTTCCTTGTTGCTGTGCTTCTTCGCGAGCGTGAAGTGTCCCTTGTCGACGGTGCCGTAGCCCTGCGTACGCTGTGCCGTGCCCTCCTTCGCGAGCTCAACCGCCTTCTGCATCGCCTTGTCGGCATCACCTTCTTCGAAATCCGGGACAATTCCGTACTTCTGGTAGGTTCCCCAGTTCTTGTCCAGGAGCCTCATGCTGGTAATGCCGGTGAGGCCGCCCGCGATGGTTTCCAGGTACGACTGCCCGATGGCCTTGCCGTAGGTGGTTTGCCCCACTACGGGTGATTTCGTGTTGCTCACGACGCCTGCGGTCATGAGTTCCGCACAGCTGGCGCTATTGCTGTCTGCGAGAATCACGTAGTAGCGCTCGGCTCCGATACCGTCCTCTTCGGTAATATAGGTTGTCGTGTCGATATAGGGCTCCTCGGTGAGGGAGTCAATGGTGTGGCTGATAATCGTGATGATGGTGTCGTTCTTGGGGAGCATTTCTGCCGCCATGTTGACGCAGTGCTCCACGGTGCCGCCCGGGTTTCCGCGAAGGTCGATGATGGTGGATTTCGCGCCGGCAGTTTCTTCCAGGGCGTCGAGGAATTCTCCGTACGTGCCGGTGACAAGTACGGTCGTGTCCGTAAATTCGGTGACGGTAATTACCGGGATGGAGTCGACCATGTCGACAAAGACTGTGGGGGAAAAGTATTGGTCGAACGTGATTGAAATATTGAGGGTGTCCTCGCCACGCTTGATGGCGAAGGGGACGGTTTCTCCGGCATCGAATACGGCTTCGAGCCTCCTGAAGTGTTGCTCGTTGCGGGGTCCCGTTCCGTCAATCGTAAGCAGAGTGTCTCCCTTCAGCACGCCCGCCTTGTCTGCAGGGCCGTTCTTATACACGTGCTTGAATACGAGCGTGCCAGAATTGGTGCATAAGCCGTCCGTTGTGCAGTTGGTCTCGATAATTTCCTGGAAGTCCGCGCCGATGCCCGCCGTCGCTTCGGAATAGACCAACTGCTTGAGAATCCTTTCTGCGATATACGGGCTGAAGTAGTTCGTGAAGTTGTCGCTCAGGGTCGAGTACATGTACGATACGTCAGGGAATTCGTAGTCGTCCTCGGTAAATCCATTCTTTGCGCCTTCATCGAGGTACTTGTTGACGTCCTTGACTTCCGTTTCGGCATTGACGTACATCGCCTGGAGAAAGAAATTCGTGAAGAGTAATTCCTGCTGGGCCTTGGGTAGACGGCTAAAGGATTCCTCGTCCATGTAAGGCGATAGAATTTCTTCGTCAGAAGCGGATGTCGTGCAGGCCTGGAACAGCAATGCCGCTGCACTAAGTCCAGCTATAAACAGATGCGTGAATTTCATACCTTCTCCCTTTTTATCGCATACGTTTACGTATGCGCGAGGCTAGCTTTGCTTGCTGAAGTTTTTTCTTTACCAAACTACAAAATTTTCGACAAGTGCGCCGCCGGGAATCTCGTATCGGGGCCTTTCGGGCACGATGATTTCCGGTTCGTTGACAACATTTCTAGACATGGAGCCTGCCGCCTTTGCGGGCGCATAGCCGGTCTTTTTCGGGACCCCGCCGAAGTGAACCTCCGCCGCCTCGATGGCACACGCGATGCTCGCGCCGCCTTCACAGCGGTACTGGGGCACGAGCCCCTTCTTGTGGTACGAATTCCCCTTCGGGGTCAAGAACTCGAGCGTCGTTATGGTGGCAAGCCCCCCTGCGGGCGTGCTCCAGGACGATTGCCCGATTCCCTTGCCGTAGGTGGTAATGCCCACGAGCGGGATATCTTCGAGTTCGGTGACCGCGGCTGCAAAAATCTCCGCGCACGATGCGCTCCCGTTATTGGCGAGCAACACGAACTTCCCGCCTTCTCCGGGGTCGCCCGCGGTGGCGTCGTTTTTCGTGTTGTACTCGGTGCGCTTCCCGTCGGGCGAGAACGCGTACCATTTCCGGGAAGAAAGCGTCCCCTGCCTTACGAACAGGTCTGCCATGCGGATGCACTGGTCCACGTGCCCGCCGGGGTTGTTCCGGAGGTCGAGAATGCGCGGTGACTTGTCGCCCGTAGAGGATTCCAGGTATTTCTTGAGTTCCCCGTAGGTGCCGTTTTCGCGGTCGTACGTGTCGGGCTTGAACTCGCGGATGTTGATGACCGCATGTCCGCCGACCGTGTCCACGAATACCGTCGGGGCGTAGATGGTCTCGCGCTTCATGTCGTAGGTCTTGACGCTGCCGTCGTGTTCAATGACAAGCGAGATGTCCGCGGTATCGTTGAAAACGTTCCTGTAGGTGGAGTAGGCGTCGTCGCCGGTAAGTTCGACCCCGTTTATCGAGAATACGTTGCCGTACCTGGGGACGCCCGCACGGTCGGCGGGGCTTTCGGGATACACGCGGTTGATGAACAGCGGATGCTCGAGGCTCACGTCGCGCAAGAACTCCACACCGATGTCGCCGGTGATGATGCTCGTGTTGCGCGACTCAATGACTGCCTCGCTGTGCGAAGGTTCCGTATAGCGGGTGTACCTGTCGGTAAGCACACTGAAGAGCGCCTGCACGGAATCGCCCTCTTCGGGTATCGCCGCCAGTTCTTCCCCGTAGAGGTAGGTCTTTTGCAACAGCCAGTAGTTGTATTCGTACTCGCTTGGCGCAGGAATGCTCTCTACAGGCGACAAAAAGTCGCTGCACGCAGCAAGGAACGCTAGTGCAGACAGTACACATGCAAGGACAATACATCTGTGGATACTCTTTTTATGTGTAATGCAGGACGTGTAATTTCTCATTTCACACTCCTCACTCCACATTGCGCCCCGGGCGCTACTGATCTACCTTCAGGCCCTTCTTGTTCAGGAGTGCGTGCGGTACGCCTTCTTCCATCGGGTTTTCCACGACGGAGATGGTCTCGAGCTTGTCGCACTGGCTGAGCGATTCGGGGAGCGTCGACAGCTGGTTCGCGTCGAGCACGAGTTCGCGGAGCTTCTTGAGGTTTCCGAGTTCGGAGGGCACGCTGCTCAGGCTGTTGCCCGAAACCATGAGAATCTCGAGGTTCGCAAGCTTCTCGAGGGATGCCGGGATGGAGGCGAGTTCGTTGTTGTCGAGGTAGAGCTTCACGAGGCTCTTCATGTCGCCGATGGTCGCGGGAATATCGGAAAGCATGTTGTCGTGGAGGCTGAGCTTGGTGACCTTTGTCCACTTGCCAATCTCTTTCGGGAGGTCCAGGAGCTGGTTCTTCGCGATGTTCACCGTATTCAGGTTCACGAGGTTCCCGACGCTAGCCGGCAGTTCGGACAGGCTGTTGTAGCCCAGGTAGAGGTGGTTCAGGTTCTTGAGCTCGCCGATGGTCTCGGGGAGTTCCATCAGGTCGTTCTCGCTCACCGAGAGGCTCTTCAGGTTCTTGAGTTTCCCGATTTCGTCGGGTATTTCGACCAGCTTGTTGCGGTCGAGGTTCAGTTCTTCGAGGGAGTCGATTTCGAAAAGCTCGGGCGGGAGGAGCCTGAGCTCCTTCTGGGACAGGTCGAGCGATTTGGCCTTCTCGGCCTTTGCCTTGGCAATAATATCAAGCAGATTCATACGTCACTCCTTGTCGATAGTTTCTCTCCCCTAAATCATAGTATTTTTACCCGATTTTGCGGAAGCGGCACCGAAAAAAAAGAAAAAAAACGATTTTCTGTACATTTGTTCACTATTTTTTGACGTTTGTAGTGGTGTTTTTACAAAAGATTTGTTATTTTTTTACTCAAATTGTAGTTTTGAAACTATTTTTAGTGTGCGAATTACGATACTGGCATATTATGTAATGTTTTTATATGGTATGCCGCCGGTATAATAGTTGAGGAAAAAATGGAACTAACAAAATCGCAGGAACGCCGTCTGGCATTTGTCGCTAGCCTCCTAAGCTTGAACCCTAACGATCCCAACGACCGAATAAAGGCTCTCCGGCACCTGAACCTGGACGAAAACGGCTGTTTCCACGGCTTCCAGTATTCTCAGGGCTTCATGGAGTTCTTCATATTCCTGGACGAGGATACCCCGCTCGAGAAGGTTGTCGCGCACCTGAATTCCGACCTCAAACTGCTCCAGATTGCCGTTTTCCGCACAAGCGACCCCACAAACCCGTTCTTCCTCTCCCTGCGTGAAGAGGCAGACCCGTGGGACGTGAAGAAGATTTCTGACGGCGACGAGGAGGAAGACGAAGATACTCCGGCAAGCCGCCCGTACATGGAAACGCTCCAGATTACGGTGCTCCGCACCAAGGCGAGCCGCGACCTCACCGACTCTGAACTGGAACGCACCCTCAAGGATATGCGCCGCAAGCTCGGTATCTGGAAGAACGAGGTGAAGGCCAAGCTCGAGATTATCGCCGAGCACGACGACCTTACCCGCGACCTCCGCAGCGCCGACGACAAACTTGAAATTGTGATGGAATCCGAACCGCTCCACCTCACGAGCGACCATGGCGAACTTTTCCTCGGTTTCTGCCCCATCCGCACGATTTTCGATTACCACGTAGCCCTCGGCAAGCGCCTCAAGACAAAGCACAACATGGCCATCGTCTCGAGCAATATCCGTACCTACCTCGGTAACCTCACGCACACGAACGCGGCCCTCATCGACGCCTTCCAGACTATGGAACGTAACGACGACGAGAACGTGAATATCGACGACTTCCCGTTCCTGCACAACGGTATGACCCTCACGGGTGATGACCTGCGCGCCAAGGAACGCGACGGCAAGAAGGTGCTCGTCATTGAGCGCCCGAAAATCATTAACGGTGCCCAGTCCCTGTTCACCTACGAAACCTACGCGAAGAAGAGCAAGAAGCCCGTGAACCCGCAGGTGCTCGTGAAGGTCGTGGTGCCGTACCCCGGTGCCGACAACTTCCTGAACCAGGTGACCATGGCCAACAACCGCCAGAACCCGGTGTTCAGCTACCACCTGCGCGCCGCAGACGACCTGCAGTTCTTCATATGGCAGCGCTACCAGGAAGAAGGCTTCACCTACGTTTACAAGGATGGCGTGCGCCTCAAGGCACGTACCCGTAAGCTCGAAGTCCGCATGCGCCCCGAACTTGCAAAGACCCTGTTCATGATGGATGGCAAGCTCAGCGAATGCCGCAGTAGCGACTGCATCTTCGACAAGGAAACGCTTTACCAGCGCTGCTTCGGTGCGTTCGTGCGTGTCGCCCCGGACAAGGAAAAGGATTTCGTCCGCAAGACTATCGCCTTCACGAAGGCATGGCAGATCCTTAGCCGCCTCCCGATTAAGATCCGCAAGGTTACCCCGGGCAAGGGCGTGTCTATCGAGGCCAACGACGATAACCCGCTGACCAAGATTACCTGGAATGGCCGCCTGGAAGACAAGTTCATCTTCCGTAGCGCCGTGAAGGACCTGGTGGTGGCTCTCGCGCTCAAGCACTGGCTTGTGTACGGCGACCCGATTCAGGATTTCGAATGGCTTGTCGACAACGAACTCAACTTCAACGAGTCTATCCTCAGGTACGCTTCGAAGATCTACACCGAAGACCTGAAGGGCATTCTCATCAACGAGTTCAAGGACAATCCGGCCTACTACGACACGATCACCACTATCGACAAGGATAGCGGCGAATCCGTGGAACGCCGCCTGTGGAAGGGCTTCGCGAACACCGCCACTTACGACAAGATGATGGATCTCCTGTGCAAGAAGAACCGCTCTTGGGAAAAGTGCCGCGGCGGCATCGAGATGTTCATCTAGTCGCTAGACAACAACTCTTAGGAAATCCTCGGCCCTCCGAGGATTTTCTTTTTTTTGCGTTCTCAGCTGTCATCCCCGCGAAGGCGGGGATCTCCCTTTTGCTTCTTATGCCCCCAAGGCCTTCGCAGTAGTGAGCAAGCGAGTGTCGCGGCGGACTGCTTGCAGGCCGACATGACCGAGTGCAGCCACGGACGCCTATACGAAACTTGCCACTTTAGTGGCTTAGTTGAGTTATCCTCTTTGGGGAGTAGACGTCCACTCTGAGCTGGGGCCCCTCCCGCATGACTTTTAATCCTTAATTTTTTGCAACTTTGAAATTGCAAAGTGAAAAATTGCTAATTTGGCAGAAAATTCACTTTTTAACTGAATTTGGCTCGGCTGAATTCTGTATTTTGTGATTGTTGCTTTTGAAAAGGTTCTTACATAGAACCCGCTCGGGTTTTCTGGCCCTGTGCCTTACGGCATTCGGCATCGCTTGGTCTCAGGAAGATTCTTCCGTGAGCGTTTCCGCGTCTGCGGGCGAACCCGAAAATGCAGAGGCGGAAGAGGCCCCTGACCCGGCAGAGACCGAGTGGCAGCCGACCCTCCAGTACTTCCCGCTGCCGGCATCTTCGAACCCGCTGAATAGCCTGCTTCCGTTCGGGGGCGTGGGCGCATCGCCCCGCCTGATGAAGGAAACGAAGGGCCAGGTGTTCGACCACGAAATCAATATGGCGACCCGCGAGCTCGACGTGAGCGAGAAGCGAGTGAACAGCGTGTCGCGAGATACGACTACGCTCTGGACGGCGCACTACCCCGAACTTACCGACTACGTGGCAGACATGTACGACGTGGGCCGCAAGAACCTGTGGCTCAATAGCCTTATCGGCCAGCGCGATGGCGGGTACGAGGCGCCCGAGACGGGCTCGATGTTTGACATCACGATTCCGGTGAACATGCCCGCGTGGATGAAGACCTTCGGGTTCGACAAGCCCAAGCTGATGCTCCAGGGTACCATGAACGTGCGCCTGAAGGGCTATGGCGAGATTGACGATGCTGAAGGCAGTACCAAGACGAGCCTCTGGCCTTCGCCTTCGCTCGATTACGAACCGAGCTTCATGGTGAAGGGCAAGATTGGCCCTTACGTGACGGTCGAAATCAACAACGTGGAAAGCGGGCTCGGCGTACAGAACCAGGTGCGCGTGGTGTACGAGGAATCGTTCAAGGACGAGTTCGAGGACTACATACTGCAGCGCGTGGAAGCGGGTACTACGTCCTTGTCGCTTTCGGGTACGGAACTTACGGGTTATTCCGAGAACCACCAGGGCCTGTTCGGTATCAAGGCGGACTGGAAACTGGGTGACTGGCGGCTTACGACCATCGCGTCGCAGGATGGCGGCAGCCAGGAGGAATACACCATCAATGCCTCGGAGACGACGACCGAATTCCAGGTGCTCGACAAGCAGTTCGTGTCTTACCGCTACTACTTCTTGAACCACGATGCCCGTGACAAGTACGTGAACGCAGCCATTGCGGGCCGCACCACGTCGAGTTACCCGGCAACGGGCCTCAAGCTGTTCAAGAGGAGTGCCCTCAATAACAAGAACGACGTGTGGCGCGATGTCAAGGTATTGTACACGACGCCTAGTGGCAAGCCTATCGAGAAGACTGTCGAACGCATGGTGGAAATCCCGGCGAGCGAGTACTCCTACGACCCCAAGACGGGTATCGTGAAGGTGAACGGCGTGACCCGCTCTACGCTTCTTGCCGCCCTGTGGAGTAACGACGGCACCGGGCGTACGGGTACGACCATGAGCCATGGGGCTAAAATCGTGCTTATCCAGTGGGATGCGGAACTTGCCGAACTTACGGACATCGGGAAACTCATGCTCCGAAACGTGTACGCTATTGGCATTACGGATGCGAGCGCTTCGAATTTTGTGCTCCGCATGAAGAACAAGTCGGGCGTGGCGGGAACGTTCCTCAAGACGCTCGGCGTCGCGGATACGACGACGGGTACGCCCCTCGTGAGCGATGCTACGATTTTCAAGAAGGATGCGAGCGGCAACTACACCGGCGAGATGTGGCTCCCGTGTAAGCCGCTCTCGGAATATTCCGGCCCGAACGCTACGGAGCGCGCGCGTGCGAACTGCTTGGAACCCTTGCGCAACCTGGATTCTACGAACGTGGTGGCGCAGCTTTACTCGCTCCCGGTCTACAACCTGAGCCGCTACACGAGCCAGTTCTACTTTGAATCGGTGGGCAAACGCCGCAGTTCCACGATTAGCGTGCGCGACCCGAACTCGAGCTACTCCGTGAGCGGCTCCAGCTGTATGGACATTTCACCGGGCACGGAAAAGCTTACTGCGGGTTCTACCGTGCTTACCCGCGGGACGGACTACGAGGTGAACTACGAGCTCGGCCAGATTGAGCTTTTGAGCGAGCGCGCCCTCGACCCGAACAAGGAAATCAAGGTCACCTTCGAATGTGAACCGCTGTTCGAGATAGACAACAAGCTGTTGCTTGGCGCCCGCGCGGAACTCCCGCTGGAACGCTACGGGTTCGGAACGGGTTCGCTCTTTGGCGTTACCGCGCTCTACAAGAGCCAGAGCACTACGGCGAAGACCCCGACGCTCGGTAACGAACCGTTCTCCAGCGTGCTGTGGGGCATGAACCTCCGCTTGCAAGATACGGTGCAGGCCCTGACCGACCTCGTGAACAAAATTCCGGGAATAAACACGGACGCAAAGTCCAGCTGGCGGTTTGAGGCCGAATTTGCGGCGAGCAGGCACAATGCGAACACGAGTGACGATGTCGAGGCTCTCGTGGAAGATTTCGAGACGACGACAAACGGCCTCACTTACCCGCTGTCGAGGCTTTCGTGGTACCAGGCTTCGCCTCCGGGCGGAACGGATTCGAGCCTTTCGACTTACATTGAGAACCTGGATTACAAGCATCAGGGTGAATTCATTTGGCATAGCAACAATACGGAACTGTACAAGTACATCTACCCGAATGTCGGCAACTCCGATGTAGATAACCAGCACCTGACCGTCCTCAAGATGACTCTCCGTGCAAACGATAACCTGGTGGGCAACTCCTGGGGCGGCATCATGCGCCCGAACAGCGCCTACTACCAGGACCTGAGCGAGATGAAGTATATCGAGGTGGTGGCGCGCGGTAACGTGGGTTCGCTGTTCCTCGATTTGGGCCAGGTAAGCGAAGATATTTCCATAAACGGCTTTGCCCCGAACGGCGAGTACGATGGTGAAAATGACCTGGGCTCGACGACTGCGCTCCATGACAGGGGCCTGGACGGCAAGACGGGCGACGAGGAAGAACGCCAGGTCTGGGATTGTCGCATTGCCGGGTGTATCTCCTCGGTGAGGAATTCGACGAACTCCGGCCCGACGACCGATATTGCGCTCGATAACTTTGACGACGACCTGGACGACGACAGCGACCCGCCGAGGATTATCAACGGTACCGAGAACAATGCCGGTGAACGCACCTACGATACCGAGGACATCAACAAGAACGGCTCGCTCGATACCGACATCAACTTCGTGCGTTACCGCATCGACCTTTCCGATACGAACGCGGCGAACTTCGAGGTGCTCCGCAACGGCTGGCGCAAGTGGCGCATTCCGCTGAACCAGTACGACACGCTTGTCTCGTCGACAGGGAGCGACTACAAGTCTATCCTTGCGCAGTCGCTGTATACGAGGCTCTGGATGGGCCGGCTGAATCCGGGTGTTGCCGAAGCGAAGGTGCAGGTGGTGAGCCTTGCCGTGGTGGGGAATGCCTGGGAAGAAACGACGGTTGCCGACTTCTACAAGACGTCTTCTAACGAGAACTCGCAGATTGTTAGCGTGAACGGAATTGAAACTTCCGTTTCGGAATCGGTGGGTACGACCGATACCACCTACGTGAAGGTTTCTACCATCAATAGCCGCGAAAACGCGAATACGTATTTCAAGAGCCCGAACACCAAGACGGAACGCGATTCCGAGACGAATGCCCCCCTGAAGGAAACTGCGCTGGTACTTGACTACCAGAACATGAACCCCGGCCAGGAAGTGGGCGTGACGCGCATATTCGAGACCGACAAGAAGGACCTGTCGTCGTACAAGTCGCTCAAGATGGAAATCCATTACGTGACGAAGGCGAAGACGTCGAAGGCTCCGGTGCGTTTCGCGCTGCAGTTCGGTTCCGGCTCGCTTGAGGGCTCGAGCGATTACTATGAATGGAGCTTCCGTCCGGTAATGTACGATAGCACTTCGTGCGAACGCGAGCAGGATTGCCACGAGCAGAACTGGCTTGCGAACGCCTTCGCGATGAATGTTTCCGACTTCTCGGATTTGAAGCAGGGACGCCGCCCGCCGTTCGTGGAACCCGTCGTGAAGGAACTTGGTGGCGACCGCGAAGAACGGCTCAGGCTGGTGGGTAACCCTGCCGTGACGAGCGTCGACTGGATGCGCTTCGTGATTATCGCGGATTCGAACGCTTCGGCGGAAGATCTCGAGGGAACCTTCTGGATTGACGACCTGCGCCTTTCGGACATGGATACCGAATGGGGCTATGCGGCCCGTACATCTGCGCAGGTGAACTTCGCTGACTTCCTTTCTGTTTCGGGTGCGGTGCGCTACCAGGACGGAGCCTTCGCGACACTTTCTACTTCGGGCGGTTCTCCGAAGCCCAAGCTTTCTCAGGCCGCATCGCAGCTCGATGTTTCGGGCGATATTACGCTTAGCCTGAACAAGTTCCTTGCCGATAGTCTCGGGTTCCATATCCCGATGAGCTTCGGTTACAGGAGCACGACCAAGCGCCCCTACATGAAACCTTCCGATGATTTGACGCTGGACCGTAGCAGCTTTGGCGAACTCACGAAGGACATGTTCCAGAACGAGCTCGCCGTGACGAAGGACAAGAAGGAACAGGAACTCCGTGACGACGCTCAGTCGAAGGGCTACCAGTCCTACACCCGCGAAAAGAACTTCAGCATCAGCTATAGCAAGAGTTACAAGGCGGCCGATTCCAAGGTGGGCGAGGCGCTTTCGCAGATATTCCTGGAACGCCCGGCGGCGAGCTATTCTTACCGGCAGTCCGAGGGCCGCGCGACGACCGCATCGGATTCCACGTATTCTTACCACACGGTGCTCGAGTACAAGCTGGGTACGTTCAGCCTCTTCAAGTTCAAGCCGTTCGAATCCCTCGCCAAGTCCGAAAACAGCTTCCTGAAGGCTCTCGCGAAGACGGAATTCGAACCGTGGCCGCAGACGTTCGATGTGACATTGTTCGACTTCAACTACGTGCGCTATGTGAACCAGGTGCGCGACCCCGACTACGTGGAACCGCAGGTGGACAAGGTGGTGACCTACACGGCGGACTTGAACCACAAGCTGAACATGCGCTGGAACATCCTTTCGTTCCTGTCTACGAGCTACTCCCTGAACATCAAGCGCGACATGTACGGTGGCGGTGACCGCGAAGGGTTCGTGAAGGAAAACTTCTTCAGCCCCGACGAGGGCGGGCTCTTTGCGAGCGGCTACGTGTTTGACTACGACCATACCGACAGGAAGGTGTATGTTTCCCGCGACAGTCTCGTGATTATCCCGACCGATACTATCGCGAAGATGGATGCGAACGGCAAGCCGATGGCAATCGACATGTCTAACCCGGATTCCTACGAAATCCGCTACGACTCCACCACGTTCTACAAGGTGGATAGCGTGGGTACCCGCGAGTACGGCAAGTCCTATGGCATATTGAGGAACGAACGTTCCCGCACGCAGCAGTTCAAGATAAACTTTAACCCGCGACTGATTTCATTCTTGCCGTTCAACATGGGGTACACCTCTGACTTTAACCAGCAGAAGACCATTCCCGACAACTTTGACTTTATGGACCAGAACAATCTCGAGAAGAACTACTGGACCATATCGCAGACGAACCGCTTCGAGTTCAGCCCGACCTTCAAGATTGTCGACTTCCTGAAACTCTTCGGCAAGGAATCGAAGGCCGTGAGCGCGGTGGAAAAAATCAAGTGGCGTGAAATACGGTTCAACTGGACTGCGAGTACCAACACGCTGGGCGAAAACTTCACGCTGGCGCAACTGTACGAGCAGCAGGGCGTGACTCCCTTCCAGTACTACCTCTACGGTCTCGGTATCGGCAACGGCTACCGCAATCGCGGGCTCTGGAACATCGTCTCGGGCGATATGGGGCTAACATCCCGCGGAGATTTCGAGAAGTTCGGGCAGTACCGCAACAGGGATGTCGATACGCTTGTTTACCAGGGCAACTTCCGCCATGCGGTATCGCGCAGTTTCCAGATAGGTACGGGCATCACGCTCCCCATCTGGGATATTGGCCTTACGGGTGACCTGCAGTGGAAGGAAGATTTCGCGCAGTCCCGTGAATACCCGCTGTATATCGACACCACAACGGTGTGGCCCAAGATTGGCGTGGGTGTGACAATCCCGAACTTTGCCCAGCGCGTATCGTTCCTGAATACTTTCAAGAGCGTGAGCACAATCCACAGGTTCGATTTCACGAAGACAACGAGCGTGAAGCCCTTCCAGAGCGCGGAAGATTCCTGGTCGTACCAGATTAACTTCAACCCGTTGGTGCGTGCTACGTTCCTGTTGCAGAACAACCTGAAGATTGAGAACAGCGTGCGCATGAAGATAGAGACTACGGATAGGCGCCCGAAGGAAGAGGTTATCGGGCTCCCGTGCTGGCCCGACTCGCTTGGCAACATCGCCGACACTACGGACTACTTCTGGAATACGCCCTGGATATACACGGCGCTTTACAACGACTTTGCGTTCAATATCGGCGATGACTTCACGATTTCGTACCCGCTCAAGCTAAAGCGCGGGTTCCAGCTGTGGAAATGGTACTTCAAGCTCGACAACAACGTGGACCTGAAACTCACTGCGGGCTACGACTACAACAAGACCATCCGTAAGGAATACACGCCTGCAAACAAGGATTACAACATGTGGAACAAGGAGAGCGGTACGGACGGCGTGTTTAGGGAATGGAAGTTTGATTCTGAAGACCTCTCGGCGTACAACATGACGGACAACCCGACCGCATATAACCCCGAACTGAAACTGACTGACCGCACGGTGCCTTCACGTACGCACGAGTGGTTCATTCGCCCGAGTGCAAGCTACCAGTTCAACAAGATGGCGTCGATGAGCAGCTACATCGAGTACAGGCAGATTCACGAGAAACTCGACGACGAGACCCCGCACCTGCGCCAGATCCTGCAGTTCGAAATCGCACTCCTCCTGAGATTCAATTAACTTGAACAGTTAGCCGAAGGATTTGCTTTTAACTCCCTGCATCTAAATTGCATACGCTGAGCGTATGCGCGAGGCTAACGCAGTTAGCTGAAGGACTTACTTTATAATCCCCACTTCGCTGAGCTTTACGAAGCCCTTGATCTTTTCGCCGAGGCGAATTTCGGCAAAGTTGCCCTGCACAGAAATAACCTCGAAAGATGTCCCTTCGGAGAGCGTGTTGAGCGTCTGCGACTTGTCGCTCGGGGCGCTTGTCACGTCGGCATCGGCGGCAGTCACCACGCCGGTAATTTCTGTCTCGAGGACAATTACCTTGTAGGCGGCACTCGCCCCGATGACGCAGAAGACTGTCGTGAGCGCGAATACGATTCCCGTGCAGATGTTCTTGCGGGTCTCTCCGATAACGAGCTTGCGGGCGATAAGCACAAGCGTGATAATCCAGAAGAGGGCGAGCAGCGTGAAAAGTTGCGCCTTGAGGGAAAGAGCGTGGTGCGCCTTGAATAGCCCGGTGAGGATGGGATTTTCTTCCTCGTCTTCTTCCACCTTGTCGCGGGTCATGGCCTGCGCGAACTTGAGGTTGTGCATTATGTCGTCATCGGTGGCGCGGAGCCGGAGCGCCATCTTGTAGTAGTAAATCGAGAACCCGAGTTTACCGCTCCGGAAGTAGGCGTTGCCCAGGTTGTAGAAGAGGTCGGCGTCTTCCATGCCGTTATCGACGCAGGTGCGCCATTCGTCGATGGCACGTTCGAAATCGCTCTCGTTGTACGCCTTGGCGCCGGCTTCGATGCCCGCGCATTTTTCGGCGGCAAGAGCCGGGCCGAAAGCCACTGCGATTGCAAATAAGATAAACAAAACTTTTTTCATAAATCCATCATCCATTATCAATCATCAGTTAAACTTTCAGTTCTTCGCAAAGTTTTTCGACGTCGTCGAGCATCTGCTTCTGCTCTTCGGCGGAGGGGTTCACCGGGGCGAACCGTGCAAACGCGCATTTTTCGAGCCAGCTGTCAATTGCCGCAATCGTCTCTGCGTTCAAGCCGAGCTTTGCGAGTTCTTCCTTCATCTGCGGGCGGGTCATGCCCTTGAATTCCAGGTTCGTCTTGTCGCTCAGGTAGTCGATAAGCCCGTTTTCGAGCGCCGCATAGAGAGCCTTCGCGTCTCCCTTCTGGAGGGCTGCGCGTGCATTTGCGAACCGGGCCTTGAGCATCTTGTTTGCCTTGCCCTTGCGCACGAGGGCTGCATCGCTGTTGTGCTTGCGGCGCCTGCGGATTGCAAATGTCACGAGTACGTAGAACGGGATTGCCGCGAAGAATATGGTCCAGAAAATGGCGTTCCTGTGCGGGTGCGATGAACCTGCGCTCTTGCCGATAGCATGGATGAACCGTATGTCGTTTCCGAGCGATTCGATCTCCTGCTTCTGCACGGCTGCGGGGCCGCTTGCGGTGACGGGGTTCTGGAAAACAGCCTCGGGAGCGTTTTCACCCTTCTCCACGTGGATATTCCACGGGCCGGCCTTTGCCGTCTCGTACTTTTTCTTTGCGGGGTTGAACCAGCTGTAGGTAATCTCGGGTATGGTAAAGTCGCCCTTCTTTTTGGGGTAGAGGAACACCTTGATGCTCTTGCTGGTAATGACCTTGCTGCCTACGACCTTCTTGTTGATGTTGTTTTCGGGAGGTACGGAGCGGAAATCGCTGAAGTCGGGGAATTTCGGGTCGGTAATGGTGCCGGGAGTTCCGTCGCCCTTGATGTCTACGGAGAGCGTGAGCGCTTCGCCCACCTTTACGTCGGTGCGGTCGAAGTTGGCGCTGAAGCTGTAGTTGCCCACCATGCCGCTGAAGTCCGCGGGCTTGCCTTCGGTGGGGAGAGGTTTCACCATGATGTTAATCGTGGGGGACTGGGCCTCGGCCTCGACGGATTCCTGCCTGATGCTCTGCGAATGGAACGACATGCCGCCCATCTGCTTGTTCTCTTCGACAATCTTCGGCTCGCCGCGTTTGGTGTACTTGAACTTGAACGGCGGAATCTGCAGGTTGCCACTCTTGGTGGGGCTAAGCCATGCAAACTTGGCGCTTGCCTGCATTTCGCGGCGGCTGCCTTCCACGGGTTCAAATTTTAGGTTCGAGAGGTCGCTGCGGTGCACGATGAAGTCGTTGCCCGTATTCATGTCTGTCGCCTGCAGGTTGCCCTCGAAATGCTCGTAGGTGTGGAGCCCGAGCGTTACGTAGAACTGTTCGCCTTCATAGATGGTCTTCTTGCTTGCGGTAAGCGATACGCCGAGTGCATCGTCGGTATAGGCGCGCTGGATGTTGACGGGGATTTCGCCCGAGATGGGTTGTTTTTGCCCTTCAAATTCGATTAGGACCTTGCCGATGTTCAGGCGCCCAGTCTTCTTGGGAGCCCTTAGCTTGAAGGTATAGACGCGTGCCTTGTAGCCGCCGCGGCTACCGCCCCCGAAAAAGGAATTGAACATTTCTTCCATGCTGGGGCGAATTACCTGGTCTGTACTGTCCATGCCCAGGAACGTGAATCCGTTCTGCGTGTCGATGGAAAAACCGCTCCTGTTTTCGGGCAAATCGCTTAACGGGTATACAAGCTGCAGTCCAAAGGTCTTGCCCGCTTCTACGCGCTCCCTGTCGAGTTGCAGGGAAGGCCGCGCGGTCGCTCCGAGGGCGAGGGCAAGGCATATGAGTATAATTCGTTTCATACCGCCAAAAATACCAATTTTTCGGGTAGAAAACCAAAATGAGGGTGCCGGATGCGGGGTATAGGGGCAGGCGAGCCGTTTTTTGCCGGAAATCGGAGAAAAAAGTTTTTCTTATATAATTTTTTCCCTTGACGCGTTAGTAAATTTTTGTTAATTTTGGCCCGTCGTTACGAAAATCACATAAAAACGACGATAAAACGCAAAAATAAAGGATAAAAAGTCAATATGTACTGCATTCTCGCCGCCCTCCTGGTCAAGAGCTACAAGAAGTATGCCAAGCGTGCCTAATTGCCGCTCGGTTATTTTTTTAGACATCTCTCTCTAGTGATTACCGGTTCCGCTGGATAGGCGGGCCGGTTTTTTTATGCAAAATGGGCGTTTCTTGATAAAAAATCAATGCAAACTGGGTTGCGGTTCGTAATTTTGGCGTTTTCGGCATATATCTTTGGATTTGAGTGTATGTAAAACCAGGAGAACGTATGAAACTTGGTCTGATGTTTGGCGTAAAAATCGCGGCAGCCTTTTGCGCGGCGACCTTGTCTTTCGCGTCGACGGACAACCCGCTTACCCTCTGGTACAACAGCGATGCGGCGGGCGAATTCACGAACGCCCTCCCCATCGGCAACGGCTACATGGGCGGCATCATTTACGGTGGCGTCACGAAGGATATTATCGGCCTGAACGAGAGCACTGTCTGGTCGGGCGGCCCGGGCGACAACAACAAGCAGGGCGCGGCGAGCCACCTGAAGGATGCTCGCGACGCCATGTTCCGCGGGGACTACCGCACGGCGGAATCCATCGTCTCCAACTACATGATTGGCCCTGGCCCCGCGAGTTTCCAGCCGGTGGGCGACCTCGTGATTACCACGTCGCACAACGGTTCCTCCAATTACCGCCGCGAACTGGACCTCAAGACGGCCATCGCGAAAACGACCTATACGAGCGGGGGAGTCAAGTACACCCGCGAATATTTTGCGAGCTACCCGGACCACGTGATTGTGGTGCGCCTCTCCGCCGATAAAAGCGGCTCGGTGAGTTTCGGGGCCACCATGACAACCCCACATCGCAACAACAAGATGTCGAATAGCGGGAACACGCTTATCTACGACGTGACCGTCAATTCCATCAAGTTCCAGAACCGCCTGAACGTGGTGGCCGATGGCGGTACGGTCTCTGTCTCGAACGGGAACATCAATGTGCAGGGCGCGAATTCCGCAATGCTCGTGCTCACGATTGCGACAAACTTCAAATCGTATAATGACGTGAGCGGCGACCCGGGCGCCATTGCGGCCGATATCATGAGCAAGGTGAAGGGCAAGTCTTACGACGACCTGCTTGCGGCGCACCTGAAGGACTACCAGACGATTTTCAACCGCGTGAGTATCGACCTGGGCGCTGCCGACAAGAGTGCGGGCGACATTACCAGCACCCGCGTGAAGAATTTTAATTCCACGAACGACCCCTCGCTCGTAGAACTGCATTACCAGTATGGTCGTTACCTGCTGATTGCGAGCTCGCGCAAGGGTGGCCAGCCTGCAAACCTGCAGGGCATCTGGAACAAGGACACGAACCCGGTTTGGGGCAGCAAGTACACGACCAACATCAACCTCGAAATGAACTACTGGCCGGTAGAGACGGCGAACCTCGGCGAATGCGTGTGGCCGCTCATCGACAAGATCAAGAGCATGGTCCCGCAGGGCGAAAAGACCGCGAAGGTGCATTGGGGCGTAGACGAGGGCTGGGTGGAACACCACAATACCGACCTCTGGAACCGTACCGCCCCGATTGATGGCGCATGGGGCCTGTGGCCCTCGGGCGCAGGCTGGCTCAGCACGCACCTCTGGGAACATTTCCTGTTCAACCCGACGGACAAGGCTTACCTCCAGGACGTTTACTCCACCATGAAGGGGGCGGCGCTCTTCTTCGTGAACAGCCTTGTGGAAGAACCTGAAACCGGCCACAAGTACCTGGTGACTGCCCCGAGCGATTCCCCGGAAAACGACCACGGCGGTTACAACGTCTGCTTTGGCCCCACGATGGATAATCAGATTATTCGCGACGTGTTGAATTACACGATCGAGGCTTCCAAGATTCTGGGCGTCGACGAGGATGTTCGTGCCAAGATGGAGGCGACCGTCAAGAGGCTCCCGCCCACAAAGACGGGCAAGTACGGCCAGATTACGGAATGGTTGCAGGACTGGGATGACCCGAACAACAAGAACCGCCACATTTCGCACCTGTACGGCCTTTTCCCGAGCGCGCAAATTACGCCCGAAGAAACTCCCGACCTGATCAAGGGCGCAGGCGTTACGCTGAAACAGCGCGGTGACGATGCGACCGGTTGGTCTCTCGCATGGAAAATCAACTTCTGGGCCCGCATGCACGATGGCGACCATGCCTACACGATGATCCGCATGCTCCTTACCCCGAACAAGACGTACAACAACCTGTTCGATGCGCACCCGCCGTTCCAGATAGATGGCAACTTCGGTGCGGTTTCGGGCGTGAACGAGATGCTCATGCAGAGCCACAACAACAGGATTAACCTGCTGCCCGCACTCCCCTCGCAGTGGAAGGACGGCTCTATCAAGGGTATCCGTGCCCGCGGTGGCTTCGAGATTGATTCCATGGCCTGGAAGGGCGGCAAGCTCACGTATGTCGCCATCAAGTCCGATGTCGGCCAGACACTCAACTTGGTGAATGGCACCAACAAATTCACCACGACGACGGTCCCCGGCAAGATTTATGAATTTGACGGCAACCTCAAACTCACGAACCAGCCGTTTGAGCCGGTAACGGTCCCGGGCAAGATTCAGGCCGAAAGCTACATCGCGATGGATGGCGTGCAGATTGAAGATGATACTGAGGGAGAGCCGAACCTGGGGTGGATTAACGACGGCGATTTCAGCGAATACCTGGTGAAGGTCCCGACTGCGGGCACCTACGCAGTTACGGCCCGTGTGGCATCTGCCGCCGAAGCGAAATCTACCATCACGGTGGTCGATTCTACCGGCAAGGTGCTGGGCACCCTCACGGTCGACCCCGAAAAGACGAACGGCTGGAACGACTGGTACGAGACTACGGCGGATATCGCGCTTGCCGCGGGCGAGCAAAAACTCCGCTTCGAGTATTCCGGCGAGAGCAACTTCCTGATGAACTTTGACTGGTTCAGCATCGCGAAGGGCACGGATGCCGTACCCGAGGCGCGCAAGGCGGTAACAATGCTCGATGTGCGCCCCGTATCGCTCTCGAAGGGCTCTGTTTCGCTCATGATACGTTCCAATGCCGGCTTCAAGGTCAGCCTGTATACGGTGCAGGGAATGCTGGTTGGCACGCATGAAGGTTTCGGCAGTTCGCTCGTGGAATTCGGTGAAGACGGTAGCCTTGCCCGCGGGAACTACATTGCGGTCGTTACCAGCGGAAACCTGCAAAAAACGCTCAAAATCCGCGCTTTTTAACCATATTGTCATCCCCGCGAAGGCGGGGATCTTTGAGCAAAACCCCGCACATCGTCTTCCCCGCGAAGGCGGGGATCTTTGAGCAAAACCCCGCACATCGTCATCCCCGCAGGCGGGGATCATCGCGTAGAAGCCTTTACCGCACACATATGCCCGACGTCATCCCCGCGAAGGCGGGGATCTTCTTGCCGAACCATTGACAACTTATCCACGCGAACATGGCTTTCACATGGATTTTTCGCCTTTTTTATGGATAATTTTAGATTGGTGAGTTAAAAAAGTCGCCTTTTAGGCGAAAGGGATGTTCTATGAGTTTTGCCAAAACAGCAAAAATAACCGTAGCCGTGATTGGGTTTGGGCTCTGCACGCAGGCCATGGCCGAAAACCCGCTTATCCAGACTTATTATTCTCCCGACCCGGCGCCTGTCGTGTTCGGCGATACGCTTTGCACCTATTCCGGCAACGACGAGGGCGGTAGCTTCTTCACGATGCACGGCTGGCGCGTATCGTGCACTACGGATATGGTGAACTGGACCGACATGAACACCCTCATTCTGGAAGCGGGTGACTTTAACGGCTCAGCCAAGAAGAACGGCGACTGGGCATCTCAATGCATTCGCCGCAACGACAAGTACTATTATTACGTGACCGTGGAATCCACCCGCGGCGGCCGCGCCGTCAACGTGGCCGTGTCCGACAAGAAGGAAGGCCCCTTCAAGGATGCCCTGAACGGCAAGCACCTGGCGGGCCCCAACTGGGACTACATCGACCCCACCGTGTTTATTGACGACGATGGCCAGGCATGGCTCTACTGGGGTAACCCGAAGCTCTATTATTGCCCCCTCAAGGAGAACATGATTGAATGCGCAAGCGAAATCAAGGTCTCCGACATGAGCACCTTTAACGGCAAGTATACCGAAGGCCCGTGGATCCACAAGCGCGGCAAGAAGTATTACATGATTTACGCCGCCGGTGGCATTCCCGAATCCATTGACTATTCCTGGAGTGATTCCCCGACGGGTCCCTGGACCTACAAGGGCGTCATTATGCCGAAAAGCGAACCGGGTGCCGCGTTCACCGTTCACTCCGGCATTGTCGACTTTAAGGGCCGCAGCTTCTTCTTCTATCACAACCAGAAGAACGTGAAGGGTGGCGGCTACAGCCGTTCTACCGCCATCGAAGAATTCACCTGGAATGCCGACGGTACCATTCCCACTATCCGCGCTACCAACAATGGCGTCGTAAAGCCCATCAAGAACCTTGACCCGTTCGTGCGCGTGGAAGCCGAGACCAAGTCTTGGGTGGGTGGCATGACAGTCAATACGGCGGGTGGCTATACCATCATCGAGCATGTCGGTGCCGAATATGGCAATGTTTTCCTTACCAAGATGAACAGCGGGTTCTACACCAAGGTGCGCTCTGTTGACATGGGCGACGGTGCCGACCGCATTATCGTTTGCACCAGGGGTAACGGCGGTAAGCTGGAACTTCATGCCGGTTCCGAAAATGGCGCTCTCCTTGCATCCATGAATATCCCTTCAAGTTCTGCTTGGGAAGAACATACCTTCGATGTGACCGATGCTGCCGGCGTCGACGACCTGTTCTTTGTGGTAAAGCAGGGCGGGTTCGATTTCGACTACTGGTACATGGAAAGCGAAAAGACTGCTGTTCCGCAGACGCCTTACAAGGGCACTGCCGCTGCGGTTCCGGGCAAGATCGAGGCTGAAAACTACGACGAAGGCGGCCACAACAAGGCCTTCTACGACAACGACCGTGAAAACCAGGGCAAGGCCTACCGCGAAGACGAGGTCGACGTGGTGGATATCAGCGATTCCAAGTGCGGGGAAGCCGCCTGCACGGGCTACGCCATCGGTTACACGAACGATGGCGAATGGATGGAATACACCATCAACGTGACTGCCGACGGCAAGTACAATATCGTTGCGAATGTGGCTACCGCGTTCGAGACCTCTGCAATGCAGTTGTTCATTGACGACAAGGAAATTACCGAATCTGTGGTGCTCCCGAAGGTTGACAGCGTATGGACTACGTACAAGGAAGTGGAAATCGGTTCCGTGGAGCTCAAGAAGGGCGAACACGTGCTCAAGCTCCTGATTACGGGCGCCTACCTGAACGTGGACTGGATCAACTTCGTTGACCCGAATGCGGAAATTACGGCTCTCAAGCAGGTTCGCTTTGCCCCGATGACCGAAGGCGAATTCAACGTGTTCGGTGCGACGGGTAAGTACATCGGGCGCATTGACCTGGGCGCAGCGACCTCCACGCAAGATATGGCGGCATCGCTCAAGCGTGCCGGTTACGCGAGCGGCATGTACATCGTCCGCAGCGTCACGAACCGTGCCCAAATCCAGCGCGTGCAGGTGAGGTAAGCCTGCCGAACCAGGTTGGTGCACTTCGGCAAGCTCAGTGACCTAAGCCGAACCATTGACAACTTATCCACGAAACCTCTTCTAGAACCATTTCAATACCCCTCAAAAAGGGGTATTTTTCTTTATGGTGTAAAACAACGAGGATGTTATGAAGAATCTCCAGATAGCTAAGGTAGTATCGTGTGCGGCCATTTTCGCCGCACTTACGGGCACCGCTTTTGCACAGAGCGGCCCGAACGACGAATGGAACGGCAAGCCGCGCGTTTTCGGCGTGAACCGGCTTAACCCGCACGTGACCTCGATGCCCTACACTACGGTGGAAGAGGCTGTTAAGGGCGACCGCCATGCATCCGAATGGTACCAGACGCTTTCCGGCAAGTGGAAATTCTTCCATGTGGACAAGCCGAGCCAGCGCAACAACGACTTCTACAAGGACAACTACGACGTTTCCAAGTGGGATGAAATTCCGGTGCCTTCCTCGTGGCAGATTCTCGGCTACGACCACCCGATTTACACCAACGTGGTTTACCCGTGGGCGCAGAACAACCGCGTGTCCGCTCCGGGCGCCCCGACCGATTTTAACCCGGTGGGCCACTACCGCCGCACCTTCACCGTACCCGACAAGTGGGCCGGCAAGCGCATCCGCCTGCATTTCGAGGGCGTGGAATCCGCCTACTACGTGTGGGTGAACGGCAACTACGTGGGCTATTCCGAAGACTCCTTCACGGGTCACGAGTTCGACATCAACAAGTACTTGCGTAAGGGCGAGAACAACATCTCGGTGCAGGTGTTCCGCTGGTGCGACGGCTCCTGGCTCGAAGACCAGGACTTCATCCGTCTTTCGGGCATCATGCGCGATGTGTACATCTACGCCGTTCCCGAGGTCCATATTCAGGACTTCCAGATTGACGCTACCCTCACGAACAACTATACCGACGGTTTGCTGAAGACAACCGCATGGATTTACAACTCCACGGGCTCCTCTTCGGGCGAATACACGGTGGAACTTTCGCTCTACAACGATGCGGGCAGCGAAGTGATTGCCCCGACGGCGCAGAAGGTTTCGGGTATCGGCGCGAACGGTGGCGAAAAGAGCGTGCATTTCGAAATCCCGTATGCCAAGCCGAATCGCTGGTCTGCAGAAACGCCGTACCTCTACACGGCGGTGCTCACCATCAAGGATAACGCGGGCAAGATCATCCAGGTCGAAAGCAACAAGATTGGTTTCCGCACGGTCGAAATCAAGAAGGACAACGGAGCCCCGCGCCTGCTGGTGAATGGCATGCCGGTGAAGTTCCACGGCGTGAACCGCCACGAGCTCGACCCGGATAATGGCCGCGCAGTGACTTACGACCGCATGGAACAGGATATCATCCTGATGAAGCAGTTCAATATCAACGCTCTCCGCATGTCGCACTACCCGAACAACCCGGTAATGTACGATCTTTGCGACAAGTACGGTATTTACGTGATTGACGAGGCGAACGTGGAAAGCCACGGTGCGAACGGTGACCTGCCCAAGAGCAGCGATGACTGGCGCGCTCCGGTGGTGGACCGCCTGAACAGCATGGTGCAGCGCGACAAGAACCACCCGAGTATCATCCTGTGGTCGCTCGGTAACGAAGCCGGCAACGGCAACGTGTTTGCCTCTGAACGCCAGCGCGCGCACGAGATCGACTCCACCCGCTACGTGCACTACGAAGGCGATAACAACAATGCCGACGTGACGAGCCAGATGTACTGGGGCTACGACTATATCGCCGGTTACAAGGATGCGAACAAGCCGGTGATGCTCTGCGAATACGAACACGCCATGGGCAACTCCGTGGGCGATTTGAAGGAATACATGGATGCCTTCTATAGCAACCCGCGCGCCTTCGGTGGCTTTATCTGGGATTTCATTGACCAGGGCCTGCACCACAAGGGCACTCCGTACTGGGAATTCGGTGGCATGTGGGGCGACTGGCAGAACGATGACAACTTCTGCGCGAACGGCCTCGTGTTCCCCGACCGTGCGATTCAGCCGGAAATGTGGGAAGTCAAGTATCAGTATAGCCAGCTGCGCGTGAAGAACGTCGACGCCGCGAAGGGCAAAATTGAAATCGAGAACCGCTACCTGTTCAAGAACCTCGGCGACTTCCTCGAAGGTATCTGGCAGCTCAGGGAAAACGGCAAGATTATCAAGGACGGCAAGCTGAGCGGCTCGCAGTTGAACATCGGGCCCCTCCAGAAGAAGGAAATTACCATCGAGTTGCCGGACATCGAGACGACAATCGGTGCGGAATACCATCTGGATATCGATTTCCGCCTCAAGAAGGATGAACTCTGGGCAAAGGCGGGTCACAGTGTCGCTCATGAACAGTTCGGCGTCAACTATGACCAGCCCTGGTCTACCGAAGTGGATATCAGTACTCTGAGCGCCCAGAAGGTTTCCCGTGTCAGCGGCCTCACCATCGAAGGTACCGATTTCAAGATTACTTTCGACGAGAAGGCGGGTACGCTTGCCAGCTACGTTCTCGGTGGCGATACCATTATCAAGAACGGCGGTATCCCGAACTTCTGGCGTGCCCCGACCGATAACGACAAGGGCTTCAACATGGAAAGGGGCCACGGCGAATGGCGCAAGGCGAGCAAGAGCCGCAATGTGACCTCCGAAGTCAATGAGGTTTCTCCGCAAGAAACACGTGTGACCTTCAACTTCAGCTTCCCGGACGTGGGCAGTTCCAAGATGAAGATGACTTACTACGTGTACGGCAGTGGCGATATCGTTGTGGAATACACGTTCAACCCGGATGGCTCCAAGAGCTATATCCCGAACGTGGGTACCCTCTTCACGGTGCCGGGCGGCTACGAAAAGGTGCGCTACTTCGGTCGCGGCCCCGACGAGAACTACATGGGCCGTAACCGCGGCACCTTCATGGGCATTTACTCGACTCTCGTAGATTCCATGACGGTCATGTATATGGAAATTGGCGAAACGGGCCAGCGCACCGACGTGAAGTGGGCGACGCTCACCAGCGACAAGACCGGCAAGGGCTTGATGATCGTGGGCAATCCGCGTATGGAATTCAACGCGCAGCACTACACTCCGGAACAGCTTTCCGATACCAAGCTCCCGTGGGAACTCAAGCGCAACAAGGATATCACGATGCGTGTGGACCTGCACCAGATGGGGCTCGGCGGCATCAACAGCTGGGGTGCGGAACCGCTCAACGCATATCGTCTGAACGCGAACCGCGAATACTCGCATAAGTTCCGCATCGCTCCGATTCGCCAGCAGTTGAACGACCCGACCGAATACTCACTGCTCGGCTTCAAGAACTTTGGTTGGAACGACCTCCCGCCTGCAGCGTATGGCCCGGATGAAGTCGCCGGTATTTACAAGAACCAGCCGGAAAAGGATGTTACTGAGACGGCAAACGTCGGCACTGTCGAAACGACGGACAAACTGCGTACGCCCTCCGTGCTGGTACCCGAAGGTATGCGCTACTACAGGGTGTTCGATATGCAGGGGCGCCAGGTGGCAAGGTTCATGACCCGCGGTGTCGAAGACCTGCATGTTGCAACCAAGCGTGCGATTGGCCGTGCGGGCTCGTACCTGGTTCGCCCGGAACGGGGCGGCAACGCCTTCCGCATCGTCGTGAGATAGCCTAAAACCCCATTGTAATTTTGTCAAAAGTATTTGATTTGGGCGCCTTCTTGGAAGGCGCCCTTTTACATACATTTATATGTGTGTATTTGTGCAAACGCACAAGGGATGGTTATATGTTCAAGAAAATTCCTGCAGTTGCGCTGTTGGCTTTCACCCTGCCTGCAAGCGCTCTGGCTGCTGTCAACCTCAACGTTAGTCTTGGCGATAGTATCAAGCCGGTGACCCATGTGGCCACGGGCTCGCTCTACGGCCTTACGGAAACGCTCCCGAGCGATATCACGAAAGATGTCGCCCCGCTCAAGCCGAATGTTTTCCTTTCTCCTGCGCGTAGCGGTAACGGCCGTCAGCAGGGTATAGGCGGTGCCTTCCTCGTGGCCCCGCGTGTCGAAAGCATCGGCGCCAAAATCCAGATACGCCTTGCCGACGTGTTGCCCGGCTGGCCCTACAGGTTCCAGAACATGAACCACTGGAAAAACGAGGTTACCTCGGTCATCAACGACAAACTCAAATCGAACAACAAGAACTTTGACGGCTACGAAATCTGGAACGAACCGGACGGTACCTGGAAAAACGAGAACGGCGACTTCAATTCAGTGCTCTGGAAACAGACTTACGACTTGATCCGCCAACTGGACCCGACCGCAAAGATTATCGGCCCCTCGTATTCGTACTACAATTCCTCGCGCATGGACGCCTTCGTGAAGTACTGCTCGCAGAACAACTGCATGCCCGACGTAATCAGCTGGCACCAGTGGGGTAGCGCGAACTTCGTGAACACTGTCGAAAGCTACCGCAGTATCGAGAAGAAGTACGGCGTGTCTCCGCGCCCCTTCAGTATCAACGAGTATTCCTCCGAGGAACATTCCGAGGAAGGCTGCCCGGGCGTATCGGTGCCGTTTATCGCCAAGTTCGAACGCTATGGCGTCGAGAGCGCGATGATTTCCTGGTGGTTCGTACCGCTTCCGGGGCGTCTCGGCAGTCTCCTTACCTCCAATAACGAGCGCGGTGGCGGCTGGTGGCTGTACAAGTGGTATGGCGACATGAGCGGCTACATGGCTAAGGTTACGCCCCCTAACGACAAGAGTGATGGCGTGGACGGCTTTGCCGCCCTCGACAAGAAGAAGGGTTTTGCGAGCATCGTGCTCGGCGGAAACACCAAGGGCGAAATCAGCGTGAACATTTCGGGCATTCCGGAGGCGTTCGGCAAGAAGGTGAATGTCGACGTGGAATACGTCGTGTGGGAAAACAAGGACAAGGCCGTGCCTTCTACCACTCCGGTTTCGAGCAAGGAATATGACGTGAACGGAGGCAAGATTACGGTGCCGGTGAACATCACGAACGTGAAGTACGGTTACCGCGTGTACGTGACTCCGATTATCCCGCAGGAACCGTACAAGGGTTCCGCCGCCGCCATCCCGGGCAAGATTGAAGTTGAAAACTACGATGTGGGTGGCTCCGGAAAGGCCTTCCTGGATAAGGACGATGACAACAAGGGCGGTGAATACCGCGAAGATGCCGTCGATATCGTGAAGGGTGGTACGGGTTACGCCATCGGGTACACGCAGGAAGGCGAATGGCTTGAATACACTGTGGATGTAGCGGCGGCAGGTGAATACGCCCTCACGGCAAGCTACGCGACATCCTCGGAAAATGCGGGCATCAAACTCTATGTCGATGATGTTGCTGTTACGGATAACATAATATTCGCGCAGGGCGCCGACTGGGAAACCTACACCGCGTTCGATGCGGGCAAGGTGAACCTTTCTGCCGGCAAGCACGTGCTCAAGCTTGAAATCGTGGGCAACTACGTGAACGTGGACTACCTCGAGTTCTGCACCGGCGAAAAGTGCAGTGCTGGCGATACGACCGTCACGGAGCCTTCGGGAACGGGCGATTCGACGACTCTCGTGCAAAACTACCACGTGAATTTCGGCATGGTGCAGACTTACGGCATATTCTCCCTGAATGGCCGCCTGCTCGGGAAGGTTTCTGCCACATCGCTCGCCGAGGCTCATGTCAAGGCCCGCAACCTGATGCAGCGCGGCTCCGCATTGCAGTCCCGCTACGTCATTCGCGCTGTCAAATAGCGCACCGCTAGCCGGTACGGTAAAGTTTCATCTCTACACACAAAAGGTCTCCGCATTCTTGCGGAGGCCTTTTTTGGGGTGTTTCGGCCGACACTAGAGGCCGATATTTTCATTTAGTCGGACTCGTCACGAGAACGCTGTTTTCGTTCTCTGAATTAGCCGTTAACCTTTCCCATATGGCTTGCACAGGTAAACAAGTGCGGTGGTGAGCGTGTAGTCGGCAAGGAGTGCGGCACCGAGGCCCACGATGGAGAGCAGACCCACGTTGTGGAGGGCGCCCATGGGGCTGAAGATGAACACGAAGAACATCGCGCAAAGGATGAATGTGGTCATGCCCATGGTCTTTCCGATTTCGCGGTAAGAAAGCAGTAGCGTTGACGGCGGCGATTTCGGCGATGAAAAGTGGCGACTGGGATGCCATTTGGAAGTTCCTCGCGATTTGCCTTGTGTACGGTATGTTGCACGCGCTTGGCCCCGGACATGGAAAGTCGATTGTGGTCGGATATTTTATTGCGCGTCGTGGTCGCTGGCGGCAGGGTGTGGCGCTTGGTGCGGGCATTACCGTAACGCACACGATGAGTGCTGTTCTCTTGTTGCTGATTCTGTATGCGATTTTCAAGGCGACGGTATTTGCTGCGTTTGAAACAGGCCGCGTCGGAATCGAGCGCGCGAGTTATGCGCTCATTATGCTCACGGGTGTGTTGCTTGTGGTGCTTGCAATTCGCGATGTGATTAAGTCGCGTAAGGGCTGTGGATGTGCCGCTCGGCTTGATGCCGCGGAAGGGGCTGCGCAAGATGGTGCGTGCGCGGAATCTGGCTTGGGAAGTGCGCTCCCGCCGGTTGCCCGCTGGCGTGAAATTATCGGAGTTGCCGCCGTTACGGGAATTGTGCCTTGCCCGGCTGTGGCGTTGATTGTTCTGTTCTGCCTGCTGAATTCGATGGTGGCGCTTTCGCTCTTGGGAGCGCTTGTCATTTGCATCGGCATGACGATTACGAATGTGGCCTTCGGTATTGCGGCCGTGGCATTCCGCAAGGGAATCGATAAGGGAAGTGCCCATACCCGTATCGCGACAAAAATATACACCGTCGCGACTCTCACAGGCGGTGTTATAATCTTTATTTCGGGACTGCTGCTGTTTACGAACCAGTTCGCGGGAAGGGTGTAGCGACGCCGCAAGCGGCCTTATTCCGCACTTTCCATCTCGTTAATCAGCTGGATGTTGTACAGCTTTTGCACCTGTAAAATATCGAGGATCACGGCGATGCGCTCGTAAGTCGTGCCCTTGTCGATTTTGATGGCGACAGGGGATTTCTTGTTTTGCACTGTTGCGGCCTTTTCGCGGAGTTCGTCGGGCGTGCCACGCTGACCGTTAAAGGCGAGTTCCGTTTCGGAAAGTTCAATGTACAGGCCTTCGGGCGTGTCGCGCTTGGTTTCGGTCTGTGTTTCGGGCAGAATCAGCTTGAGCACCGATTCGTCTTGTTTGAACACCGATGTCACCAGAAAGAACACCAGTAGCAAAAAAACGCAGTCAATGAGCGGCGTCATGTCGGGGCGAATTCGGCGTGTGCGCTTGGCCATCTATGCATCCTCGTTTTGGGAACGAAGGTGATCTTTCTCCTTCAAAATGCGACCCAGCTGCAAAAGCACATCGTTTTCTACGTTGTCTTGCTCCGATTCCATGCTGGCGTTCAAGTAGTTGAATGCGATGACATGCGGAATAGCGACCACGAGGCCAATCACTGTCGTAATGAGGGCGAGCTTGATGCCCGTGGCGAATGCGCCCGCGTCAGAAAGGCCCGAAACGGCGATGACACTGAAGGCGTTGAATATGCCGAACACGGTGCCCAAAAGGCCCAGCAGCGGAGAAATGCTCGCGATGTTTTCGATGGTGGTCATTCCCTTTTGCAACGGCGAGAAAGCGAGTGCGATTTCGGTGCGGATGCTTTCCATGATGATGTGGTGATCGGTGTTGTGGCTCACCACGCGGTGCAGAATTTTGGAGGGGAGGCGCTTGCGGATGCTCCTGTTGAAGAGAATCAGCGAGATGATTTTCCATACGATGATGGAATAACCGACGAAATTCATCGCCACGAGTACGTAGGCGATAACGCCGCCCTGTTGAATAAAGTCTAAGATGTAGTTCATTTTTTGTACCTTGTTATTATATCCGCATAAGCGGAAAATGTTTTTTTTCTTTTTGTCATGCCCGCGAAGGCGGGCATCTCCTTTCTACTAATGCAGGTTATACTTGATTGGAATCTCCATTTTCCAGGTGTCCTTGCCGAGCACCGCTGGAATCGGGTCGAACTTTGGCACGGCTTGCACGGCGGCAAGCGCGCTTTCGTTCAGTGAAGAATACGGACAGGGCTTTGCCACAACCGCACCGCTGATGCTTCCGTCTTTTGCAACCGTGAACTGTACGCGCACGGTGCCTTCTTGCTTTAGGCGGCGGGCTGTTGCCGGGTAGTCCTTCTGTTTTTCGAAAGCCTTGCTCAGCCCCATCAGATAAGCGCGAGTCACTTTCATCAGCGAATCCTTCGAAGGTTTCGGTGGAGGTGGCGGCGGTGGAGGTGGTGGCGGTGGTGCCACAGGTTCAGGAGGCGCTTCGACAACGGGTTCGGCATCCGTAACCACAATCGGTTCCGGCTCTGGTTCGGGTTCAGGTTCCGGCACCGTATCTTGCACGATGTTCGGGATAATTTTCGCGCGAACCACCTTCTTCACGATTTTCTTGACTTCGGGTGGAGGCGGAGGCGGTTGCAAGAGCAAGCGCTCCACATGAATCACCTCGGCATCTTCGCGGGTGGTAACCACCTGCGTCCGCTTCAGGAATCCCCAGGCGTAAAAGCCTGCGTGCATCAAGACTGCGACGATAATGCCGACGCAAAACACGTGCCGCATCGTGAATGCAGAATAGGGATTGCGCGTGCGCGATGTCGGTTCAATTTCAAAGTTCATTAGATTTTATTAGAAGTAGTACTTCGCTTTCGCCCAGATTTCGCGGTTCTTGTCGTAGCCTGCGAGTTGTCCGCGCTTGCCGCCAAAGTGGTCGTAACCAAGCGAAATCATTACCTGGTCGGTGACGGAGTAATCGCCCGAAACGCGTGCGTAATAAGCGAGGTTGTCAATGTCGAACATGCCGTAGAGCGAAAGCTTGAGCGTGTTGTTCAGGAGCTCCTTCGAAATGCGGAAAGTCATTTCTGAGGAATTCTTTTCGGCGGCTAATTTGTCCGAATAATCAGCGATGTACTTGTGTAAATACTGCACCATGAAAGTCCAGTTGTCGCCGGCGTACCAGTCGATTCCACCGAGCGCATTGAACGTGTTCTTGCGGGCATAATCAAGGCTGTTGGCATAACCGAGCGCTTCACCGAAGTATTCTGCGATTTCGCCACGGAGCACAAATTCGCCGATAGGCATCGACATGTCGCCACCGATCATGGTCATGGTTTCGTGTATGCCGTGGATGACAATGGAATCCTTGACGGGGTCGTAGCCTGCGACCGTAACGGGCGACTGGTTGTGCGTATGAAGCGCCGAAATGGAGAAATCCAGATTCGAGAGGAAGAACGAAACTCGCGTTCCGAAATCTCCGTTCTTGAATTTGGCATCGGGACCTTCCGGGAAATCGATGCTCGCTTTTTCGGGCAATTCAGGACGCCAGGGGTTATCTTCTTGCATGGGCATCTGGAAGTATCGCGGCACGGGCACGTAAACGATTTCAGCATTCACGCGTTCGCCGGGGTACTTGATGCGGAAACCGTCGACAGCCATGCGCATGTCGTCGTAGTCGCTCGACATGAATTCGGTGTAATCTACAGGCGAAATCAGGTCGGTAACACGAAGCCCGTCGGCAACGCCCCATACCACAATCTGGCGGCCCGCGCGTATTTCAAGAAAGTCATTCTGGTAGTTGAAATACGCCTCTTGCAACTGCACTCCGGTGCGGTCTTCGAGAATGCTGTTTTGTACGCCATTCAGGCTGGTGAACAAATAGGCGTTCTCGTAATCTACGCGAAGTTCTGCGCGCAGGCGCGTCCGCGACGTGGTAAAATCGTGCGGATGCTGCGTCTGGACGGCGTGATACGTGTCCACGAAGCCGTTGAATTGAAACGGGCTTTCTTGGGCAACAGCGGTCGTCGCCGCCAATAACAATGCTGCTAGAGATTGCTTCGTCACTTTATTTCTCCTTAATTTGTCATTCCCGACTTGGTCGGGAATCTCCTTTTCTACTAAAAAAATGTTTTGTAAAGGGGAGATGCCCGCCTTCGCGGGCATGACAAAAGTGGGGATAGTTCCTTATAATCCTCGTTCCAAGCGCGGCACGGTGAATGTCTTTGCGTCAAGCGGAATGTTGAACTTGATGTCGCCGAATTCAAGGAGCGTCTTGTGGTTGGTTTGCACGTTTTCCATGCTCATCTTGGCGATAGACCAGAATCCGTCTACCTGAACCACGTTTTCAACTTTCAGCGAGCGGTGCAGTTTGCCGAGCTTGTCGTAGTATTCCACCTTGGCGGCAATCAGGCAGTCCTTGCGAATCCAGGAGATTTTCTTCGAGAAAATTTCGTCGCCCTTTTTCGGCACGGATTCAATAACCCAGCAATCGATTCCGTCCACCTTTTCTTCGCGGAGGAGCTTGTGGGTGTCTTCGTCGATGTTGCGCTGGCCCACGTCGTCGTAAGTGAAGTCGGAACCCATGAAGTAATCCGTCTTGGAGCTCTTTCCGCTAATGCGGCGCGTCTTTTTCATGGCGGGCAGATAAAGCCACTTGTCGTCATCTTTGTTGATGTCGTCGTAATCGACGGTTAGGAATCCCGTGCCCTTCACGTCGTTGGGGTAGCGGAAGAACATAATCTGCTTGGTGTCTTTGCCCACGTCCATCGCAAACGAGGTAATCTTGCGTTCGCGCTTGGCCCCGCTCTTGTTGATGAGTGTCATCGAGAGTTCGGAACTGCGGGTGTTGCCATCGGGGCGGTCATGCACTTTTTGCACGATGTCGCGGCCGGTCAAAGTTTCTGCGCTTACCATGGCGCTCAAGGCGACAATAATTGTCGCAGCTTTTTTTGCGAATTTCATATTCATATTTTTCTCCTATTTTCCAAAAATCTTGAATTTCTTGATTAAAAGCGGTGTCACGAAGAGGTCTGCGAGCAGTGCCGAGACAAGTCCCACGAACACCACGAAACCGAAGTTGAACATCTGCGTTGCGGCCGAGGTGGTAAAGCCCGCAAAGGTCGCCACCATGATAATCGTCGTCATCACGAGAGCCGGGCCCGCCGTGCGGAACACATTGAGAATCGATTCGCGGTAATCGTGGGTGCGGTCAAATTCCACATGCCCGTGGTTGATAAAGTGAATCGTATCGTCAACGGAAAGGCCAATGATCATCGGGATGAGCGTCGCTGTCATCATGTCAAGCGGAATGTCCGTAAGCCCGAGGTAACCGCCCACGAAAATACCCGGCGCAATGTTCGGAATCATGCCGATAAGGCCCGTGCGAATGCTGCCGAAGACAATCATCAAAAGGACTGCCACGATGACTACAGAAATCAGGAACGAAGTCATTTGGCCCACTTCCAGGTACTGCTGCATGGCGGTGAACTGCGGCAAGTTACCCACGGCAGTCACCTTTGCGTCCGGGTAAAGCTCGCGTGCGAAATTCTGCAAGTCTTCGATTTCCTTCTGGAGTTCGTTGGAGTTGTAGCTTGAAATTTCAATCATCAGGCGGAGCTTCCTGTAATCGAAATCCATCCAGTAAGTTGCCTCGCTGCCGCCCGCGTTTTCGTAGAGCAAAAGCAGTTGTGCGACTTCTTCCTCAGTTTCGGGAATTGCGTATTTATCCTGACGGTTCTCGTTCAGCGTGCGGTCCAAATCTTTGACGATATCAAGAATCGAGGTGGAACGCTTGGTAAGCGGGTAGTTGCCGGCGTGTTCCTGCAATTCATCGAGCTTTTTCAGGTTTTCGACTTCCTTGGCCTTGTCGTTTGCGCCAAAGTCAATCACCAAGTCGTAAGAGTAGAAGCTTCCGATTTCGGATTCTGCCACGTAGAGCATCTTGTTCACGTATTCGACCTTGCGGCCCATGGTGCGTTCCACATCAAAGGCGGGTTCTATCTTGGTGAGCCCGAAAACAGAAATCGCGGTCACGACGGCGAATACGATGGCGATGGGCTTTCCGTGCCCGAGAACGAACTTGCCGACAGAATCGAGAATGATTCCCATGTGCGTGTCGCCGCGTTCAAGCACCTTGGCGTTCGGCTTCTTGTCTTTGCCGAAACTCAAGAGAATCGGCGAAATGGTCAACGCTACAAGCAAAATGAATCCGACCGCAATCGACGAAAGAATGCCCACGGAGCGAATCGGCTTGAGCATCACCGAAAGGAAACTGAGCAACGCGACAATCGTGGTAAGGCCCGAGAACAGCACCGACCAGCCGGTTTCACGCATGGCGTAAAGCACCGATTCTTTGCGCTTGCCCGTAAGCATCATGTTCTTGCGGAAGAACGAGTTGATGTGAATGTTGTATGCAATTGAAACGGCGAAGGCCAAAATCACGGGCACCATGATGTTGGTCGCATCCATGTAAAGTCCGAGATAACCCACCAGGCCAAATGTCATGATGACGCCTGCAAAAGTCGTAATCAGCGGAGAGACAATTCCGCGGAGCGAACGCGTCACCAAGAACATCACGATGATGGCGCAGAGAATCGTCATGATGAAAATACGGCCCATTTCCTGACCGATGTAAGTCATCTTCTCGAAACTCAGGTAAGGCATGCCCGTAGCGCGCGGATTCAGCGGTGCGTACTTTTCTTTTGCGATGATTGCAGCCGTTTCGCGGCCCGTTTTCATGTCGGGCGCTTCTGCCTTCACGCCCTTCGCTTCGCCTTCAGCCTTCCATACGGAATCTTCGGGGAAGGGGCGCAGCTTGATGTTGATGAAGGCCTGCTTGCGGTCGCTCGAAATAAGCTTCTTCGCCAGTTCCGGCTTGTCGGCCAGGCGCTTCTCGATTTCAGTGAGGCCCGCCTCGTCCGTCGGGATTTCTTCGGGCACAATCTGCGTGATTTCCATGCCCTCTTCGGTACCGAGCATGTATTCCAAATCGACAATCGAAGTCGCCTTGCCGTCGGAATACGAAAGGCTATCGCGCAGTTCGTTCGAAAGTTCGCGTAAAAGTTTCAGGTTGTCCGGCGTCAAGATGGAATGGTCGCTTTCTACTAGCACGCCCACGAAATAGTCGTTACCGAAAGTTTCCTTGAACTTGTCCGTTTCGACAAGCATCGGGTCGCCCTCAATAAAGTAGCTGTCCCACGACGCCTCGACGTAGATTTTTTTCATGCCCACGATCGAAACCGCAAGCAAAACGACAAACGCCACCAGCAAAATGGCGCGGTGATTGAGCAAGAATTCGCCAAAACGGCCGAACCGCTCGTTGATTCTTTCGATGTTAATCTTTGGAAGGCTCATTGTATCCTCTTTTTTTTTGCGGAGCAAAAAGTAGAGAGATGAGCCTAAAAATTCTACTCCAAATGGTTTTGCTCAAAACCGAATGGGTTGTAAATCTTTCCGGATTGTCACAAGTCTATTTGGAGCGGTTTATTGTGCGGGTTTCGGCTACTTTTGGCGCATGAAAAACGCTGAATTTGTTGACCGTTTGAGTCTCGCCGAAATGGGCGAAAATCGTTGCGGAACTGTCGCACAGATCGAGGGCGATTCCCGCTTTATTTCAAGAATCGTTTCCATCGGGCTTACGCCGGGTTCTGCCTTTACGCTCCTCAAGAACGATAAACGTTCGCCGGTGCTCGTTTTTTGCCGCGATACGGTTATCGCTGTCAACCATAAGGAAAGTTCACAGATTTTTGTCAAGGTAGAATCGTAAAGATGATCGAAATTAAGACTATTGCTTTGCTCGGGCAGCCCAATTCCGGTAAATCGACGCTTTTTAACAACTTAACGGGGCTTCACCAGCGCGTGGGCAACTGGCCCAGCAAAACGGTGGAGCAGGCTGAGGGTGAATTTGTTTTTGACGGCACGACATATAAAGTAATTGACCTTCCGGGCAGTTACGGACTTTCGGCGAACTCCGAAGAAGAAGTCGTTACCCGTGACTACATTCAGAGTGGTAAGGCCGACCTCGTCTGTATTCTGGTGGACGCATCGCAGTTGGAACGCAGCCTTTACATGCTGGCGGATTTTGTGGGCATTCGCATGCCCGTGATGCTGGTGCTCAATATGATGGATGTGGCCGAAGCGGCGGGCAAGAAGATTGATGTGGCTGCGATTGAAAAGCGCCTCGGCGTTCCGGTGCTCGGTTTCAGCGCGGCCGAAACGGAACGTTATCCTGAATTTTTCAAGAAGATGGTTTCGGCTATCAAGACGCCTGTTTGCCTGGATAGCGGGAGCCTGCGCGAGGAACTCGTTGGCGGGGACGAGGTTGCCCCAAAAACGGATGATATCATTAGCCGCATCGAAGCAGCCCTCGGCGACTTTGAATATGGCGTGTGCGAAAAAATCTGGATTGCAGAAAAACTCCTCGAAAAAGACAAACTCATTTGCGGTGTCGTGAATGAATCGCTTCCGTTCGCGAGGAAGAATGCGATTGAGGCAATCCTCGATAGCGACGAAGGGCGCGACGGCGGAATTCTCACCGGCGAGGCCAAGTATCGCTGGGTTTCGAAGATTGTGCGTGAATCGGCGACGCCCAAGTCCATCGAAAAAGTTTTCAGCAAGTGGGACCGCATCGCAACGCACCATATCAAGGGCAAGTTCTTTGCGTTCGGCATCATGGTTGTCTCGCTGATTGCGTGCATGATTCTCGCTTTCCCGGGCATGGGAATCGGTTTTGGAATGCAGCCTGTATTGCAGTCGCTCGTAGAACGTGTTGGCGGCGCACTTGGCGTCTGGCCTGTGGTGATTTCGTTCATCAATCTGGTGCTCGTCGGAGGAACTTGCATCACGATTTGTATGACGAGTTTCATTTTCTCCATCATTTTCGTATTCCGCATTCTCGAAGAAATCGGCTACATGGCGCGTTTCTCGTATGCGTTCGACAACTGGCTTTCGCGCCTGGGCCTGCAGGGTAAGGCGATTATGCCGCTGTTCTCCGGAATTGGCTGCACGGCGGGTGCGGTTTGCGGCACGCGCGTGCTCGATACCCGCGGTCAGCGCCTGCTTGCGCTCGTTCTGTTGTGGGCGATTCCGTGCGGGAGCAAGGTGGCGGTGGTGCTGTTCCTGGCGTCTACATTCTTCGGGTCGGCCGCACCGCTGTTCGGTATCGGCTACGTGGCGCTGATTTTTGCAAGCTTCTGCCTGTCTTCGCGCCTGTTCGGCAAAAAGCTTGTCCCGCAGAATGAACGCGTGGGCATGATTATGGAGCTGCCGCCGTATCACAAGCCGCACTGGAAGATGATTGCCGCGATGGTGGGGCGAAGCACCTGGGGCATTTTCAAGAAGGCCTTGAAGATGATCCTGATGGTGGCGGCTCTTTTCTGGGCGCTCTCTTACGCGGGCGACGGGAATGTGGAAAATACACTCCTGTACAAGATTGGCAATGCGATTGAGCCCGTGACGATGTTCTTCGGAATGCGCTGGGAGCTGTTCGTCTCTTATCTGGGCGGTATGTTCAGTAAGGAAGCTTCGCTTGGCATCATGAGTACGCTCTTCAACCACACCGGTGAGGCGTTCTCGCTTGTGACCCGCGTGGCTGCAAGTGAAAACCTGGGCGAGGTGCTTGCAAGTACCATCACCAAGCCCGAAGCGCTCGCGTTCCTGTTTGCGTCGATGTTCAACGTTCCCTGCGTGCTGGCGATGGGAACGACCTACCGTGAGGCCGGTTCGTTCAAGTGGCTTGCGACCATCATGGGGTATTATTTGGCGATTTCTTTGGGGCTCGCCTTTATCGGCTACCACATCGGATTGCTGATTTTCTAACGGAAAAATTATAGTGCGCTGTCGAGCACCATCATGAGCGTGAAGCCCACGGCAAAAAGGATGGTGCCGGCATCAAAATGCTCTCCTTCGCTGACTTCGGGGAGCATTTCTTCGATTACGACATAAATCATGGCTCCTGCCGCAAGCGAGAGCAGGTAGGGCATGAACGGCGAGAGCGCCTCGGCCGCAAGCAGCGTGATTAACGCGCCTACGGGTTCTACGGCTCCGGAGAGCGCTCCCAAGGCGAAAGCCTTTTTGCGGGAAGCCCCTTCGGCACGGAGCGGGAGCGAAACCACCGCCCCTTCAGGGAAATTCTGGATGGCGATGCCTATGGCAAGCGCAAACGCACCCGAAAGCGTGATGGCGACATTCCCCGAAAGCCAGCCTGCGAATACGATGCCGACGGCCATTCCTTCGGGCAAGTTGTGCAAAGTCACCGCAAGCGTGAGCATGGTCGTGCGCTTGAGTTTCGCTTTGGGGCCTTCTGGCGTGGCGCTACCCAAATGCAAGTGCGGCGTAATTTTATCCAGAACAAACAAGAATAGAATGCCGGCCCAGAACCCGACCGTCGCCGGAATAAAAGCCAACTTTCCCATCGATTCGCTTGCGCTGATTGCGGGCAAAAGCAGGCTCCATACAGAAGCCGCCACCATGACGCCCGCCGCAAAAGACAGGAGTCCGCGCTTAAGATTTTGTCCCATCTGCTTCTTCATAAAGAAGACGCAGGCTGCACCGAGAACCGTCCCTAAAAACGGGATGGCAAGACCTTGCGCAATTTGTAATATGGGCTCGTTCATGATTAACGCGTTGCTAAATGAAATAGAAACCGAGAGTTAGGCTGAATGATAACAGGTGCACGCTAATATCGTCATACCGCTTGTTTATTTCACTTGCGTCCAAAACAGTTGTCAGGCCGAATAATGTTTGTAAGCCCAATTCAAAGCGGTTCCCAAGCATGATTCCCGTTCCAGCAGTGAGCTGTACGTCGCAGAAGGAAAGGCCCTCGCCATCCCACTTTGTTAAAAATCCGTAGGCACTGTTTTTTCTCCAGCTGTAGGCCTCTTTCGCATTTATGATAAAGGCGAAGGTCAAACCAGCATCAAAATAGAACAGATGTTGTGTTTGAAAATGAGCAAGAACGGGAATTCCCAAACTGACCGTCTCGTATCGTACGTAGGTGTCGCGATCAAGCTTTTCGTCTGCGAAGCCGACGTTGTTTTCAAGTGAGCGGACATTATACGTCAGCCCCGTACGGAGTGCTGGTAAATCGTGAAAATTAAAGATGGTATTGATTGCAAGCAGAAACCCTGGGCCATTGAAATCCATGGGATTCATCAAGTTTCCATCTTTTCCGACCAAAAAATCGTAGGAAAGACCAATGCTAGTACCGAACCTAAAAAATCTATTGGAAACATCACTGGCGTGACAAAGAGAAGCAAGGATAGCTATGACCAACGCTAATTTTACGAACATGTTTTTTTTCATCTTGTGCTGAAATATAATTAATCTTTTTTTCGTGAAGAAGTTCTGCGTTAGGGATAGTCACCCGTAAGGGCCGAGACTACAGGCTCGGCGAGCGAAGCGAGTATAGCCCGACCCGGCCCACCCTTCGGCAAGCTCAGGGAACTTGGGCCGGGGAACGCCCTAGATCCTTCGACTATGAACCTTACGGTTCTCCGCTCAGGATGACTCGCGACTGTACGGCTTGCTCAGGTAAACAAGCGCCGTGGTGAGCGTGTAGTCGGCCCTGTTGCACAACCTCTCGACCATGGCGATTTGCGCCAAGAGCATGACCACACTCAATCACTGAGTGATAATCACGCGCCATTCCCTGTTTTCGGTTCGGACAATGTAGCCCTTGTCCATCATGGATTTCAACTGCTTTTGTATAGCGGACATGTTTATGCCAATTTTTTTCTTGAGGGCGTCGTATGTTATGTCCGGATTGTCGGCGAGTAGATTGAGAATTTTGCTAGAATTCTCGCTACGGAATTGAATGCGTTCTCCGTCAAACCACCAAATTCCTTTGCCCTGCTCCGTGATAAATTGGACATTGTACATGATTTCACTAGCATACATTTTGCGGAAATAATTCCGGAAGGGGCGAATCTGCCTTAGTGTCGCCCTTGCGCCATCGGACGGGGCGGGGCCTACGTCTAAATCTGCTTCGTGGAGCGCTTCGAGATAATCGTCCTTTTTACGGCTGCGGACTACAAGCAGCGGGTAACCATGCTTTGCGAGTATGTAGTTGACCATCAGTCGCGCGATTCTTCCGTTACCGTCCTCGAAAGGGTGGATACGAATATACCTATAATGGAATAGGATAGCCATGTCCACTGGCGAAAGCGAGCCCTCTTCTTCGATCATATTGTACCAATCCACCAGGTCACTCATCAATGAGGGTGTTTCTTCGGGTGAAGCGTAGGTGAAGATATCTCCGTATCGAGTGACGACGCTGTTCGGTCTCGTCTTGTATTGGCCTGCATGTATTGTGTAGGACGATGCTGTACCATCAGGACGTGTGTAGTAAACTTGATAATCCTCCCGGAGAAGGGTCCTGTGTAGTTGTCGTATAAAATTTTGGGTAAGGGGAAAACTTTTCTCTTGGGATTCCGCCAAAGACAACTTAAGGCAGACATCGCTAGCCTTCATCTCTTCGCAATCCTTTAATTTGGCTGCGCCGTTCACTTTGCCAAAAAAGAGCAAAAGCTCGGTTTGCCCGTAGGTGAGGGTATTCCCCTCGATGTGGTTGCTGTTGTAGTTGAAATCGACCGTAAACCGCCTGTCAAGACGTTGCTTACCATGCTCGCTGAGCGGCAGCATTGAATTCCATAATTCCAGGGCTTCTTCGAGATTTTTTGATTTCATATCACTAATATAATAAAAAATCTATTAAAATGGTGGTAATATACCACCTTTTCTATGGTTTTTATGCAAAAATATTACTTTAAAGGTGGTAAAACACCACCATTCTAAAAAAAACGCCCCTGCTCAGAGCTACTTGAGCGGGGGCGCAATCGTTCCCAAAGAGACACAAGGAGGGAATTGGATTTTTGCTTCAACCAGACAAGCCCGGGTCTAAAAGCTATGGCAACAATCAGAATTAGACTTGTCTAACTAAAAGTTAGATAAATCTAACTGCAAAAACAAGGGCAATAACGCTAAAATAATGTAAATTTTCCGTTTCAAAGTTAGATTTGTCTAAAAAAGTATGGCTATTATAATATTTTTAGCCTTGACTAATTAGTTTTATTAAACTATATTAGCCTAGACTAATTGAAAAAGGATGATAGATAATATGAGCTGTAATTGTGGTTGCGGCGGCAAGTCGCAAACGAAAAAGTGGAGTACCGAGCCCAAGTTCTCGGAACTCAAAAAGGGCGACAAGGTGGAAATCGTCGGCTATAACGAAGGCGATTCTCGCTACAAGTCCAAGCTTCTTTCGATGGGGCTTGTGCGTGGCGTCCAGATCGAAGTCTTGCAAGCTGCCCCGCTCGGCGATCCAATCGAAGTGGCCGTGCTTTCTTATAGACTCTCGCTCCGTAAAGAAGAAGCGAACGTGCTCAAGCTGAGGAGGGTATAATGGCTGCTAGAAAACTTTTGACGATTGCAATTGCCGGTAACCCGAACTGCGGTAAGACGGCTCTCTTTAACGCCCTTACGGGTGCACGCCAGCATGTGGGTAACTGGCCTGGCGTGACGGTCGAAAAGAAGGAAGGTTACTTTGAACTGGGCGACCGCCAGATTCGCCTGGTGGACCTTCCGGGTACTTACGCTTTGTTCGCAAATGCCGAAGACGAACGCGCTGCTGTCGATTACTTGCTCAGCCGCGAAGCGAGCTTGATTATCAACATCGTCGATGCGACGAACCTGGAACGCAACCTGTTCCTTACGAGCCAGCTTGCCGACATGAAGATTCCGATGGTGATTGCCGTCAACATGATGGACATTGCCGAAAATCGCGGAATCCAGCTGGATCTCGACGAACTTTCTGATTTCTACGGCGTGCCGTGCATTCCGCTTTCTGCCGTGAGCGAAAAGAGCGTCACCAATTTCATTAGCCAGATGGGCCACGTGCTTGCGAGCCCGATGCCGCTCCCGAAGCAGATGGTTTACGGCGACAAGGTCGAAGAGGCCGTGAAGGTTTTGGAACCGAAGGTGGCTCCGGTCGCAAAGCTTTTGGATGCGGACTCCCGTTGGGTTTCGCTCATGTACTTGGGCAACCAGAAGAGCTATGCAGACAAATTCGCCGAAGCGGGCGTAAAGCTCGACAAGGCCGAAGTCGTGAAGATTCTGGGCGAAGAGCCGGAATTCGCGATGGCTGAAAACCGCTACTCCATTTCGCACGAGGTGGCGGGGAAGGCGACTGTTTCTGTCCGCACGAAAAAGACATTCTCCGACAAACTGGATGCCGTTCTTTTGAACCGCTGGGCTGCACTCCCGATATTCCTGGTCATCATGTATCTGGTGTTCTGGATTGCGGTGACGATCGGTTCTGCGTTCATTGATTTCTTTGACGTGCTGTTCGGTGCGATTTTCGTGGATGGCCTCGGCTACCTGCTGGGCGATGTACTCGGCTGCCCCTCCTTTGTCACGGCAGTTCTCGCCGACGGCATCGGTGCCGGTATCCAGACGGTTTCGACCTTCATCCCGGTCATCTTCTTCATGTTCCTGTGCCTTTCGTTCTTGGAAGACTCGGGTTACATGGCCCGCGCGGCTTTTGTTGCAGACCGCTTCATGCGTTTCCTCGGGCTCCCCGGTCGTGCCTTCGTGCCGATGATGGTGGGCTTCGGTTGCGGCGTGCCGGGCATTATGGGCTCCCGCGTGCTGGAATCCAAGCGTGAACGTTTCCTCACCATCTTCTTGGTGCCGTTCATGAGCTGCGGCGCACGCCTCCCGGTGTATGCACTGTTTGCGGCGGCATTCTTCGGCAAGATGGCGGGCACGGTGGTGTTCCTGCTTTACCTCGCCGGTGTGCTGTTCGCTATCGCTTACGGTTTGTTCCTGAAGAGGTCGCTTTTCCAGGGCCAGGCCAGCAACTTTGTGATGGAACTTCCGCCGTATCACTTGCCCAAGTTCAAGTCCCTGATGATTCACTGCTGGCAGCGCCTGCGCGACTACATCTGGCGCGCCGGTAAGGTGATTACGCTTGCCGTTGCCGTGCTCGGGTTCCTCAACAGTTTCGGTATTGTCGAGAAGATGTATGTCGATGTTGACGGCAAGACGACCGAAATTGTCCAGGCCGAAGACGGCTACCAGATGGTCAAGGAAAATGAAGAAGGCGAGGCTGAAAATGTTGCTCTCCCCGAAGGTTTCGTTGTTGACGAATCCAAGGTGGTGAAGTCAAACGAGTTCACTGCCGGTAACGGCGACTCCGAAAACAGCTTGCTTTCTATAATCGGTAAGGCGATTACGCCGGTGTTCGAACCGTTCGGTGTCGAGCGTGAAAACTGGCCTGCATCCGTGTCGCTGTTTACGGGCCTGTTGGCCAAGGAAGCTGTTATCGGTACCATGAACTCGCTCTATTCCATGGTGGGGGAGAACAATTCGGAATCCGGAATTCAGAATTCGGAAACGAATGAAGATGGCAAGGCTGCGGAACCGGAACAAGTTGCAGTCGCTGATTCTGCCGCTACGGATAGCGTGAAGGCCGATTCGACTGTTGCTGCCGCTGATTCTGCTGCAACCGATAGCGCTGTGGTTGCCGATAGTGCCGCAGCACCTGCTGAACCCGCAGAAGTTGTTGCCGAAGCCGCTCCTGCAGAAGAAAAGCCCCTTATCGCGGGCATTGACGAATGCCCTGCCGAAGAAGAGGAAGAAGGTGGCGCACCCGACATCAAGGGCGCCGTGCTCGAAGCTCTCGGCTCGATTCCTGCTAACCTCGCCGAAGTATTCGGCTCCCTCACCGACCCGCTCGGAACCACCGGTGAATTGGAAGGCCAGGAAGCAGCCGAACTCAAGAAAGAAACTTTGGACAAGATTACCGACGCCAAGGTGCTGACCTGCGAAGAATATGCAGCCATCGAAACCTTCGGCGAAGAAGAAGAGGATGAAAAGACCCGCGAAGCCGTGTTTGCCAAGCTCGCTGCCGCAGGCCTCGAACTCTCCGAAGACGAAATGGGCGCTCTCGAAGAAGGCGACCTCTCCGAGACGATGGATATTTATGCGAACCTCCGCTCCTACTTCCACAACCCGGACAAAAACGGTAACCCGGTGGATGGCTTTAACTGGCAGGTGTTCGCATTCCTCATCTTCATCCTGCTCTACGTGCCGTGCCTTGCAGCCATGGGTGTGGTTGCCCGCGAAATCGGCCTCGGCCTCGCAATCCTCATGGCGACGGTGCAGACGCTCCTTGCCTGGGCTGTGGCGGTACTCCTTTACCAGGTGCCTGTTGGTGGAAACGTGACATGGATTGTCGCTGCCATCGTGGTGCTTGTGGGTACGGGAATCTTCCTCAAGCTCTTCGGCATGAAGGCCAATAAGGAAAAGAGATTCGAAGACTAACCTTTGGAATCAAGAATAGGGCTGGTAGGCCCAAAACCTGCCGGCCCTTAATTAAAAAACTTGAATTAGATTAGTCTAATTTTTGAAACTAAACTAAAACATCTTGGCACGCATTTTGCAACAATAGCACACAGAAGGCGATAGCCAAGCGTTTTTGTAGCACTATTTGTAAAAAACCTGACGGAGTGTTACAAAAACAGAAAATCAATCCGTCAAGGGAGAGAAAAATGAAGAACCGTTTGACGTCTAATCTTGTGTTCGGCCTTGCTGCTGCCTCCGTGTTTGCGATACCCGCATTCGCTCAGGAAGCTGCCCCTGCCGCCGAAGCCCCCGCTGCAGCGCCTGTTGCGGAAGCTCCTGCTGCAGCTCCCGCTGCTGCCCCTGCTGAAACTCAGGCCGCTCCGGCTCCTGCCCAGGAAGCCCCTGCCGCTGCTCCGGCTCAGGAAACTCCTGTCGCTGCCGCTCCTGCCGAAGAAAAAACCGTTGAATCCGCTCCTGCCGAAAACACTAACCCGGGCGAAGTCGCTGACGCCGCCGGTAACGCTCTCGGCATGCTCAAGGCTAGCATGAACGAAGGCACTTCGGAAGCCCAGATGGAAGTCAAGTACAATGGCGAAGTGGAATTTGATGCTTACACAGGCAATGTCTGGGCAGAAGATGACCTGAACCATTCCTACGCTTCTACCTTCGACCTGAATTTTGAAGTCAAGTTCAACGAAAAGTGGTCTGCATTCGTTGGCCTCGAAGCCGACGGTGAAACGACTGATCCGGCCGCCATTTACAACGGCGCCTATATTCAGTACCAGCCGGCCGATTTCTTCTCGGTTAAGCTGGGCGACCTGACTTTCTCGGAAGGTGCATTCGTTGCCTACTATGACTACGACGATCCTGCCGATAACGCCGCCGGTATGAAGGAACACGATATCCGCGGTCTTGAAATTGACCTGGCTGGCTTCATTCTCGGTGTTGGCTTTGGTCGTGGCGATAACGACTGGGCCGACGAAGAAGGTGCCAAGGTTTACGATGTGCACGCCGCCTACGAATTCGATTATGCCGGTCAGCACTTGCGTCCGTATGTAGACTACAAGAGCTTCCAGACCACTCAGCATAACGAACTCCATGCCGGTGTAGAAGCGGGCCTCTCTCTCGGTGGCTTTGGCTTCAGGGCTGTGTATGGCTTCCATGCCGACTACCTGGGTGACGACGGCGATGTCGTGGAAGGTCAGGATTGGACTTCTACCGCTCACGCCTTCTTGGTTGAGCCGACCTTCGAAGTGGGTATGTTCGATATCAAGACGACTGCCTTCTATGCCATTGTTGACAGGGGCGATGCCGCCGAAGATGCAAGCGACCTTGACAACGGCGAAATTCCGGAATACTTCTTCGTGTATGCCGAACCGGCTTTCAAGCTTGCCGAATTCATCAAGTTCGGCATTCCTGTAGAATACCACACGCACACCTTGGATGATGATGACGATACCGCTGCTACGTTCGATGTCGGTGGCCGCATCTACATCACTCCGGTCGAAAACCTGGAAATCACCGCTTTCGGCATGGTGGATGTTGCAGTGCAGGATAACGAAGACGACAATGCTCTGCGTTTCGGTCTTGAAACGGTGTACAGCTTCTAATTACCTCGCATAATGCGCAAAAAGGGGACTGTGGCGTTTTGCCGCGGTCCTTTTTCTGTCTAAATGGAGTAGAAAAAAGTGCATCAAAAAACTCTATTTGGCGTGCATTTGTTTGCTATTGGAGACTTTTATGAGTGACGTTAGAACGACTGGAAAAAAATCATCGAATACGTTGGTCCGCGACCTGGTGAATGTGGGCATATTTTCGGCACTTTATATCGTGCTTGGTTTTATGTCGTCGAGCATCGGCTACATTCCTGCCCTAATTGTTTTTTCGACCGCGAGTATCGCGCTTGTGACGAGCGTTCCCATGTTCCTGTTTTATTCGAAAATAGAAAGGCCGATTCTGTGCTGCATGCTTTTCTGCGGCATTTTCGGGGGCGCAATGTTAGTGATGGGTCAGAGCATTATCATGTTTGCGATAAGCCTTGCAGTTGGGCTACTGTCGGGAACAATTCTGAAAATCATAGGGAAAAATTTTGCTGGCTTGTACATGTCAAACATTGTCTTGAGCCTAATGAGTTCTTCAATGATGCTTCCGCTTTGGCTTTATACCGAGGAATATCTGGAATATACCCGTGGCATGTGCGACGAAGGTTACGTTGCGAAGCTGGCGGAACTTTCTAACAGCATCTGGCCCCTGGTCGGAATCTACACCTTCGGCATTTTGGGTGCCGTTATCGGTGGACTCGTGGCTCGCCGCATCATGAAAAAGCATTTCGAACGAATCGGTCTTGCCCGGTGAAATTGGATCCGCGAACAAAACTGTTCTTAACGATTGCGGGGAACAGCATCATTCTTTCCGCACCTGTAATTTACGGCGCTATGATTGTTGTTTTGCCGGCAGTTTTATTGGTGCTTGAAAAAAGATGGCGGTTTTCCCTGCTCTTTTCTTTCTTGTACGCAATATCTGCATTCAGTTTTGATTATTTAAAAGCGATGGATGTCGGGCTGGCGGGCACGCTGTTTGTCTCGACAATGATGCTTGTTTCGCATGTGATGCCGATAAGCGTTATTTTTTACTATGTCATGACGACCACCAAGGTGAACGAGTTCATGGCGGGAATGTCGAAGATGCATATTCCTAACAAAGTGACGATTCCCTTAGCGGTGATGATTCGCTTTTTCCCGACCGTATTCGATGAAGCCCGCGATATCGGAAACGCAATGCGCATGCGGGGCATTCGCCTGTTCAGCCTGCGGACATTAAAGAACCCGCTTGCCATTTTGGAATACAGACTTATTCCGCTACTGGTGTCGCTCACAAAAATCGGGGATGAACTTTCGGTGGCGGCGACGACGCGCGGACTTTCGCCAGAAACGAGACGTAGTTGCGTTGTCAAAATCGGGTTCCTCGTTCAAGATGTTGCCGTGTTTGTTTATTGTATTGCGGTTGTAGTTTTATTCTGTTCTCGGTTAGTCTCTTAATTGTCATTCCCGCGAAGGCGGGAATCTCCTTGCTTGTTAGAAATGACTATCACATTAAAAAACGTCTCGTTCTCTTACTCTGATTCCCTGGACGATGCCGTCATCAAGAACTTGAATTTCGAAATCAAGTCCGGCGAATGCGTTGTGCTTGTGGGGGAGTCGGGTTGCGGCAAGACGACTATTTCTAAGCTGATCAACGGGCTTATTCCGCTTTATCAATCGGGAACGATGGCGGGCGACGTATTGCTCGGCGACAAGAATACCGCCGACATGACGCTCGCCGAAATTTCAAGACACGTGGGTTCCGTTTTCCAAAATCCGCGTTCGCAGTTTTTCAACATCGATACCGACAGCGAAATCGCTTTTGGCTGTGAAAACTTGGGAATGGACCCGGAAGAAATCCGGGAGCGCGTGGATCGCGTCGTGAAGGAATTCCACATAGAACATCTGGCGGGCCGAAACATCTTCCACCTTTCCGGCGGAGAAAAGCAGAAAATCGCCTGCGCCTCGGTCTCTGCGACCGACCCCGAAATTTTCGTTCTTGACGAGCCATCGGCTAATCTTGACCTGAAGACCGTCGCAGACCTCGCCGGAATCATCAAGTTTTGGAAATCCCGCGGCAAGACCGTTGTTATCGTGGAACATCGCATCCATTACCTGCGCGACATTGCAGACAGAATTTGTTACGTAAAAGACGGACAAATTCAAGACGAATGGACTCCCGCCGAACTCGAGGCGAAAGGCCCGGAATATGCGGCAAGTCTCGGACTGCGCTGCATGAATTTGGAACAACTTAAAAATAAGGTCCCTGAGCTTGCCGAAGGGCCGGAAGGTTCGAAGGAGCCTGCGAAGCGAACTCTTAAAGAATCATTGGTCTTCAAAGACCTCCGTTTTGCCTACAATCGCAAATTCCCGGTTCTTGACATTCCGGAACTTTCACTCCCGCGCAATCAAATCACAGCCATTATCGGGCATAACGGTGCCGGAAAATCGACGCTTGCTCAGGTGTTGTGTGGGCTTCGCGGAACCTGGCGACAGAAACGCAAGGCGCGTAAATACGGCGCATACTTGATTATGCAGGACGTGAACCACCAACTGTTTACAGAAAGCGTCCTTGACGAAATCTTGCTAGGCATGAATCCGCAAGATGAAAATTCTGCCCTAGAAATCCTTGAAAGGCTCAACCTGAAAGAATACGCTAGCTGCCACCCGATGGCGCTTTCGGGCGGTCAAAAACAACGCGTGGCTATCGGCAGCGGCGTTTCTAGCGGCCGCGAGATTGTCGTGTTTGATGAACCCACCAGCGGCCTGGATTACAAACAGATGCTTGCCGTTTCGGCAACTCTCCAAAAATTGGCCGCCACTGGAAAAACGCTACTCGTGATTACCCACGACCCCGAATTCATTCTAAACTGTTGCCAGTCCGTCATTCGCATGGAACACGGAAAAATCGCGGAACAGTACCTGCTGCAAGGCAATCAGGAAAAGTTGATTGAATCGATGATTGAACGGCCTTGGAACGCTTTTTAGTCTAAATTTTGCCCGTTATCCCAGAAAAGTTTGTATTTCTAAAACTCATTTGCTATATTCTACATAACCAGCAAATAGCTGGCCAAGCTCACAAAAGAGCCGTTTTCTATATCGTATTATTTTATATGACATAGGAACGGCTCTTTTTTTGTTTTTTTACCGCGCGGCGCATGCCACGTAAAGGAGCATTATGGATCCAAACCACGTTCCGTTCGAGGAACTGCCCATCACGAACCGCTTCATGTTCGCGCTGGTATTCAGCCATAAAAATGTGAAGTGTGTGATGTGGAATGTGTAATGACAAGCAAGAAGAACAAATGCATAGCACCTGTACTAAACAGAATGTTCTTTCTTTGAGCAAGAGTTTTGCATTACAGATTGTGAAATTGTATCAAGATCTGACCTCAAACAAAAGAGAGTATGTTCTTAGCAAACAACTACTGCGTAGTGCAACCAGCATAGGAGCAAACATCAAAGAAGCTCAGTTTGCACAAAGCAAGGCAGATTTTATCGCTAAAATGTATATTGCGTTAAAAGAAGCGGGAGAAACCGAGTATTGGGTGGAATTGTTGTACGAGGCACAATATTTAGAAGCAAAGGAATTCAAAATAATTATTGAGCCATGCCGAGTAATAATCCGGATGCTTAGCGCTATAACCAAAACCGCCAAAAAAACTTCCAAATAATTTCACACTACACACTTCACACCACACATTTGTATATTTGTCTGTCGGACAACGAAACGAGGAAGCGCTATATGACTTGGCAACAGGAATTGGATGACTTGGTGTACGATGAACGCCAGCGCACTAAAGCTGCCGAAAAACGCGCCAGCGAGGCTGAAACTCGTGCTGACGAAGAAAAATCTCGTGCCGACAAGTACGAGAAGATTCTCAAGGAACACGGGCTCCTTTAACTAGGGCCTTGGAACGTTTTTTTATCTAAAACCGGTCCGCAGGGGCCGGTTTTGATGTTTTAGGTCGTTTTTTTTCAACAAAAACGGCAAATGTCACCTTTTGCCATTCCAAAAATCTATATTTCAAGGCAAATAGAGTTTTCTCTTGTTCTCTACTTGAAACTTCGACAATTTCATACACAGGGAATAAGACGGACGCTCACGTCTGCGACCGGCGCAAGCCTGCCGCATCGTTTTGGTACATGCATATTTGATAAATCTGCCTGTAGGCAAACGGCCATTTTGGGGCGTGAGTTGTTTGTGTTTATTTGTGTAGGGCAGTCGAAGGCCTCAGGTAGGTAAATGCATTCAACTCCACGCCTTTTTTATTTTCGAAAAAGCCTGGACAGGTGCAGAACAAGGGTGGACTCGCTGAGTTTTGCTCTTGTCCTCTAACTGAAACTTCGACACTTTCATACACAAGGAATAAGGCAATGACTCGCCACCGCCCGTGGATTGCATGGGCGTAGTGTACCCTGGGCGTACTGTATCCGCTCGGGATTGTTTTGCAACGTCATTGCGAACCCTGAAAGGGTGAAGCAATCCATTGCAAGATTATGCGGGTGTATTGTATTCTTTTGAAAATGTCGCGCTTTTAGGCGAGGAGTGAGTCGGCTCCTCGCCGTTTCTTTTTGCCCGCACCCCGGCCAAACGAATCGGCCAGAACCGCTCCCGCGAGAGTGAACTCGTTCACTTTCAAAATGGAGCGATATGGCCCAGACTCGACAGAAGAAGAAACCCACTTGTATTGATCTGTTTTGTGGGTGCGGTGGACTAAGCAAAGGATTTGAACTTGCTGGTTTTAAAGTTGTTGGAGGAATAGACTTCAATGCTGCAGCTATAAAAACTTTCAATCACAATTTTAAAAATGGGAAAGGAATCTGCTGCGACATTCTGAATGTTGATGAAAAATTTATTCTGAATGAATTTGATAATCTAAAAAACATTGATGTCATTATTGGCGGACCTCCTTGTCAGGGCTTTTCAAGTGCAAATAGATATAATCGTGAATGTGACGATCCCAGAAACAGGCTGTTTTTTGAGTTCATCAAATTTGTTGATATAGCCAAGCCCAAAGCGGTCGTTATTGAGAACGTTCGTGGTATTATAACAAAAAACAATGGATACGCAAAAGACCGTATAACCGAAATATTTGAAGAAAGGGGTTATAAGGTTACTCATCAAATTTTAGACGCATCAGAGTATGGAGTTCCTCAAAAAAGATTGCGCAATTTTTTTGTGATGACGAAAAATGCGCCATTTAGCTTTGCGTCGTTAAAGAAAACCCCAAAACCGATTACAGTATCTGATGCCATATCTGATTTATATTCGTATGAGAAAAATCAAAAATACACAGAGCCAACATCTCCTAACGCTTATTTAGCGTACCTTCGAAAAGGCTCGACAGGATTAGTAAATCACGACATCCGATATCCTGCAGAAATCGTTCAAAAGCGAATTTCATTTGTGAAGCAAGGACGCAATTGGCAAGACGTCCCTAAAGAACTTTGGCCAACGCAAAGAAATAACCGCCATTCTTCAGCGTATAAACGTTTGTCTGATGACATGCCTTCTGTTACGATAGATACGGGAAATAATCATAGCAATTACTTCCATCCAAGATACAACAGAATTCCTACGGTGCGAGAGGCTGCTCGTCTGCAATCCTTTCCAGATATATTTGAATTTGTTGGAAATAGATCGGAACAGTACAGGCAAGTTGGAAATGCTGTGCCCCCTCTTTTAGCGAAGGTTGTCGCAGAAGAAATCATCAGGAGGCATCTGAAATGAAAATAATCGACCTGTTCTGTGGAATTGGCGGGCTAAGTCTTGGCTTTGAACAAGCTGGATTTAAAACGGTTGCTGCTGTTGATATGTGGAAGGATGCCGTGACGACATTTAACTACAATCGACATAATAAAGTTGGCATGACAATATCTGTTGAAGAATTTAATGAAAAAATTCTTCCAGATTTGCTAAAAAAGCACAAAATATCAGGGATTATTGGCGGACCACCTTGTCAAGGTTTTAGCACTGTTGGAAGAAGAGAAGTCGATGACCCTCGAAATAAGATGTATTTGGAATTCTACAAAGCCGTCAAAAAAGCAAATCCTTATTTCTTTGTTATCGAAAATGTTAGAGGTATGCTTACACTCAATAAAGGTGCTTTTGTTAAGGATTTGGTGGAACGCTTTGGGGAAAAAGGACTAGGATACAAAATATCATATAAACTTTTAAATGCTTCTGATTATGGAATCCCTCAAAATCGACAAAGGGTCTTTTATGTAGGCGTGAAAGAAGGGACGTTTGTTTTCCCTAAGGAAATTACACCTGTCCAAAAACTAAGCGCAAAAGATGGTATTAGCGATTTAGAAGGTTCAGACAACAACCACTACGGATCCGACCCTGCAAATGAGTTTCAAAAAGCGATGAGGGGTTGTTGTAAACATCCGCTAAATCAAGATTACACGAACCATTCCGAACAGACTATTGGAATCGTTAATCAGATCCCTGATGGCGGAAATATAAAAAGTTTACCACCTGAATTTTGGAACATTCGAAAATACAACAAGGCTTTTGAACGAATGGGAACATTCAAACCATCTAATACAATTGATACAGGGCATAGGAACTATTTCCATTACAAAGAACCACGTATTCCTACAGTACGTGAGTCGGCTCGATTACAAAGTTTTCCAGATAATTTTGAAATAATCGGAACTCGCGGTAGTCAGTATAAACAGGTTGGAAATGCGGTTCCGCCAATGTTGGCGAACATTATTGCAAAAGCAATAAAAAAACAAATAAAGAGGTGATTTATGAAGATTGTAATCGACACCCCGAATTCTCCAGGCACTCAGTTTAATGAGACGACCGATGAATACATTTATGAAATGTATAGATATCTTGAAATGAAAAAAGATGGTTTTGTAGAAACATATAAAAATTTTCAAAATCATGCTACATATTTTACAACCGTAAGTTATATTCGGAGTATTTTCCCGTTTTTGAAAAATGCTGGAATTATTAACGATTATGAATTTGTATCAAAGCATCTTTTTACTGATTTGGGAAAAGCTTACTATCTCTGCATCGATTCAATAAAGAAATCAGAATCTGAAGGAGAAGATAAAGGGGTGTATCAATTCGAAAATATAAAGCATGAGATTATTAGAAATTGCATTCGTAACATCATTCAAAACCGCAATGTTCAGTATGGAAAGATATTCCAAAAAGTGCTTAGGCATTTTCTTACATACGATAGGATAAACGAATCAGAATTTGCGCTTCTTTTGGGGGTCCTTCAAAATAAAGTTACTGAAAGTGAATATCAATCTATCATGAATAATCAAAAACGTGAAATCATCTTTTCAATCAATGTTATGGAAAAAGGTTCAACTCATATGAAGAAACTAACTAAAATAACTTGTTTTTCGTATTTTATGGGGTCTTTGAAACATGCTGGAATTATCAAGAAAGAAGGGAAAAGTGACTTCGCTCGAATTTGCGATTCTAAAGTTATTGAGGTGATGTTATGAGTGATTCCATAAAGAAAAATGTTGAACAACTGGCAAAGTTATTCGACGTAAAAACTGATAAAGACAATAATCCATCCGAGACAAAGCCTAGTAATAAACCACATTCTTGCGAACAAGTAATCTACTATGGCGTTCCTGGTTGTGGCAAGAGTTATAAGGTAAACGAAGTTGTTGACAAAAAACTGAAGGAACATTCTGTCACAGACAAACAATACCACACTATTCGTTGTGTGTTTCATCCAGAATATTGCAATGCTGATTTTGTTGGCCAAATTTATCCTTGTGTTTTGCCAGACAACAAAGGGGTTGAATATAAATTTAAGCCTGGTCCATTTTCTGAAATAGTCCGCCGTGCTTATTTGAATCCGGACGAGCCATTCTTCCTGATTATTGAAGAAATCAATCGCGGAAACGCAGCTGCGATTTTTGGTGAGATGTTTCAATTATTGGACCGAATTAAGAAGGGTGAACCTGCGGATGAATCCACTGAAAATAAATATGATTCTGGATGGAGCTCTTATGGCGTTGACAACCAGGATATAAATGCCGATATTCGTGACATTCAGAAACTTAAGAACGAACAAACAAACGAAAAGAATAAACATAGCGTTGAGGCGAAAGGTTCTGGAACAGATACCAATCCCAAATGTTACTCCTGCATAGATGTTCAGGCAAATGATGGAAGTGTGCTCCATTTTTCCACAAATACTGCAATACGTTTGCCACCCAACTTGTCTATCTACGCGACAATGAACACTAGCGACCAGAACGTGTTCACGATGGATAATGCCTTCCAACGTCGTTTTAAGTTCAAAATGATTGAAAATGAATTGGATGATGCCGCACAATATGATATAATTATTGGCAAGGATGAAGAAAGTGAAGTTTCAACAGGTGTCCGTTGGGGTAGCTTCCGAAATTGGGTAAACAAGAAAATTTTATCTCAAAAAGGAATTCTTTCGAAGTCAGAAGATAAATGTCTTGGTGGATGGTTTATTTCGACTGATGCCGTAGAGGTAAAAGACAAAAAGGTCACCAAGTACGAAAACATTTCAAAAGAAGATTTCGCAGAGAAGGTCCTAAAATACCTATGGTATGATGTATTTAGGCGTAATTCAGCAACAGAAGTGTTCAACGAGCCTGATGTTACTGAAAATAAAGATGTTGTTTCGTTTGCCAAACTTGCGAAGGAATTTAAATCTAAAGATAATGTTGGTTTTGATGCTTTCAAAAAAATATTCAAAGATATTGAAAAGGATAAAGACGATCTAACAAAAACATACGCCGAAAGCAAAGCCGACACCTAAATGTCTGAACAGAACCCAAATGTCACAAAGTCTATGCGAGAGACGGTATCGTCTTTTGCGGATTTTTGCGTGTATGATGCTTGGCGTTCAAGTGACGAAAAGAAGGACAAATCGTTTGTCGGGATAAAGATCGAGGACAACCGCCCCAAAATCTATTTCCCGATGGGGTATCGCGCGTCAAAGCCGTCCGAGGATGTTTGCAAGTGGGATTTTTACCAACTTATTGCCGTATTGAACGACAAATCCCTGCAAAGTTATTTCTCCGAAGAAGACTTGAAAAAATCCCAACTGGATTTCCCGTTCTATGCGTATCTTTCGGTATTGCAATACTATCTCGATTTCGGTTACTTTGTGGAATCCGAAACGATTTACAAGAAGGGTTTCTCCGGCAAAATTAACTGGCCGCGAACCATCAAAAGAATTAAGCCACAAGTCGTCAAAGACGAAGAAGGTCACGATCAAGTTGTATATCTAAACTTGATTACACGCAAGACAAGTTACCGCGAAGACAACCTGATAACGCTCGTCCACAAGTTTTGTGTCAAAGAGGCGGCTCAACTGATTGGTCCGCTTTACGGAATTTCAGAAGACGAAGTCGAAGAGCCGGAACTTTTGTTCGATTATGAACTGTTTGCAGAAGTGATTCAGGATAAAATTGCAGCGACTTTCAACGACAAACACCTGGAACTTTTCCATGCAATGTTGAAGATGGTCCGTTATTTGGGAAACAAGGAAAATCGTGGCGAAGATGGTAGTGAAAACGAGCCGTTGTTTGGCGTAAACACCTTCGCCCCTGTGTGGGAAGCGATGGTGGATAAGATTTTCGGGAAGTTGCCGCAGGGAGTTGCCAAGGATAAATTTAATCCGCATTTACGGTGGAATGACGGATGCCGCGATGAAAAACTTGATGAATCTGAAGAAGAAATAGTCCTGAATGACCCGAAACGTTCCACACTCCGGCCCGATACGATTATGGTTATGGGGGAGGGTGTGTGTATCCTTGATTCAAAGTACTACAAATACGGCTTGACTGGTTTCAATTCGCATTTACCAGGGGCCGAATCGGTTTGTAAGCAGATGGCTTATGCGGAATATGTAGAAAAGATGCTGGGAGATCCTTCGACTTCGTTACACTTCGCTCAGGATGACACTTTAAGCATTTACAACGCCTTCGTTATGCCGTACTGTGCGGATGCGGAAGGCGCTTCGGCAAGCTCAGCGACCTTCCAAATGAAACGCGTCGGTTACATCTATGGTGACTGGAAAAACGTGGAGGACGAAAACCGACCTTATCACAAAATCCACTGCATTCTCCTTGACATGAAATCTGTCATGCGAAATTACGCAAACAACCCCGCTGCGCAAAGTGAACTCGCAAAGCTAATTCCTCATTAGAAAAGTTCCATATTTTCAAAGTCAATTTGCCAAATATAGCAAATATGCTATATTATTTACAAAACTGAAGCAATACAGAGAACTTGTCAAACAGGGAGTTATGCAATGAAAAAGAATCAAGTCATCGATTTTATGTCTTCGCTCGAAAACGAAGACAAAGGCCTGGATTCGTACGCCAAGACTTACGAGGCGCTGTCGGCCTTCCTGACGGATTTTGATTTCCTGAAAGATTCCTTGGGGCTCACGCAGCAAGATGTCGCCGACAAGATGGGCACGACGCAAAGCGCTATCTCGCGCATTGCATCCTTGAAAACGAACCCTTCGTACAAGCAGTTGCTGAAGATGTCGGAGGCCGTCGGTGGCGAACTGTACATAACTCCGATGAAGAGCATGGCCGTCCAGGTTCCTTACGACTTGCAAGAAACAGTACGAAAGTTGGCGACCGAGGCTGGCTCAAGTCCTAACGATTTTCTTACAAGCATTCTGCGCAACGCAATAGAACTAGAACGCGCGAACTACATGAACAAAACGCTTGCCTTGAACTGCGTTGGCGAACGCAAGGTCGCATACAGGTCAAAAAAAAGAACTCGCAGGGGTAATCGGCGATTAAATTCCTCATCAGTGTGTCGAGATTTTCTCTAGGTCCTTGATGTCGTGGCTGTGGCCGTGTTTTGCATCGGAGAAGACATGGTTGTGCAAATGGGAATGCGTAACAACGTGTGTATGGGTTATGCCGCCATGCGTGTGCGTGAAAATATGCTGATGCATATGCGAATGTGAGCGGACAAGCGTATCGTAAACCACAAAAATGGTACCGGCAATCATGACCAGGAACGCCACGACGTATTGCAGCGTGATTTTTTCGTTCAGGAGCACGACAGAAAACAGGACGCCGATAAAGGGCGCAAAGGCGTAAAAGGCGCTGGTCTTTGCTGCCCCCAGGTATTTTTGTGCGCGGATGTAGGTGAAAATACTCAGGCCGTAAGCCACAAAGCCGAGCAGCAGGGCGAGCGGGATGTATTTTACGGCAAAGTTCATTTCGCTTGTGACGAGTGAAACGACGATGGAACCGATTCCGGAACAGAGGCCTTTTATGGTTACAATCTGGTATGTGCTTTTGTCCGAAATTTTGCGGGTGCAATTGTTTTCTAGCCCCCAGCAGATGGTCGCTCCGAGAACGAAGATGGAGCCGACAGAAAAATTGAAACTGTCGGTGTTTTCGAACGAGAGAAAGAAACTAGATGTCGTTATGAATAAAATCGCAATCCACAAACGCGTGGACACCTTTTCTCTAAAGATGAACAGCGCAATCAGCGTTGTCGCGACGATTTCGAAGTTCCCGAGCAGCGATGCGTTGCTGGATGTTCCGTACTTGACGCCGAACATGAGCAGTATGGGGGCGACAATGTCGAGCAGGACCATGCCTAGCGTGTAGGGGAAATCTTTTTTGCAGAGCCGTTCCGATTGGCTCTCGCGCCTGACATGGAACAGGTAGAGAATGCCGATTCCGAGCCCTGCGCCAATATAGAGCAGCCCAGCCATGAATACAGACGAAATATGGGCCAGCAGCATTTTGGAGCAGGGAACATTCAGTGCATAAAATGCGGCCGCCGCTATCGCATAACCAATCGCAATGACATTCTTGTCCATGATTTAAATGGAGAATTTTATGATGGGAGCGCGTCCAAACGAGTCGCCTGCGAAAGGAACTCGCCGCCGGCCCCCATCATCACGCCGGGAGCGGCAATATTCATTACAGCTTCCAGCTAACAGCCTCGCGACGGGAATCAATGAATCGGGCGTAGATTCCACCGTTCTTCACGAGTTCTTCGTGCTTGCCCTGTTCCACGATTCGGCCCTTGTCTAAGACGATAATCTGGTCGGCGTGGCGCACGGTTTTCAAGCGGTGCGCGATCATGATGACCGTCTTTTCGCGGGTCAGTTCCTGGATGGCAAGCATCAAGTCGCGTTCATTTTCCGGGTCCACGTTCGCAGTCGCTTCGTCCAGAATGATGACCGGAGAATCCTTCATGATGGCGCGTGCAATCGAGATGCGCTGGCGTTCACCGCCGCTGAGGCTTGCGCCGCCTTCGCCGATGACCGTATTGTAACCGTCGGGGATTTTTTCGATGAAGTCGTGGCAGCAGGCTTTCTTGGCGGCTTCTACGACTTGCTCGTGCGTGGCGCTTGGATTCCCGAACTTGATGTTGTTTTCAATCGTATCGCGGAACAGATACACGTTCTGGAACACGAAACTGAAATTCTTCATGAGGCTATCCATGCTGTAATCTTGCACGCGGCGACCGCCCAATGTCACCGAACCAGCGTTTACGTCCCAGAAGCGAGAGAGCAAATGGCAAAGCGTCGTCTTGCCAGAACCGCTCGGGCCCACGATGGCCGTAGTCGTCTTTTCCGGAATGGAAAGCGTCACGTTGTCAATGATTTTGCGCTTGTCGTAGGCGAAATCGATGGTGTCGGCCTTGATATCGTGATTGACGGGGGCAATATCTTCGCCGTCGATATCCATGGTGGGCATGTTCAAGATTTCGTTTGCGCGGTTCACGGCGATATCTACGGTGCGGAGGAGGGCCGCGTAGCTGCCGCCCAGTTCAAGGACTGCAAATAGCATGAAGGAGCACACGAGCATGATAGCACAATCGGCAAGTTCCATAGTTCCGTTCAAATAGAAATGAATCGAGAACATCATGATGGCAACACCAGTGAGCTTTGCAATAAAGGTCTGCAAGTTCGAAAGCGGGACGCACTTGAGTTCCATGCTAATGTTTGCTGCTGTGCACTTGTCGATGACTTCGTTCAGTTCCTTGGAGCGCTTGCCGGTCATGTTGTAGGCCTTGACTTCGGCGATTCCCTGGATGTATTCGAGAACTTTTTCAACGACCTTGCTGTCGCATTCCACTTTTTCGTGCGAAATAGCGCGAACGTTCATGCGCATGAGCGTGTTGATGAACTGGAATGCCGCGAAACCGATGGTTGCCACAATTGCGATTCGCCAATCAAAGAAGGCAATCATCAGGATAATTAGAACCGTGTCGAGAATGCCCTGCGTGACCATCATGACCACGCGTGTGGCCACGTCGCCGAGCTGTTCCATGGTGTTTGTCGTGACGGAGGTAATGTAGCCGAGGCTGTTCTTGTTGAAGTAGCCCATAGGCAGATAGCGCAGGTGTTCGGCAATCTCGATGCGTTTACTCGCACAAGTGCGGTAACCGCCCTCGGTTTGCCACATGCTCATGATGCGCTTGGTGACGGTTGCGCCAATAAGGCTTACAACCATGATCCCAAGCGAAAGCCAAACGATATCCATGGTGAACGGCGCCGTTCCCTGCACGTGGCGAATAACGCCCTGCAGCATGACTGCCATGGCACCGATACGGAGTGCCATGAAGAAGGAGTTGAAAACGCCGACGATAATGGAACCGTAGAATTTGCGACGGTTTTCCGCATTGCAGAAGTTAAAGAATTTAATGAGAGTATCGAACATTTATGCATCCTCCTCGGAATCTTTGGCGCTGATGTGGGCTTGCCACATGGACTTGTAGAGGCCGCCCTTTTCGAGCAGTTCCTGGTGCGTGCCGCAGCTGTCAATGTTGCCGTCCTTGATGACGTAGAGCTTGTCGGCGTCCTTGACGGTCGAGAGGCGGTGAGCAATCACGATGAGCGTCTTGCCCTTAACAAGTTTTGCCACGGATTTCTGGATGATGGCTTCGTTTTCGGGGTCGGTATAGGCGGTCGCTTCGTCGAGAATGACGATGGGAGAATTTTTCATCATCGCGCGGGCGATGGCGATGCGCTGGCGCTCGCCACCGGAGAGGTGGGCGCCCGAGCCGCCGACAATCGTGTCGAAGCCGTTTTCGAGACTCATGATAAATTCGTAGCAGCCGCTTTGGCGCGCCACCTCTTCGACTTCGGCATCCGATGCGGTCGGCCGCCCGAGCCGAATGTTCTCGCGGACGGACATGTCGAACAAGAAATTGTCCTGCGAAACGTAGGCGATGCGGCGGTTGTATTCTTCGAGCGAAAGATCCCTGATGTTCACGCCACCGATTTCGATGTCGCCGCTGTCAACATCCCACAGCGAGGCGATAAGGCGAGCAATCGTCGATTTGCCCGAACCGCTCGGGCCCACGAATGCGGTAAAGCTTCCTTCGGGGAGAACCATGTTGATGCCGTGGAGAATTTCCTTCTTTTCTTCGCATTCGATTCCCTTATGATAGCTGAATCGCACATCTTTCAATGTGATGGAATTGTCGGCGGGTTTGCGCTTGTCGGCCGCGGGGCGTGCGAGTTCCTTCATTTCGAGCACCGAGCCGACTTCACCGAAAATGACGCCCGCCTTGCTGATGTCGTCACTGTAACTCATGATGGTGAGGAGCGGCATCATGATACTCACCGAAACGATGATGACGGTGATAAAATCCACTGCCGTAATGGAACCGTTGTAATAGAAGTAACCGCCAAACGGCAACACCGTCAATAGTGTGGCAGGAGCGACCGTGATGGCAAGTGAATGCGGCCAAATGCAGCGACGCATCCATTCGACAAAACAGTCGCTCCCTTCTTTTGCGGCTACTACAAATTTGTCGTAAGAAGACTTTGACTTGCCGAACGCCTTGATGACTTCGATGCCGTTAATGTATTCAACCGCGGTGTCGTTCAAGGTCTTCGTTTTCTGGATAGAATTATCGAACCACTTCTGCGCTCCGGCAAACATAACCGCCATGGCGACCATACCAATCGGGAGCGTGCCGAGCGAGGCAAGCCCCATGCGCCAATCGATATGAAAAAGGTAGGCGAACATGAGCACAGGGAGAATCAGGTTCGAGGTAAATTCCGGGACTACGTGCGCAAGCGTCGTTTCCATGCTGTCGATGCGTTCTACCAGGATGTTCTTGAGTGCGCCCGAAGGCATGTCGAGAACAGAACCCAGCGGCACTCGTGAAAGTTTGTCGCAAAGATCCTTGCGGATGTTGCCGAGAACGTTGAACGTCGCTACGTGCGAAAGCGTCGTCGAAATGCTGTGGAACAGGACATTCCCGAACCAGAATGCCGCAATAATCAGGCATTCCTTAAGGTAAACATCCCAGTCGCGCACGCCCGAAAGCAGTTCGCGCACAATGTTTGCGATAATGATGTAAGGAGCGATTCCGCAAGCGACGCGCAAAAGCGCAAAGAAGATGCTTGCGATGTAGTATTTTTTCTTGTTTTTGGCAAACAGAAAAATCCAAGAGAGCAGAGATTTCTTTTTCATAGAGTTTCCTCCCAAAAGGGCTGAATCAAATTTTGGAAAAAAACGTTTTCTGTTCTACTCCAAACGGATTTTCGCCAAACCTTTTGGAGTAGAATTTTTTTGCGCTTGTTTCTCAATTTGGACGCGATGAAACACCTTTTTGCATACAAATTGACAACTCTCGTGTTGGTGATTCTTGCGATTGCCTCTGTGGCAGCGCGTGCGCAGGAAACGTTGAACGACGCAAACGCCGAATCTGCCGAAGAAATTACGAATTTTGACGATATTTTTGCCGAGGAAACCTCCACAAACGAAAGCGCTCCGGCAGAACAGTCCGCAGCGAAATCGGGCTCGTCCGGCGTAACGGTCCTTGACGAAATGGGCATCGAAGGCGAAGGAATCAACGAAGCCGCACCCGTCGACAAGAAAACCAAAGCCGAATCGGTCAAGGTCATGGATGCCACGGAACTTCAGGGCTCCAGCGCCACCATCGCAGATGCCACGAATCGATCTTCGGGCGTAAAAATCCGCCAGTCGGGAGGCATGGGCAGCGAAAGCAAAATCAACATCCGCGGCATGGAAGGCAAAAATGTGAAGGTGCTTGTCGATGGCGTCCCTGTCGATAACGGCAACGGGAATTTCTCCGTCAACGATATTCCCATCGACAAGATTGACCGCATCGAGATTTACAAGAGCTATGTGCCCGAACGCTTCGCGACCGACGGCATGGGCGGCGTGATTAACATCGTAACGCATGATTTGCCCAAGAGTTCCATTACGGGCTCTTACAGCTTCGGGAGTTTCAACACGCATAAGGCCTCGCTCGACGCAAAATACGTGTGGGTAACTGATTCGGCCAAGAGCCGCGCTATCGCCACCGGAATTTCGGCCTATTACAACTACTCCGACAACGATTACGAATTCACCACACCCTACATGGACACGGTTGTAACGCGAGATCACGATCGCTATTACAGTTACAACGTGTTGCCTTTTGTCTCCTTCGAGAAATACTTCTTTGACAAGGCGACTTTGGGCGTGATTTACAACGCGATGGATAAAGAAATTCAGTCGAATTCCCACCGCATCGAAGAGGCGAACTCCAATGCGCAATCGTACGGCGTGAACCTTTCTCTCGAAAAGGCGAATTTGTTTGTCAAGGGGCTTTCGGCCGCGCTTTTGTTCAGCTACGCCTTCGGTAAAGAGGCTGTCATCGATACGAGTCATACTTATTACTACGGCTGGGACAAAGAGAATGTTCGCGAAGCGAATACCGCCTTTGGTGAAATTTCTATGGGTGGGGCATCGCATATTGAACGCGAAAACCAAACGATTGTAGCTCCCTGGAATTTTGACTACGCGTTCACGCAAAACCACATTCTCACCTGGAGCGGCCTTTACCGCTACGAATCGCAAGATCCGGAAGACAAGCGCGCCGCTAAAGGGCAGACGCTCAACAGCGCCGGATTCCCCGGGCACAGCAATTCCGTTGTAACGGGGCTTTCTCTCGAAAATAACTTCTGGAACGAACGAATCCAGAATGTGGCGGGCGTCAAGGGATATTACTACTCCATTAAGGCGGACGATGACGGCGAAAAGCGTATACAGCAGTTGACAGACGACTATGCCGAAAATAAGGATTTCGGTTACAGCGAAAATTTCCGCGTCAAATTGATTGACGACTTGTCGGTTGTTGAGCAGTTTGCCGTCAAGGGTGGCTACCAGCATAGCCTGCGGTTCCCGACCCGCGAAGAAATCTTTGGCGACGGAATGTATGTGCAGTGTTCCCCGAACTTAAAACCCGAAAAGTCCGACAACTTTACCGCAGGTGCCGAACTGGATATGCGACAGATTCCGCTGCTCTTGAAGTTGCATCTGGAATTCAACTGGTTCTACATGCTCATGGAAGACCGCATTTATTGGAACAACTACGCGTCGGTTCCGCGCCCTTACTACAACAGTGTCGGTACCAAGACGACTGGCTTTGAAATCGACGCCGCAGTCGATGTGAACGAATACATTTCACTTTCTTACAACCTCACCAGGCAAGAAGCCGAAAGCCGCGAAGCGGATTTGGCCTACGGAATCGCCAAGGGGCTGACCGTTCCGAATATTCCTACGCTCTACATGAACTTCGGCGCAGAATTCCATGTGGGCGACCTGATTTACCGAGATGACTTTTTCAAGCTCTACTGGCTTGCCAACTACACCGATGAATATTACTACTCCTGGAAGGTCTCCAAAAGGCAAGACCGCACCATTCCCAGCTCGTTCACCCAAGATTTAGGCGTGGAATACTCCATTCTCGCCAACATGCTCTCTTGGAATTTCGAAGTCCGCAACTTCATGGATGTCCGGGTGTATGACAAGTACGGTGAATCCAAGCCCGGTCGTGCTTTTGCGACCAAAGTCAAGTTTACACTATAACAAAAAAGGAAAACAAATGAACCTCTTCAAAAACCAAATAACGATTGCTGCAATCGCGTCCACAATGATGCTCGCGGCCTGCGGCGATGACTCCAGCTCCAGTTCTGCTGGCGACAACGGCTCTTCTTCGGGGGACAAGTACCTGCTCTCCTTTATGATGGACGCCTCTCAATTTGTCGGAACAGCCTCTCTTTCCGATAATCAGGCCAAGGTTGTCGAAGACTTTATCGAAGCTCCGAACGCTGGCGGCGTCGCGTACTTCAACGGCTCCGTTTACGTGCTCGCCACTGACGACGCCATGAACAGCACCCTTTCGCGTTACGAACTGGATAAAGACGGCAATATGCCTGCCAAGGCCTCCGCTACGGCCAAGTTCCAGGGGACCCGCGCCATCATGATGAAGTTCGTTGACGAAAACAAGATGTACGTGGAACAGTCCATGGGCGACGCCATTACCGCCCTTGACCCGACAACGCTCAAGACCACGGCTACCATCGATCTTTCCGAGTACATTGACGAAGAAAGTGGAGCCTTGACATCGGTTCCGGGCTCCGCCGTAATCCGTGACGGCAAGATGTTCCTGACCTTGAGCCAGTTCGTCGACTTCAACAATTTCATTGCGGGCCCGCGCGCTTCCGTGGTGATTATCGACGTGAAAACAGACAAGGTCGAAAAGGCCATTTTTAGCGACAAGGTCGCGGCCGTTGGCGGCATGGACGACATGAACAACACCATGTCCTTTGTCGATGAAAAGGACGATATCTACTTCTATTCCAACGCCTCTTACTGCTACGTTGAAGGTTACAAGGAAGGCTGGATCCGCATCAAGAAGGGTAAAACCGACTTCGACAAGGACTGGGTTTTCCGCATGCACGATGCCGAATACGATGGCAAGAAAACGAACGAAAACAACCTGATGGTGGGCGGCACCTACATGGGTAACGGCAAGTTTATGGGATTCTTCGGCAGCTTTGCCGACCCGAGCAACTTCAACAATTATGAATGGCAGTTTGTGGTTGTCGATGTCTACAAGAAGACCGTTGAAAAAGTGGATCTTTCTCCGACCATCCCGTGGTTCGCTCCGTCCATTCACCTGGATGCCGACGGCAAGAGCGTGCTCCTGGGCCATGCCGACAAGAAGGGCGGCGCTATCTACCGCTACGACATCGCTAGCGGCAAGGTCTCCAAGGAAATGGACGTGACCACCGGAACCGCCTACTACATCGTTCCGATGGCTGACTAAGATTTAGTCCAATCACCATACAATAAGGCCACCCTGCTTAACCGCGGGGTGGCTTTTTGGCGTTCTTTTCGTAGATTAGCCTTTACTAATTAGCCGAGGCTTTCTAAATTTAGCGTTGACTAATAAACAAGGTATGTTTTTTGTCTAATCGGAGCCGTCCTATGGAACAAGTAAAGTTAAGCCAGAGCCTTGAAGACTACTTGGAAATGGTGCACATGCTGCGCCTTGCGAACGGGATTGCCCGTGTCCGCGACATTGCGGCGGCGCTCAAGGTCAAGATGCCGTCGGTGGCCAAGGCGGTAATCGAACTCAAGAAGCTCGGCCTTGTGACGCAGGAGCCTTACAGTGGCATCGAACTCACCTCGGAAGGTGCGCTGGTGGCGTCCCAGATTTTGAACCGTCACATTCTGTTGAAGCGTTTTTTGATCAAGCTCGGCGTGTCCGAGGCGATTGCCGACAAGGACGCCTGCTGCATGGAGCACATTCTTTCGACGGAGACTCTCGAGAAAATCGAGGAGTTCGTGAACTCCCCCAATACGGGTATGACGGCGAAAAAGTCGAACGCCGCTAAATCTAAGAAAAAGTAAATCGTTGGTGTATGAATAACGAACCGAAGTTTTCGGAACTTAAAAAAGGCGACAAGGCCGAAATTATTGGATACAACACGGGTGATTCTCAGTACAAGTCCAAACTTTTGTCAATGGGGCTTGTGCGCGGCGTGGTGCTGCGGGTTTTGCAGGTGGCCCCGCTCGGCGACCCGGTCGAGGTGAGCGTGCTTTCGTACAGGCTCTCGCTCCGCAAACAAGAAGCCAACGTGCTCAAGTTGAGGAGAGTCTGATGCCTATCGAGAAAGAAGTTTTCACGATTGCGATTGCGGGCAACCCGAACTGCGGAAAGACCGCGCTCTTTAACTCGCTGACCGGCTCGAACCAGATTGTGGGCAACTGGCCTGGCGTGACTGTCGAAAAGAAAGAGGGCCAGTTCAAACTCGATAACCACACGATTCGCGTGGTGGACTTGCCGGGCATCTACGCACTGTTTGCAAACTCCGAAGACGAGCGTGCCGCTCTCGATTACTTGCTCAAGGGCGAGGCGGACTTGGTCGTGAACATCCTGGATGCGACGAACCTGGAGCGCAACCTGTTCCTCACGAGTCAGCTGATGGAAAAGGGCGTGCCGATGGTCCTGGCGGTGAACATGATGGATATCGCGGCGAGTCGCGGTATCCATGTGGACCTGCACAAGCTCGAAGAAATTCTCGGCGTGACGGCGATTGGCCTCACGGCGGTTTCGCCCAAGAGCTGCGAAGGATTCGTGAACGACTTGCACAAGCTGCTGCACAACAGCCGAGAACTTCCGCTCCCGAAAGCGGTCAAGCATTCCGAAGTTCTGGAAAAGCTGATTGAAGAAATCTCGGTGCCGCTTAAGCCCGTGGCAGACAAACTCGGTGCAAGTCCCCGTTGGACGGCGGTGCAATACCTGGAGCATAGCGGACGAGTTTTGGAACTCGCTGACGAACTCGGTGTCGAAATTCCGCACGACAAGATTGAAGAAGACTTGGGCGAAGAGGTGGAATTTGCGCTGGCCGATTCCCGTTACTCCTATGCCCGCGACATCGCGAAGGCGGTCATCCGCGACAATACTACCAAGCGCACGCGAACTGACAAGCTTGACAAGCTCTTCTTGAACCGCATTCTGGGAATTCCGCTTTTCCTCATTGCCATGTATCTGGTGTTCTGGTTTGCGGTGAAGGTTGGCAGTGCGTTCATCGATTTCTTCGACATTCTGTTCGGTGGCATTTTCGTGGACGGCATGACGGAACTGTTGACGAAGGTTGGCGCGCCGGGCGTTGTTGTGGCGCTGTTGGCGAACGGCATCGGTACGGGCATCCAGACGGTGTCAACATTCATTCCGGTCATTTTCTTCATGTTCCTTTGCCTTTCGTTCCTCGAGGATTCCGGCTACATGTCGCGTGCGGCGTTCGTGGCGGATCGATTTATGCGGTTTCTCGGGCTCCCAGGCAAGGCTTTTGTGCCGATGATTGTGGGCTTTGGCTGCTCGGTGCCGGCGCTCATGGGCACGCGTACGCTCGAAAACAAGCGCGAAAGGTTCCTTACTTTGTTCCTAGTGCCGTTCATGAGCTGCGGCGCACGTCTCCCGGTGTATGCGCTATTCGGCGCGGCGTTCTTCGGCGAAAGCGCGGGAACGCTCGTGTTCGGGATTTACCTGACGGGCATCGTGATTGCTTTGATTTACGGCCTGCTCTTGCGCCATACGGTTTTCATGGGCAAGGAATCGACGTTCATCATGGAACTGCCGCCTTACCATTTGCCCAAGATGCGCAACCTTTTCCGCCACGCATGGCTCCGCCTCAAGGAATTTGTTTTCCGTGCGGGCAAGGTCGTGCTCATCATGGTGACAGTGCTTGGCTTTATGGGCTCCGTCGGTACTGACGGAAGTTTCGGTAACGACAACAACGAAAAGTCGGTGCTGAGTGCCGTGGGCACGGTGATTACGCCCGTGTTCGAACCCTTCGGCGTTGAACGCGATAACTGGCCCGCTTCGGTGGCTCTCTTTACGGGGCTCTTCGCGAAAGAGGCGATTGTCGGAACGCTCAATTCGCTGTATGCGATTGAAGGCACGGACGACTCGGCTCCGGAAGAAACCGCCGCGGACGAAGGCTTCAGCCTGAAATCGACGGTGAAAGAAGCTCTCGTGAGCGTCCCGGCGAACCTGGTAGAAGTCTTTACTTCGATTGCAAACCCGCTGGGCGTCAAGGATGCGATTGATGAATCCGAAAGTGTCGGGAACGAAGGTGCGTACAAGACGATGCAGGCGCATTTCAACCTCGGGCGTTTCCAGGTGCTTGCTTACCTGCTGTTCATATTACTCTATGTGCCGTGCCTTGCCGCCATGGGAACTGCTTTCCGTGAACTCGGACGCTTCTATGGAACGCTCATGATGGTGTTCCAGACAATTATCGGCTGGAGCCTCTCGGTACTGTTCTTCCAGGTGTCCTGCGGGCGCTCTACCGCATGGATCGTCACCTCGGTAGCGCTGCTTGCCGGAGTGGTCGTGAGCCTCGTGTTAATCGGTCGCGACCAACGCAAGAAGAAAGTGTTCGACTAACGCTGTTCTCTAGAAGTTTATTGTAAAAGGAAAGACCGTGTGCCTTGTGGACACACGGCCTTGTTTCTATTGAGCAATAAGGAGGAGTTTGCTTATGAAGGTCTAGTATATGAAAAGCATCTCTCTGTACTTCGGCAGGGGCCACTTCTCGTCGGGGATAACCTTTTCGAGCTTGTCCACCTGCACGCGGAGATCCGCCATCGCTTCGAGGATGTTCTCGTGCTTTTCGCCGAGAGCCTTTTCCATGCGCTCGATTGCAGAGGCGAGAGCCTTGTAGCCTTCACCGAGTTCTTGGGCGTAGGAATCCACCGCGGCAAATCCCTGTTCCTTGGCCATGGCGTTGGTCTTGAGGGCGGCGCTGTAGGCGCACAGCACCTGCGGCAAGATAACGTTCTTCGCGATGTCGTCGGAAATCTTGCCTTCGATGTGGATCTTCTTGTGGTATTCTTCCAGGTTCACCTCGTAACGGGATTCCAGTTCGCGCTTGTTGAACACGCCGTACTTTTCGAAGAGGGCGATGTTTTCGGCCTTGTTGAGGGCCTGGAGCGCTTCCATGGTGGTGCGGGTGTTGGGGAGGCCGCGCTTGGCTGCTTCTTCCACCCACTCGTCGGTGTAGCCGTTGCCGTTGAAGATAACCTTCTTGTGTTCCTTCACGATCTTCTGCAGCAAGGACTGCAGTTCTTCGTGGAACTTGTCGGCCGGAACCTTTTCGAGCTTGTCGGCAATGATGTCGAATGCTTCGGCAACAATCGTGTTCAAGATGACGTTCGGTTCGGAGCAGCTCTGGCTGGAGCCCGGAGCGCGGAATTCGAACTTGTTGCCGGTGAAGGCGAACGGAGAAGTACGGTTACGGTCGGTCGCGTCGCGCGGGAGAGGCGGCAGCGTGTCGGAACCGAGCTTCATGACGCCAGCCTGCTTGCTGGACTTCGGGTCACCCTTTTCGAGCTGGTCGATGACGTCGGCAAGCTGGTCGCCCAGGTACATGGAGATGATTGCCGGAGGAGCCTCGTTGGCACCGAGACGGTGATCGTTGCCCGCGCCCGAAACAGCCATGCGGAGCAGGTCGGCATGAGTATCCACGGCGTAAATCACCGCGCAGAGCGTAGTGAGGAAGATGGCGTTCTGGTGCGGGTCCTTGCCCGGGTTCAACAGGTTCGTCTTGCCGTAGTTCACCGACCAGTTGTTGTGCTTGCCGGAACCGTTGATGCCAGCAAACGGCTTTTCGTGCAGCAGGCACACGAGGCCATGACGGTCGGCCACCTGGCGGAGCACTTCCATAATCTGCATGTTGTGGTCGCAGGCGAGGTTCACTTCCTCGAACATCGGGGCAAGTTCGAACTGTGCCGGGGCGACTTCGTTGTGGCGGGTCTTCGCCGGAATGCCAAGCTTCCAGAGTTCCTTTTCCACGTCGTTCATAAAGTTCAAGATGCGGGCCGGAATGCTACCAAAGTAATGGTCTTCCATCTGCTGGTGCTTTGCCGGAGCTGCACCGAACAGCGTGCGGCCCGCCTGGTACAGGTCGGGGCGCTGCAGGTAGAAACGCTTGTCAATCAAGAAATATTCCTGTTCGGCACCGAGCGTGACGGTGACCTTCTGCTGGGCGACTCCGAACAAATTCATCAGGCGATCGGCGGACTTCTGCAGGGCCTGAATGGAGCGGAGCAGCGGAGTTTTCTTGTCCAAGGCTTCGCCGGTATAGCTACAGAATGCAGTCGGGATGCAGAGCGTAGCGCCGTTACCGTGACGCTTGATGAAAGCGGGGGAGGTGGGGTCCCAGGCGGTGTAGCCACGGGCTTCGAAGGTGGAGCGAAGGCCGCCGCTCGGGAAACTGGACGCGTCCGGTTCACCGACGATCAGGTTCTTGCCGCTGAAGGCCATGATGGCCTTGCCGTTTTCGGGTTCCAGGAAGGAGTCGTGCTTTTCGGCGGTGGAGCCGGTGAGCGGCTGGAACCAGTGCGTGAAGTGGGTGGCACCCCGGTCGATTGCCCACTTCTTCATGGCGTGTGCGACTTCGTTCGCGATGCTCGCGTCAAGCGGTGCGCCCTCGTCGATGGTGGCGAAGAGCTTCTTGCAGATATCCTTGGGCAGGTAGGCGCGCATGGCCTCCGCGTTAAAGACGTCCTCGCCGTAAAAGTCGAGACTTGCGGGTGCTGCGGGCATGTTTGCGCCCGCGGCTTCGCTCGCGATTTCCTTGATGGCCTTCAGCCTGTATTCGTTGCTCATGGCAATCTCCTAGTGTTAGTTTTGTTTTCGGTGCCATGAGCGCAAAAAGTATGCCAAAAAACTTTTTTCTTATAAAATCGCAAAATTTGCTCGAAAAACGAAAAAAAGATGTGCTCTGGTATGTGCGTTTCTTTAGTGTAAAGATTACGTTTTTTGAAAAGACGTCAAGTGATTTACAAATTATGTAAACAGGTTGCTTGGGAAGATTTTGTCTTTTTGAGCGCTGAAATCTTTAGAACTTGTGTTCCTTGCAGTGCTGCATGGCTTCTTTGAGATTCTTGAACATCGGTTTTTCAAATTTTTCGTAGCCGACTTTCGTGAGGCCGTCGTAGAAGAACATACCGGGCGTTTTGCGGGCCGCTTCGTCGCCCATTCTGCCGATGTCTTTATTAGAAATCCCTTCGGGCAAAATTTCGCGATATTCTTGGCTAGGCGGGTCGAAATAGAATAGCTGGCTGATAAATTCGTCGATTCCTTCATTTTTCTGCCTAAAGAAGTAGTGCATGCCTTTGCGGTTCCAGCCTTCGAATTGCAGACTTTCCCCGATGATAAAATCAATGCCGTGCTCCATAGGCTCGCAGCCGCCTTCTTTCAGGTTGAATTTTTTGCATAAATAGAATGGTGTTGTGAGTTGCGGTGCGGTGGTATCGCTGTAATTGCAGTTGATGCTATCTGTATAGCATTTTGCGAACGTCTTATAGGAAGACGGTTTATTATATGTTTCGGCGGGTAAATCGGTGCCGAAATTAATGTAGGATTTCCCGTCAACGTGGTGGCATTCCAAGCTTTCGTCGATTCCAGAAGTTTTTCCGTGAACTGGTAGCGGTTTCATGCTGGCATAGTTTTGGATTTTGCAGCCGCCGTTGAAATAATCTTTGGTATAACATGGGATCCAGTCTGGGTTGGCGATGGGGGCTGGTTTGCGCTCCCATTCACGAACAGCGGTGTCCTTTGGGATTGCTTTGGGAACAATTCTCAATTCTTTTTTGAAATCCGGTTTACATTCCCCGACGATTTTGGCCTTGATTGTGGATGCGTGGTGAGCTATTTCAAAATGGGGACAGATGCAGGCGAGGTCAGCCATCCAGTATCCCGTGAATGTTTTTTTGTAAAATTTTTGGATAAACTTGCGTGCGTTTTTCTTGTGGTATATGCTGCCGTCAATGGTGCCGGTATTCCATTCGAGAGAAGGTACTGCTTTTGGTGTGCTTGCTGAAAGGCGTTTCTCGTCGCATTGCTTGTCTAGATTGTCGAGTTCTCCGCGGTCGTAATCACTGCGTCGGAAATTGCTCCGTTTATCGCCTTCGAAACTGGGCCAGAAGGTGTATGCCCAAAAGGGCGTGTCGCAAAATATGGAATCGGGTGCACTTTCAATTTTTTTTGAAGGCGTAAAATCCGTCGGGATTTCATCGAGAAGTAGCAACCTGTAGTGTTCTTCGTCTTCGAACGAGACGCAGAATTGGACGGGTGTTTTGGCGAATGCTTGGATGACCAAAAAACAGCAAAGGAGTAGGGCGAATTTTCTCATTCGAGGCCTCCCTTTATAGCGCAGTTTTTAGTCTCGTATTCTCCGTGAACTTGAACCATGTTCAAGGCCCAGAAATTATCGGCTTTTAGCTTGGTCTTCGGTGGTTTTATGAATCTCGGACATTTTCCTGTCAGTATAATCTCGTATTCAAAGGCTTGCTTTACTTTATCGAATCCGCATTCCATGGAGATGTTCCAAACGGCAGAAATGCTTTTGCCGTAGAAACCTTTTAGCTGTTTTGAGGTGGCCTTGAAATTGGTGTCTATGGACAAGTTGATGTATTCGGGGATTAGAGCGGACGATTTCCGTTCCCAGGAACTTTTCCCGTGGCAGGAGTCTTCTTCCGTATAGGGGCCCAGCCTAAATTTTCCAATTTCTGCAAAATCCCATTCGGTTGATGTTTCTTTTTGCGCCGTGCCGCTGCAAGTCAAGCTGTTTAGATCCGTTCCTGTTCCATCGAACAGGCTGATTTCCGGAACGTTCTCGAAAAGTTCGGTGCGGTAAAGTGCGGGATGTTTCCCTTCTATAAGGCAGTAATGGGCTACGGGCATGGATTTTACGCATGGGCCAACAAGTAATACGTTGTATTCCCGTTCTTTGCGTGTGATGTCGGAGAGACATTCCGATTTGCTTTCGCTTGCACGGAAGAGCTGTCCGTAGTAATGCGGAAGATTTTTTGGGGCATTTGTCAGATGGAATACGTTTTTTGGAGAATAACTGCTTATTAGGTTTCGTGGAAGATTGAGGAAGTAATCGTCGCTTTTAAAAGGTTTCTTTTTGGCGGGCGAAATTTCTTTGCGGAAAAGCCGAGCCGTGTAGGTGCTGTCGTTTTCGAACGTGACGCAGTAGGCGGCGACGCTGTCTCTTGCTGATGCGGAGCGGTCTTGGGCGAAAGCCGTTAAGCAGACTCCAGCAAAAAATACAGCAATAGCGATGATGCGGAGTGCAGAAAAAGAATTCATTTTCCACCTCCGTTCTGATTCGTTTTAAGAGGGATCCATTCTTTGCAAGTCTTGATGGCCTCTTGCATCGTGTTGAAATGCAGGTCCTTCCGTTCAGACTTTTTTATTCCTGAGAAGAACTGCATCCCACTCGCCTTGTGGATGGACTTTTCGATAATGTTTGTTGCGTCGTTATCGTAAAAATGCCATGGCGATATAAGCTTATAGCTTTGATAACGCTTGCCTTCTTGCTCTACGCGGTTCATGAATTTTGTAACGTTGTTTTCAGCCTTCATTTCGAGATAGAGCAATAAGCCGTCTCGCTTCCAGTGCTTGAGTTTGCCCGTTTCGTCGAAGACAAGGGAAAGGCCGTTTTCTGCAATCGGGCAGCCTTCTGTTGTTGCGGACGCATACTTGCAGGAGTAAAAATATTTATGAGAATACGGCTTTGGAAGCCCTTCGTGGGGTAATGTGTCACTTTTGATGTTGCCGCAGTTCAAGCTGTCACTATAACATTTGGCTTGAGTGGGAAAGTGAAAAATCGAATCTTGAACCTGTTCCGGGATAGATGTAGGAATGACGATGTAGGATTCGTTCTTGTAGCGGAAACATTCAATGTCTTGATTGAAAACTTCAGGTGTGCCGACCATCGGGAGCCTTGTTCTGCTTGCGTACCGTGCGATACGGCAGCCTCCGTTGGAGTCTGGCTCGTAACAGGGGAAAATGTTTTTTGGCCCGTCATCGGCGAAAAAATGGCAGATAGTTTTAGTGGCGAGTCCTCCTCCGCCTCCGCCAAGTAGGCCTGCGAGACCGTAGCATCCAACCTCTTCGGAATCTAGCCAATAGTCATGTGCGAAAAGCGGTGCTGTAAGCATCGCGAGCGAGAGAATGACGTGCAAGGTTAGACAGCACGAACGCTTGCGTTCGTATTGGATAACCGCAGCAGTCAAGCCTCGAAGAGGAATAACGTTGTAAAAAATCCTCCTGAAATTTCGCATAATTAAAATATAAAAAAGGGATGTGGGTGGTGATTCTTAATAATACCCTTTTAGGGGTTGAGAGAGTCTTTTTGGGATTACAAATATTGTAATCTCTGCTAGTTATTTTACAAAATTTGAAATTAAAGATTTGGACTAATATTGTGATTCTGCTATTGTTTTACAGATTCTTTCCGCTTTTTCAATAATTGGCGGGTATTTCCTGGAATTGGCACGGATTTTGCAAAGCCTTATCGCAAAAATAGGAATAATGCGCGGATTTGAGAATGATTCGCAAAATTAGGAAAGGACGAGTATGAACGCTCAAGCTCTTTACGACCCGATGAACGAACACGACGCCTGCGGTGTCGGTCTGGTCGCTAATATTAATAACGTTGCCTCGCACCAGATTGTGCTGCAGGGCATTACCGTTTTGAAGAGACTCATGCACCGCGGTGCAGCAGGTGGAGACCCGGAAACCGGCGACGGTGCGGGTCTCTTGCTTTCGATGCCTCACAAGTTTTTCCGCAAGTTGTACCCGGAACTGCCTGCGCGTTACGGCGTGGCGATGTTCTTTGTGGAGAATACGCTTGCGGCGGATGCCTTTGACGCGAAGATCAAGGAGATTGCCGCTGCCGAGTGCATGCCGGTGCTGAACTTCCGCGAGGTGCCGGTGAATGCCGACAAGATCGGTCGCACGGCCCGCGAGACGTTGCCGCATATCCGTCAGGTGTTCTTCGACGGTTCCGCTTTTGAAAAAGACGGTGCATTTGATATTAAGTTGTATGTTGCCCGCCGCCTGATGGAAAAGGCCTGCAAGGGCTTGTACGTTTGCAGTTGCAGCCGTCGTAGCATCGTCTATAAGGGCCTGCTTCTTGCGAGCCAGATTGAGGGCTTCTACAAGGACCTGAACGATCTCGATTTCGAGAGCCCGATTGCGCTTGTTCACCAGCGCTACTCCACGAACACGTTCCCCACATGGCCGCTGGCACACCCGTTCCGCTACCTCGCTCACAACGGCGAAATCAACACCCTGCGCGGAAACCTCAACAGCCTGCGTGCCCGCGAACCGCACCTGAAGAGCGAAATTATCGGCGATGACCTGCAGAAGCTCTTGCCGCTTGTTCCGGCGGGGCAGAGTGACTCGGCTAGCCTTGACAACATGTTTGAGCTTCTCGTCGCTGCGGGTCGTAGCCTTCCGCATGCGATGATGATGCTCATGCCTCAGGCCTGGGGCAAGAAGCATTACCTGGGACGCGACGTGCGTGGGTTCTTCGAATATGAATCCATGCTCATGGAACCGTGGGATGGCCCTGCTGCCGTGGCGTTCAGCGATGGCGTGAATGCGGGTGCGATTCTCGACCGCAACGGTCTTCGTCCGGCACGTTACACTCTGTGTAAAGACGGTCTTTTCATGATGGCCTCCGAGACGGGCGTGCTTGATTTGCGCGATGACGAGGTGGAAGAAAAGGGCCGCCTCAAGCCCGGCGAAATCATTTATCTGGATTTGGAAAACCACCGCATTTTGAAGAATGCGGAAATGAAGGCGCAGGTGGCACGCGCCAAGCCTTACCGCCGCTGGGTTGCCGAGAACAAGATGAGCGTTCGCGGGCTTTTCAGCGAAATCAACCCGTCCGACGTTCCCGAAGATATTCTGGTGCAGCAGAAGCGCTTTGGTTATTCTGCCGAAGACCTCTCCATCATTTTGCTGCCCATGGCAAAGAACGGTGCAGAGCCGATTGGCTCCATGGGTAACGATGCCGCACTGGCCGTACTTTCGGACAAGCCGCAGCCGTTGTTCAACTACTTCAAGCAGCTGTTTGCGCAGGTGACGAACCCGCCGATTGACCCGATTCGCGAAGAGCTGGTGATGAGCCTTACGACATACATCGGGAACCACGGCAACATTCTGGAAGAGACTCCGGAACAGGCGCATCTTATCAAGATTCCGCGCCCGATTGTGACGGAAGACGAAATCCGCCGCTTCGAGAATATCGGTGACAAGGCGTTCAAGGCGAAGGTGCTCAAGATGCAGTTCCCGCTGGGCGGTGACGGTTCCGTGCTGGAAGCAGCTTTGCAGAACCTCGCCGGCGATGCCGTGCGCGCCGTGCAGGACAGCTACGATATCATCGTGCTTTCGGACAAGAACATCGACTGGGGTTACGTGCCCATGCCTTCGCTTTTGGCGACGGCCTGCGTGAACCGTGCCCTGGTGGAAGCGGGCGTTCGCCCCGAAATCGGCCTGATTGTGCAGAGCGGCGAAGTGCGTGAGGTGATGCACTTTGCCCTGCTCCTCGGTTACGGTGCCACGGTCATCAACCCGTATCTCGCTTTCGAGAGCATCACCAACATGTGCCACAATGGTGACCTGGATGTGGACTCGGTGACGGCTGCTGCAAATTATGTAAAGGCGGTGGATAAGGGCCTGCTGAAGATTATGAGCAAGATGGGTATTTCTACCCTCCGCAGCTACCGCAGTGCCCAGATTTTCGAAGCCGTGGGCCTGAACCACGAACTCATCGAGAAGTTCCTCCCGGGTACGGCAAGCCGTATCGAAGGTATCGGCCTCGAAGAGATTGCCCGCGAAGTGGGCGAGCGCCAGAAGATTGCATTTGCCGATGCAAGCAAGGTGTTGCAGTCGGGTGGCCAGTATGCATTCCGCAAGGAAGGCGAGAAGCACCTGTGGACTCCGCAGTCGCTTGCCGCATTCCGCCAGGCGGTGCAGGGTGGCGACTACGAAAAGTTCAAGGTTTACAGCAAACTGATCAACGATCAGTCTGAACGTCAGGCGACTCTGCGCGGCCTCTTCAAGTTTAAGAAGGCAACCCCGATTGACATTAGCGAAGTCGAATCTCGCGAATCGATTATCCATCACTTTGTGGCGGGCGCGATGAGCCTTGGCTCTTTGAGCCCCGAAGCCCACGAGACGATTGCCATTGCCATGAACCGCATCGGTGCCATGAGCAACTGCGGTGAAGGTGGTGAAGACCCCGACCGCGATACTCCGGCGGCTAACGGCGATATCCGCAGTTCTGCGATTCGGCAGGTGGCATCGGGCCGCTTTGGCGTGACCATCGATTATCTGCGTCATGCAAAGGATTTGCAAATCAAGATGGCCCAGGGCGCAAAGCCCGGCGAAGGCGGCCAGCTGCCGGCCCACAAGGTGAACGAGTTTGTGGCGCGTATCCGTCACAGCATTCCGAACGTGTCGCTGATTTCTCCGCCGCCGCACCATGATATTTACTCTATCGAGGACTTGGCTCAGTTGATTTACGACCTGCGCAACGCCAACCCGAAGGCACGCGTTTCTGTGAAGCTCGTGTCCGAAGTAGGTGTGGGCACGATTGCCGCTGGTGTCGCCAAAGCCCATGCCGACGTGGTGCTGATTTCCGGTCACGATGGCGGTACGGGCGCATCTCCGCTTACTTCCATCAAGCATGCGGGCCTCCCCTGGGAACTGGGCATTGCCGAAGCAGAACAGACGCTGGTGCTGAACGATTTGCGCGGGCGCATCAAGCTCCAGGTGGATGGTCAGCTCAAGACGGGCCGTGACGTTGTTGTTGCCGCCCTCCTCGGTGCCGAAGAATTCGGTTTTGCGACAAACCTGCTCGTTAGCCTTGGTTGCGTGATGGATCGCAAGTGCCATACGAACCAGTGCCCCATGGGTATTGCCACGCAGGATGCGGATTACCGCAAGCGCTTTGCGGGCAAGCCCGAATACGTGGAAAACTTCCTCTTCTTCATTGCCGACGAAGTCCGCGAGATTCTCGCAAGCCTTGGCCTGCGTTCCCTGGCGGAAGCCTGCGGCCGTAGCGACTTGCTGGAACGGGACGAAGCTATTGCCTTCTACAAGGCGCACAACCTCGACTTCAGCAAGATTTTCGAAACTGTGGGTAGTGGCGTCAAGTCCTTCGACAAGAACTTCGTGAAGGAACCGCTTGAAAACTTCGACCGTCGTGAACTCCTGCCGTTCGTGGCCGATACGCTCAAGAGCGGCAAGGCCGTGGAACTCTGCACGGTGGTACACAACGTCGACCGTACGGTCGGTACGGAACTTTCCGGCGAGGTGGATGAACACTTCGGCGTGAAGGGCCTCCCCGAAGATACCATCAAGATTCACCTGCAGGGTGTCGCGGGCCAGAGCTTCGGTGCATTCCTTGCTCCGGGTATCACTCTCGATTTGCAGGGCGAAGCCAATGACTTTATGGGCAAGGGTCTTTCGGGCGGTAAGATTATCGTTCGCCCGCCCAGCAATGCAAGCTTCAAGGCCGAAGACAACGTGATTGCGGGTAACGTCATCGGTTATGGCGGAACTTCGGGCAAGATTTTCATCAACGGTCTCGCCGGCGAACGCTTTGGCATCCGTAACTCGGGCATGCTATTGGTCAGCGAAGGCGTGGGCGATCACGGCTGCGAATACATGACAGGCGGTCGCGTTGTAGTGCTTGGTCGCGTGGGCGTGAATTTCGCCGCGGGTATGACGGGTGGTTTTGCCTATGTCTATGATGAGACTGGCCACTTTGACCTGAGCTGCAACGTGGATTCCGCCGACCTGGAAAGCGTACTTCCGGGCACCGAGAGCGAAAGCGAACTGCTCGACATCATCAAGCAGCACGTTGAAGCGACGGGCAGCGAGAAGGGCAAGCGCATTCTGGAGAACTGGAACAGCGAACGCCCGAAATTCGTGAAGATTTTCCCGGTGGATTACAGGAACGCGTTGGCGAAGAAGGGGAGGGCATAATGCAGGAAATCAACCGAATCGCAGACATCTACCGCCCTGTCGAAGAGCGTGTTAAGGACAACAACGAAGTCGAGCGCAAGCTCACTTCAATCGAAATCATCGGCCAGGCGGAACGCTGTCACACCTGTGGAATCCCGTTCTGCCATGGTGCGGGTTGCCCGCTCGGTAATCTCGTCCCCGAATTCAATGCGGCGATTGCTGCCGGGAATGCGGAACGCGCATACGATATCATCAGCAAGACTGCGTTTTTCCCGGAGTTTACGGGCCGCGTTTGTCCCGCGCTTTGCGAATCCGCTTGTACCGGCAACGTACATAACGATCCGGTGATGGTGCGCCAGATCGAGAAGTTCATCGTCGAGACTGCCTTCGAGGAAGGTCGCGTGGTGCTCCCGACTGCTGAACCCAACGGAAAGTCTGCCGCCGTCATCGGCTCCGGTCCTTCGGGCCTGTTTGCTGCTGAGGCGTTGCGCCGCAAGGGCTATGCCGTCACGGTTTTCGAGAAGCATGCGAAGGCGGGTGGCCTGCTGCGCTACGGCATCCCGAACTGGAAACTGGACAAGTCCATTATCGACCGCCGCATCGCCTTGCTCGAAGCCGCTAGAATCAAGTTTGTCTACAATACCGAAATAGGGAAGGACATTGCGGCAGAATACATCCACAAGAATTTTGACGAGGTGTTCCTCGCGATTGGAACGCCGAACGCCCGTGATTTGAAAATCCCGGGCCGCGATGCCGAAGGAATTTTTCTCGCTCTCGATTTCTTGCACGGAGCCGAAATGCCGGGCGAAAAGAATCCCGAAAAGTTCAGCGCCAAGGGCCGCAAGGTGTTGGTGATTGGCGGTGGCGATACGGGTAACGACTGCGTGGGTAAGGCCATTCGCGAAGGATGCGAAAGCGTGCTCCAGGTGGAATTCATGCCCAAGCCCCCTGAGGAACGTTCTCCTTCTACGCCGTGGCCCGATTGGCCGTACATGCTACGCACCAGCTACGCCCAGCATGAAGGCGGTGAGCGTCGTTGGAATGTTTCGTCCAAGCAGTTTATTGTGAAGGACGGTCGTGTGGCTGGCGTGGAAGCGGTTCGTGTGGAATGGGAAATGTCTCCGCAGGGCCGTCCCCTCAAGCCTGCAGAAGTCCCGAATTCTACCGAGGTCATCGATACCGACTTGGTGGTGCTCGCGATGGGATTCACCGGAGTGCCTGCCGAGGGAATCGTGAATGACCTGGGCCTGCAACTTACCCCGCGAACAGCGATTATCCCGGATCCGGCCCGACACATCTATGCGGTGGGCGACTGCGCGAACGGCGCCTCTCTCGTGGTGCGTGCTATGGCTGACGCGAAGGCGAAAGTCGCGGCGCTCAAGTAAGCTATAAACTGCGCGCGGCACTATGTTCGGATTTTATCGTTTTGCGGCCGTTTCGCCCATTTTAAAAGTGGCCGATACCGCCTACAATACCGAAGAAATTATCAGGAGCGCAAAAATTGCTGCCTCTAACGGGGCGGCTTTTGTCGTTTTCCCGGAACTTTGCATTACGGGCTATACTTGCAGCGACTTGTTCCACCAGGAACTGCTTTTGCAGAACAGCACCCGCGCGTTGGTGCGGATTGCGGACGCCTTAAAAGAAAGCGACACCGTGATAGCGGTGGGTCTGCCTTTGCGCATACTCGGCAGGCTATATAACTGCGCTGCCTTTGTGCAACACGGGCGCGTTGTTGCGATTACGCCCAAGATTCACTTGCCGAACCAGCGTGAATTCTACGAGAAACGCCATTTTTCCAGCGGGCGGGATTTACTGTGTGGTGATGCGGGTAATGGCTGCGCGCCTCTCCGCTGTTTTATTGACAGTGCGGGCGAGGTGCCTATCACGAATTTTATTACTGTGAAGGGCGGCGCGTCTTGTAATTCGGGTTCCGAGGTCCGCATAGGCGTGGAACTTTGCGAAGACCTGTGGACGCCTGCGCCACCCAGCGGGGAACTTGCACTTGCGGGTGCGAACGTCATAGTGAATCTCTCGGCAAGCGATGCGCTGGTAGGCAAGCGCGATTACCGCAGGAACTTGGTGATGAATCAGTCGGCGCGTTGCATGGCGGCCTACGTGTATGCCTCTGCCGGAGTGCACGAATCTACGACGGATATGGTCTTTAGCGGTCATTTGATGATAGCAGAAAACGGGAGCATGCTTGCCGAAAGTAGGCCGTTCTCGCGTGAAACCGAAATCGTGTATGCCGATGTGGACGTGGAGCGCCTGAATATGCAGCGCCTGAGTGAAGGAAGCTTCCAGGATTTTGACAGCCGTGCCATTATTGCGCGTGCGGCGACTCTTGACTGCCTGCGTGGTTGCGATACGCTCCAGTACCGCTATGTTTCGTCGACGCCCTTTGTACCGGGGAGCATTGAAACCCGCGATATAAATTGCACGGAGATTTTCAATATACAGTGCGCGGGGCTTGCCAAGCGCTTGGAGGCGACCCGCAGCAAGCGTGCTGTGATTGGCCTGAGCGGCGGGCTCGATTCTACGCTCGCTCTTCTTGTGGTTGCGGAAACGTTCAAGCTGCTGAACCGCTCGGCTTCTGAAATTCTCGCGCTCACGATGCCTGGATTCGGCACGACCAAGCGTACCAAGAACAATGCGGTTGAACTTGCGAAACTCTTGGGCGTAGAGCTGCGCACCGTCGATATCCAGAAGGCATGCCTCCAGCATTTTGTCGACATCGGGCACGACCCGCAAAAGCTCGATGTGACTTACGAGAATGTGCAGGCCCGCGAACGCACGCAAATCCTGATGGATATCGCGAACAGCGAAGGCGGAATTGTTATCGGCACGGGTGACCTCTCCGAAATTGCGCTGGGCTGGAGTACTTACAATGCCGATCACATGTCCATGTATGCGGTGAACTGCGATATTCCCAAGACGCTCGTGCGCCATATTGTGCGCTGGTATGCCGACCGCGCAGTTCACAATCCGAGCGAATTCGGCGCAGAACTTTCCCCCAGCGAAACCGGCGCACATCTTGAAACCCGCGAAAAAGGCGCGGAACTTGTCGCAGTCCTCCGCGACATCCTCGATACGCCCGTCTCTCCGGAACTTTTGCCCGCCGATTCAAACGGCCAGATTGCGCAAAAGACGGAGTGCATTCTCGGCGCCTACGAACTGCACGATTTTTTCCTTTACCATTTTGCGAAATACGGTGCCGCTCCCGATAAGCTCCGCTATCTCGCGAAATACGCGTTCGCAAACAGGCATACTGACGAAGAAATTGACAAGGCGCTCGCCATCTTTGTCAGGCGCTTCTTTACGCAGCAGTTCAAGCGCAGTTGCATTCCCGACGGCCCGAAGGTCGGAACCATCTCGCTATCGCCACGTGCCGACTGGCGCATGCCCAGCGACGCAAGTTTCGGGGATTGGCTCAAGGAAATCTAATCAAAAAAAATGTATGTATTTATGCCTCCGTGCCGAGGCTTTTTTATTTTAGTCTAAATCGCAAAAACCCCGAGACATTTGTCCCGGGGCATTTTAGTCAACAGAGAAATTCTTTCGTTTAATCTACATATTGCTGAAGATCTGGAATCCGCTGTAGGATTCTTGTCCGTGTTCGCTTTGGTCGAGGCCGCGGAGTTCTTGCCTTTCCGTGACGCGCAGGCCCATTGTCTTCTTGATGACGAAGAATATCAGGCTAGCGCCGGCGAAGCAGGGTAGGGCGTAGGCGGCAACACCGATGAGCTGCGTGAGCACGCTGTAATCGCCCGTCATGTCAAAGATACCCACGGCAATCGTGCCCCACACACCGTTCACCAGGTGAACAGAGAGGGCGCCGACCGGGTCGTCCAAGTGCAGGCGGTCGAACATGAATACTGCGCCGACTACGAGCACGCCAGCGATGGCGCCGATAATCCAGGAAGAGAGCGGGGTTACCACGTCTGCACCGGCAGTGATTGCCACGAGGCCGGCAAGGCATCCGTTGAGAGCCATGGTGGCGTCGGGCTTCTTCGAGACGATCCAGCTCGTGAGCGTTGCGGTAATGATACCTGCGACGGCGGCGAGGTTCGTGGTCACGAGAATCCAACTAGTGGCCTTCGGGTCGCCACTGAGTGCGGAACCTGCGTTGAATCCCCACCAACCGAACCACAGCATGAATACACCGATGGTTGCAAGCGGAATGTTGTGTGCCGGGATGGCGTGCACCTTGCCGTTCACGTACTTGCCGATACGGGGTCCGAGAATCATCACGCCGGCGAGAGCCGCCCAGCCGCCCACGGAGTGCACGAGGGTAGAACCCGCCAGGTCGTGGAAACCGGCCTTGCCGATGGTGGAAAGCCAGCCGCCGCCCCATGTCCAGCTACCCACAATCGGGTAGACGAGAGCTACGTAGACAATGGTGAATACGAGGAAGGAATTGAGTTTCACACGTTCGGCTACGGCACCGGACACGATTGTCGCGGCTGTGGCGGCGAACATGGCCTGGAAAAGCCAGTCGGCAAACAGCGTGAAGTGGCCGTTGTAGGCAGAGGTGAAGCTTGCCGGGTTGGCCCAGTCGCCAATGCCGAAGCCTGCGAAACCGAGAATCCCGTTGAAGGTGCCCGGATACATGAGGCCGAAGCCTAGCAGGGCGTACATCGTGATACCGATGGCGGGGACTGCGATGTTCTTGAAGGCGACGTTGGCAGCGCACTTGGCGCGCACGAGGCCCGCTTCAACGCAGGCGAATCCAAGACCCATGATGAACACCAGCATGGCGCTGATCATGATCCAGATGTTTTCTGTCATAAAGATTGCGTCGCTGACAGGTACGACTTGTGTAACTTCGTTCATTCTTTAAATCCTTTTGATTGATCTTTCGTCTGTAGGCGCGAAGCGCCGTTCTTTCGTCTAACCGATTGCCTCCGGGCCCGATTCTCCGGTGCGGATGCGGATGCACTGTTCAAGGCTTGTGACGAAAATCTTTCCGTCACCGATTTCGCCGGAGCGCGCGCCCTTGATGATGGCGTCGATGCAGGGCTGCACGAATTCATCGTTCACCGCAATCTTGAGGCAAATCTTCTTGAGCAAATTCACCTCGGTCACCACGCCGCGGAAGCGCTGGTTATAGCCCTTCTGCTGGCCGCAGCCGAGCACGTTGGTAACTGACATCTTGAAAATGTTGTTTTCGTAAAGCGCTTGCTTCACGAGATTCAGTCGTTCGGGTTGGATGTAGGCCGTAACGAGTTTCATTTTTTCGTCCTTGTTTGATTCCAAGGAATTTTGGAATTCACCCCCTCTATGCAAAGAGCGTGCCAAAAAAGAGAAATGCGCGAAATTTCGCAAAAAACGGCGAAATTGCTCGGGAAAATGAAAGAAAACTGCGCTGGCTTTACGGATAATGTTTTTCGTTTATTGAATAATATCCAAAAAACGTAAAATCCCTGCCGCGCAAGGACAGGGTGTGACGAATAAAGTAATCTTGTTTTTTGCGGAAGAGAATTACAGTTCGTGATAGTACGGGCAAATGTTTTCGTAATGTCCGTCCTTCATTCGGAAACCTTTCGGGATGGTTCCGAGCTGGACAAACCCGAGGCGTTCGTACAGGTGCCGCGCATGCGTGTTGCTTTCGACGACGGCATTGAACTGCAAAACTCCGAAACCGTGCTTTTTAGCTTGTTCAAGACAGTCCTTCACCAGCTTTTCGCCGATGTGCTTGCCTCTGGATTCCGAAGCGACCGCATAGCTCGCATTTGAAATGTGACCGCAACGTCCCACGTTATTCGGGTGCAGAATATATAGGCCGAAAATCTTGCCGCCCTCTTCGGCGACGGCGCAGTAGGTCTGTGCGGCAAAGAACTGCCTGCCGCTTTCGGGTGTGAGCAAGTCCTCTTGCGGGAAGGCGATGCCGTCTTCGACCACCTCGTTCCAGATGCGGATCATTGCCGCAAGGTCCGCTTCGCTGTATTGCCTGATAATCATAGCGGGAAAGATAGAACTCTTTGTGGACAGCGTTGTCAACGGAAAAAAGTTTACATGCTTTCGGAGCGTGTTTTTTGAAAGTATTTTCTGGAATAGATAATCAAAAAGGAGTGGTTTTATGAATCATGCTCTATGGACCGGTGTGTCCGTTGGCGTTATTATGGCGTTGTCTGTCGTGACAGCGAATGCGTTTACCCTGACAGGCAAGGTGAGCGACGATGGCGGCAAGGCTGTCCGAGGCGCAGATGTCTTGCTTGTTCAAAAAGGCCTCAATGCGAAAACAGATGCCTCGGGCGCATTCACGATTCACCAGGACGAAGAACCGTTGGCTCTGGCGAACAAGGCCTCGGTCGGATTTCTCTCCGTGAACAATGGCGTTCTATCGTTTTCGCAGGGGCAAAATTCTCCGGTACAGGTGCAGATTTTCGACGTGTTCGGAAACCGCCGGCTGAATGAAACTCTCTACGGCGCGGGTACGGTTGACATGAAGTCTTCCGTGAAAGCGCAGGGCAAGTACTTCGCGCGCGTCCGCGTAGGCAGCGCTTCGCAAACGTTCCAGTTTGTCGCCGATGGAAGTTTCAATACGGCATTCGGCGCGAAGTCTGGAGCAAAGGCGCTTCTCAAGGTGGGCCATTCGGATGACCTGCGCATTGTTGCCGACGGTTTCGATACCCTCAATGTAAAACTCAACAATCTCGATACGAATCTTGCGCTTACGCTCAAGAAAGCTGCTCCGCCGCAACCGCAGTACGAATACGGATGGGGCCTCAAGAACGACCCTGTTCCCACTCGTGGCTGCGGCAAGGATACGCGACTTGATTACAAGTATCGTGGCGACAAGCCCTACATCGATTTCAGGTGGAGCAAGGGCGTGCGTACCGTGCGCATTGACATGCCGAAAAGTTACGACAAGAACAAACCGTACAAACTCATTTTCGGAATGCAGTGCATGGGCGGTTCAGGAAGCGCCGTGCAGGATGAGGGCTATCACGGCCTCAAGTGGATTGACAAGAACGAAACCGCAATTTTCGTTGCGCCCGAAGGCAATGGAAGCCAGCTACCCTGGGGGCAAGATGATTACCTCCTGTTTGACGAACTCCTCGCATATCTCGAAGGCAACTTCTGTATCGATTCGAGTCGCGTTTTTTCCACGGGATTCAGCTACGGCGCCATGTTCAGCAATGGCCTTTCGTGGAACCACCAGGACGTGCTCCGCGCAGTGGCCGTTTACGAAACCGCGGAACGCAACATCTGGCTCCCGCAGCGCAAGAAAATGGGAATCGGCTGGATGGGCGTGCTTGGCCTCGATGACGGCATGTGCACCCCTGAAATGGGCCGGAACGCGCGCGACATCATCTTGACGCTCAACTCCGAAGGCGGCAAGGCGAAGAACGAACACGCCGAAGAAGCCCAACGCAACGCCCCGCACAAGTGCTACGACTACACGACCGTCGAGGAAAGATTCCCCGTTCGCTGGTGCACGCAGAGCGGCGGCCACATCTGGGACCACAAGGACCCCGGCCAGCAGCAGTCCTGGGTGCCACAAGCTACGTGGGAGTTCTTCGAGAAGTTCTAGCGGATAAATACATCATTCTGTTGTCAATTTATCAAAACGAATTCGAATAAAGCCTTATATTAAGCGAATTTTTCAACTTATTTTATAGTAAGTAAAGTTCGTATGGGAGGCTTTATGTCGTTTTCAATTAAGGGATTTCCCTTTTTTGCAGGTTTTGTCGCGTTTTTGGGCACCCTCGCCAGTGCGGCAACGATTAACGTAGATATCGGCAAGGAATACCAGCGCATCAGCGGCTTTGGGGCTGCCTCGGCATGGGCCGGTTCCATCACCGACAAGAATGCAGCCTTCCTTTGGGACTCCACCAGTGGCGCCGGGCTTACGCTGCACCGCATCCGTATCGCCCCGGACGGCACCACATCTGAAACGAGTATCGCAAAAAAGGCGAGTGAATACGGCGTCAAAGTCTGGGCAGCCCCGTGGACATCTAGATACACCATAAATTACGACGGTGAAAAAAAGCACCTGGATTTCAATCACGCTCAGGACTGGGCCAACACCATCTTGAAGTTTACGCAAGACATGCGGAAGGCTGGCGTTAATCTATATGCAATTTCGTCGCAAAACGAGCCCGACGGCACCGGCGACAACCACTACGAACCCGATGAATTGGCGCATTGGGTCGGCGACTACCTTGGCCCCACCCTCGATACCACGGGCATCAAAATCATTGGCACCGAAGCCATCAACTGGTACGGATTTCCCAATTACAAAAAAGCCTTCTTCAACAATCCCGCCGCCCTGAAATACACCGATATTTTTGGGACGCACGAATACGGCGGAGACCCGGCGGCTTATCCCGAAATCCACGAAGCCGGCAAGGAATTCTGGGAAACCGAAGTCTATGATCTTGGAAGTAACAAGGAAGACGTGGGCATGGGAAGTGCTCTCCGCGTTGCAGGCGTAATCCATGACGCCCTGACTATTGCGAACATGAACGCCTGGCATTTCTGGTGGATTTATTCCTGCAGCGAAGCCAGTTGCGGCAACGGAGCCCTCTGGCCGCAAGGACAAGGCAACCCCGACAATGTGGAGCCTACCAAGCGACTCTGGGTCATGGGGAACTTCAGCCGTTTCGCGCGACCCGGCTCCTGGAGAATCGACGCCACCAAGAATCCGGAAGCAAACGTAAAGGTAACCGCCTACCGCGATTCCCTCAAGACGAAAATCGCAGTCGTCATTCTCAATTCCAAGAACGATGAATTCAAGGCGGACTTTGACTTCGGAAACACGAGAATTGGAAACTTCAAGCCCTACGTCACCGACGACAATAACAACCTCAAAGAAGGAACCGAAGTCAAAGTCGACGATACAAAGTGCAGTTTCAGCGTTCCGGCCCGCAGTGCAACGACCATCGAATTCATTCTGTGGCAAGAGCCAAAGGTTGAACCGCCTTCAGACTCTACCGATGCAATTGCCTTCGGGACGCATGCTGCGCCCCAAAACCTTCAAAGTACATATAAAGTATTTAGCCCGCTCGGCGCGTTCATCGGCGAATTCCAAGCCGGACATATCGGCGATCTCCGCAACGCCATGACAAACGCAGGCTTAAGCCGCGGTGTGTATATGGTCAAATGCGGCAATGCAAAAACGCAACGTGTGGTTTTGAGATAAGTAAAAGGTCGCCCTGCAAGGGACGACTTTTTTATTTCGCTGAGGTGTATGAAAAAGTGGTGAGTCGGTGGACGCTATTAGAGTATCGTCATCGCCCATTGAGGAATGTTGTCTGTGTAGCTTTTAACCAGTTTTCCATCCGACAATCTGAACAAAAGCGAAGCGTCATGGTCTTCAACCGAATTGTCATAGACATAAAGGCGATCCACCGATGGAATTATCTTCTTGCAGTTGAAAATGGACTTCTGGTATCTAGAAATAATCTTGGAAATCGGGACGTCATGACCGCCCTGTATCACTCGCTTTGCAATTCTAGCGGCATTGATAGATGGGTGTGAGGTCGCGATAAAAAACAAACGGATGAAATAACCTTGCTGTTTCGCACGGCAAACAAAGTCGACCTTTTCATCAGAAGAAAAAACTGACTCAAAAATAAGACTTTTATGGTTCTTCAAAGATTCTTCACGCCAGGACTTGCAATTAACGGATGGTCGCGGCTGCCTTTTCAATTTCATCGAAAAAACGTTTGGTGGCGTCGGCATTGGCTTTACGAGCGTCCTCGGCGGCTTCCCTCATAATTTGGGCAAGCATTTCATCGGTCGGCTCTTCCAAGTCCGTCAATCTGTAAGAATCAATGCTTTTTGTCGTTGTCATAGGGGCTCCTTGATGCCGTAATACTCCTAATATAGTTTTTTAGGGGCAAAAACGCAAGTTTTGAGCCTTTTCTGCTTAGAAAAGGCTATTATAACAGCTTCCAGGAGGGATTATATGGGCGTTCCCGCACATATATGTGCGGTCGGGCTATATTGCAAGGCGCCCCGTGCGCGCCTGCGGCACGCCCGCGCCGCTCTTGCAACGGCGCCACAGCGCCGCCCCAAGGGGTCACTATCCCTAACGCAAAATTATTTATGTAACTGTTTCACGCACGTATGCGATAAACTTATCCAAAGACCAAATATCATCACGACGTTCTTCTGGATATGTCTTTATATACGGTTTTGGAACAATCAGCCTAACTTTTTCGGCTTGCATTTCATCTAACTGAGCAATAGAAATACCTTGTTGCAAAGTACATAGATATTTATAATCGTCTTTCAACCTGTCCGCTTCATTGAGCACCTGACGCCAACGATCTTTGCAAGTTGTTTTAGCCGCAAGAGAAATCAGTTTTTTTGCTGGATATGTCAAATCATGGTATGCCTTTTTTGATGGAAATATGAAATCAGGCCTTTTATTTCCTTCGGTCACTACCTGTTCCTCAAATGGCAAATGGTTTCCATCAAATATTGCGGCAAGATGATGCTCAAGACTTTTTCCTGCTCGGCTTTTTCTTCGATTCAAGACTTGGTTTGCCATGTCAACAAATTCATCAACCGATGGAAAACCTTGTGAAACAATATTTCCATAGCGAGAATACTCTACCGCTTTGAAAATATTGTATTCCATATCAGTCCAGTCTAAAATTTTTTTGTCTGGGTTTGTCAAAATCAATGCTTGAGGAGAAATTGTTTTATCACAAATATCCCTTGCGGCAGCAGACATTCTTTTTGAATCGGGAAAATCAATTCCCTTGTCATCTATATCTTGGATAAACGCCTTTATCAAATCGTTGTCGCTTGTTGGCTTACAACCATCTATCAAGCAATTTGTTTTATGCGGAGAGAGGCCGAATGCGTCCAAGAATTGATTTATTTCGTCATCTGTATTTAAAATAAAGGCTTGATAATTTTCTTCGTTACATTGGGTAAATACAAATAGAGCTCCTGTATATTCAGTTTTAAAAAACGGTGTATGCGTGATTCTGTACTCGTTTCTTGTATTCCGCCCATAATAGATGAAGCGCACTTCATCAGAGATGTATTCTTCTTCATAATGCCAATAAACAGAAACAAATCTATCCTTATTGTCTCCTTTTATTCCTGGAGAATCAAATAGAATAGAAAAACTGTTTTGCGGAATATAGATTCCCGCTTGATGGCTTTGTTTGGGGTCCGTATCATTTGCCGACAAGAACTTACAAAATGTTCTTTGTCCCAAAGTAACTACCTTAATAGCGTCAGAGGCGTTATTTTGCATTTGATTTCAATCTCTCCGCAATCAGTTTCGCGACACTAGCCATCAAAGGAACAACGACTGAGTTTCCAAACTGTTTATACGCCTGTCCATCGGAAACGGTTATTTTGAAAGTATCCGGAAAGCCCTGCAATCTTGCACATTCGCGCGGTGTCAATCTTCTTGGATTTTTATTTCGTTGTGCAATGAGAATTTCCGAGCCATCTTTATAGTATCTTGCACTTAAGGTACGTGATACACCATTTAACGGAGCTATTCCATAACCGAAACCATTTCCGGCAGCTTTGTGTTTTGCTGCATACGCTTGTAAATAACTCCACAATTTGTCAGAAAGAGTGTATTTCGAATCAGGTTTCTTTTCAAGAATGTCTTTTATAGTTGGTTTCGGCTCTACTGGGGTTATATCAAATTTAAAATCTATTGGGGTATTAAACCTTTGTCTATCAAAACCGACAATGAGAATACGTTCACGATGTTGTGGAACGAAGTTCTGGCCGTCTAAGACTTTATAAAAAATCTCGTAATCTAGTTCATCTAATGATTCTTGGATTATTTTGAACGTATTGCCTTTATCGTGGCTGCAAAGATTTTTGACATTTTCAAGCATAAACGCTTTCGGACGTTTCGCCTTAATAATACGGCAAACATCAAAGAACAAAGTTCCTTGAGTTTTATCCTCGAAGCCTGTTGCCCTTCCTAAACTATTTTTCTTAGAAACGCCAGCAATAGAAAATGGTTGACACGGAAAGCCTGCTACCAATACGTCATGATCGGGAATTGTCTGCGCGTCAACCTTAGTAATATCTCCGTCGGGCATGTCACCAAAATTGTCAAAGTATGTTTTTTGACTAAACTTATTCCATTCATTTGTGTAAACGCACTTTCCACCTGCAGATTCAAATGCTATACGCATTCCGCCAATTCCCGCAAACAAGTCAATAAAAGTGAACTTGCCGCTCTTGGAACTCTTTGTCATCTTTTCGCTCCGTGTTGAAAGTGAACGAGTTCACTCTCGCGGGAGCGGTTCTGGCCGATTCGCTTGGCCGGGGTGCGGACAAAAGAAAGGGCGGG